>NZ_SJPV01000011.1:167874-299816 GCF_007860135.1 Novipirellula artificiosorum
CGTAAATCATCCCGTCAACTCGGCGCCAAGTTGGCTCGATCGAGTCTCACCGCCCCCATCTCGACCAAAAGTGAACCGCTGGCCGTTGACGCTGCGCACAGCCTCCACACCTTCCGCGAATGTTTACCCAACCACCCCTGCCCGCGCAGCGGGAGGGGTCGAGCGCAGCGAGGGGGAGGGCCGGTATAGAAACCGTGCTGGAATTTCATGTTGTAATCGCAGCCCGTTATCCCTCTCCCTCGCTTAGGCTCGACCTCTCCCAGAGGGAGAGGTAAATCTTGTAAGTCTTTTTCAATCAACAACTTAAAACCTGCACGACCTCGTAGGGGGGAGGTCGCTATCCTGGGAACAGTCGCACCGCCCAGTCGACGAGCGTTACCGCGGCGATGGCGATCGCGATCCATGCAGCCGTCTTTTGGTGAGCCAGCAGTGGTGTCTGCGGTTTGGCGACGCACACTCCGCAAACGGCAATTGTGCCCCAGGCGGCAAACGCCAACAAAAAGCCGCCAAGATTGGTTGATGCACTTGCATACCACTGGCCGTGCATGAAATATGCCCAAGACGTGGTCATTCCGCACGAGGGGCAGCGCACGCCGAACAGAACACGTGAGGTGCAAGGCGGAAAACCGAGCTGCTGGTGGGTGCCCAAGCCGTCGGGGTCAGGGTGTAATTGGCTGGCCGTGATCAACAGCGACAACGGCATCGCTGCGACCAAAACAGCGAGGATACGGGTTTTGAGGGGATTGTGCCGCGTGGAATCATGCATTGATCAAAAATTACTCACGCAGAATTCAAAAAGTTTTTCACGAATCGTTCAACAGCCGTTGACGCATCGACGGCGGCAACGTAAATTCTCCGCCTCTCACCTGGGCGATTCGTTCGCTCCGGGACAAGTGTGTTCTAGCTTGCGACGCGTCCTCTATCAACGGGGAGTGTTTGTCTCGCTAGACTCAGTTCAATTCGCAACGTTATTTCGACGGATTAAGCCATCGTGTCAGCCGGTGCAAGTGAAGTTATTCGCATTCGTATGGAAGCATACGACCACTCTGTGCTTGATGTGAGTGCTCAGGAGATCGTCGACACAGTGAAGCGAACGCACAGTGAGGTTCATGGTCCGATTCCGTTGCCGACTCGGATCGAGCGGTACACGGTTTTGTCAGGGCCGTTTGTGAATAAAAAAGCTCGTCAGCAGTACGAGATCCGGACGCATAAGCGTTTGATTGATATTGTCCAGGCGACCGCCAAGACGATTGAAGCATTGAATAAGTTAAGCCTTCCGGCCGGTGTTGATATCAAGATTAAGGCATCAGCGCGCTAAACGGTCAACTGGTCAAGTTCCAAGACAATCTGCCTGCCCGATGTGGGTTTCTCGAGACTTCTCTTTGTCTCGTTGGTGGTTTTCTGGCTCAAATTGCACTCAGTCTAAGAAGCAAGCGGTTTCCGAATGAACGGAAGCCGAGGCGATAACCTGCAGGTCGTGTTCGCTTTACTGCCCGTGTTCGGTTAGTGAAGTGTTTCGGTCGGCTGTTGGTTCGTTTCGGCAAACTTGGGTTCCAACTCGAATGACGGACGTCCTGTGGAAGACATGGGGCGAAGTGAAAGATATGTCACCATCAATTCTCGGCCGCAAAGTCGGGATGACTCAGATTTACTTGGAAGACGGTACCTCCGTTCCTGTGACGGTGATCCAAGCGGGTCCGTGTCATGTGCTGCAGGTTCGCAGTCCAAGTCGTGACGGCTATCAGGCAGTTCAGTTGGGGTTCGAGGATAAGCCTCGTCGTTTGGCGAATCGCAGTGAGCGTGGTCATGTGGCGAAGTTAGAGAGTAAGCGTTCAAAGGATCGTGTTGCTGCCGGCGTTGAGTTGCTCCAGAAGGCTGATTGTGAGCCTCAGCGATTTATCCGTGAATTCCGTGGCGGTGCCGAGGTTGAGGTGGGTTCCACGCTGACGGTCGAGCAGTTTTCGGAAGTCAGGAGGGTTGATGTCACCGGGACCAGTAAGGGTCGTGGTTTCTCGGGTGTCATGAAGCGGCACAATTTTTCTGGCCAACGTGCGACGCACGGTGTGAAGAAGTGTCACCGCTACGCTGGCGGTACCGGTTGCAGTGCGTCGCCGAGTCGCGTCTTTAAGGGCACTCGGATGCCAGGGCAGTACGGTAACACTCAGACAACCGTGCGTAATCTTGAAGTGGTTCGTGTGGATGCCGAGAACAATCTGTTGCTCGTGCGTGGTGCGGTCCCAGGGCCAAACGGTGGGTTCGTTTCGGTTCAAGAAACAAATAAGGTTGGTTAGACGCAGATGGCAACGCTAACAATTTACAATGAAACTGGCGGCGAAGTTGGCCAGTATGAAATCGATACCGAGCAGATCGCCAATCGTGTCAGCAAGCAGTTGATGCACGATGTCGTGGTGATGTATCAGGCGAACAAGCGGCAGGGTTCGCACAACACGCGGACTCGCGGGCAGGTGTCGGGGACGACGAAGAAGATGTACCGCCAAAAGGGGACGGGGAATGCTCGTGCCGGCAGTAAGCGGACGAATATACGTCGCGGTGGTGGTGTCGCAAGGACGATCAAGCCGCGTGATTACAGCTATCGGTTGCCGAAGAAGGCGATTCGCTTGGCGACGCGGATGGCGATCCGTTCGAAAATCGATGACGGCCAGATGGTTGTGGTTGATTCGCTCGGTTTTGCTGAGCCAAAGACCAGCAAGATGGTCTCGGTCCTGAAGGCATTGGGGCTTGATGGCAAGACGACGCTCGTAGCGACAGCGGATCAGGACTTGATGGTTTACAAGAGCGGTCGGAATATCGACGGCGTCAGCGTCTGTCCGGTTCGCGAGTTGAACGCGCTTTCGGTTTTAGCTCCGAATCAAATGCTGGTGACGAAGGCTGCCCTTGATAAGATCAAGGATGGCACCTTTGCTGGGCAGCAAGCGTCGGATGAGAGCGAATGAGGGTTTCTGTGGAAGCCGCATTACGAATTGCAGTAGATTCAAAATAACAAGATACGACTCATGACAAAAATCCAACCACCACCGCAGGCTGAAGGCGCGATTCAGCTTGAGTCGCACCAGATCCTTATGCGTCCGCTTGTGACGGAAAAGGGAGTGCATCGAGCCACGCGAAACAATCAGTACGCATTTCAGATTCATCGGGACGCGACAAAGTTTGATGTCAAACGCGCGGTCGAAGAATTGTTCCACGTCAAGGTGGAAAAGGTGCGTACGCAGACACGTAAAGGCAAGATTCGCCGTTATCGCTATCGCAGCGGGCGGACGAACGATTGGAAGAAGGCGATCGTTCAATTGGCTGAGGATGATCGAATCGACTTCTTTTAACAGTCTTGACGCGGTTTTGGCCGCCTGACTGTTTAGCAAATGACAACTGTAAACTGTAACACTGTGAACTGAAAACATGGGAATCCGAGTCTACAAGCCGACAAGTGCTGGGCGACGCAACGCGTCGGTCAGTGACTTTGCCGAACTGACTCCTGGTTATGTGCCGGAGAAGTCGCTGCTTCGTCCGAAGCAGAAGACCGGTGGGCGAAACAACCAGGGGAAGATCACGGCGCGTCACCGCGGTGGCGGTCACAAGCAGAAGTATCGTGTCGTCGATTTTCGTCGCGCCAAAGATGGTGTGGACGCAGTGGTCGATTCGGTGCAGTATGACCCGAACCGGTCGGCGCGAATCGCGTTGTTGAAGTACGCCGATGGCCAGAAGGTTTACGTTGTTGCTCCGTCGGGTTTGAAGGCGGGTGATACCGTTCAGAACGGACCGGATGCTGCTCCCACATTGGGCAACTGCTTGCCGCTGAAAAACATTCCGCTGGGCACCAGTATCTGTTGCATTGAGTTGCGTGCGGGTCGTGGGGCGACACTTTGTCGTTCGGCGGGGACGCAAGCGACCTTGATGGCTCGTGAGGCAGATTGGGCACAGATTTCGCTGCCAAGCGGTGAGATTCGCCGTATCCCCAGTGTATGTCGGGCGACAATCGGCCAGGTTGGTAATAGTGATCACATGAAGGTTCGGCTAGGCAAGGCCGGTCGATCTCGTTGGCTCGGTCGTCGACCGCATGTCCGCGGGACCGCGATGAATCCCTGCGATCACCCGCACGGTGGTGGTGAAGGTCGAACCAAGGGTGGTCGTCACCCGGTCAGCCCTCAGGGCAAGAATGCCAAGGGTGGTGCAACTCGACAGAAGCGTAAGCCAAGTAACAGTGCAATCGTCCGCCGTCGCAAGAGTCGACGTTACGGCCAGTTGAAATTACACAAGTAAGATACAAAACACGAAATTGATTTGATTTATGAGCCGCAGTAGCAAGAAAGGTCCGTTTGTCGACCCGAAGTTGTTCTTCAAGGTACAGAAGCAACTCGACGGCGCACGGAGCGAACCGATCAAGACATGGGCACGTTCCTGCACGATCGTTCCGGAATTCGTGAACATTACGTTCATGGTTCATGATGGACGCAAGCATGTGAAAGTGTTGGTGTCCGAAGACATGGTTGGTCACAAGCTTGGCGAGTTCGCACCGACCCGAACGTTTCGTGGTCACGGCGGCAAAGGCGGCAAGAAGTAGTCGTCCTGCGGCATGGCTCGTAGGAAATCCTGATTCGCTAAATAAGACAACGCCCCGTGAACAGCGTCGCGGGACCACTGAGAAAAGATATGGCCAATTTCACAGCACATTATCGCAACGCACGCATCAGCGCTCAAAAAGTGCGTCTGCTCGCCAATTTGGTTCGTGGGATGTACGCCGACGAGGCACTGGATACGCTGAAGTTTCAGCCGCAGCGTGGAGCTCGGATGCTAGAGAAGGTGATCAAGAGTGCGGTGGGCAATGCTCAGGATCCGGACCAGAACGATGGTCGCAGTCATCGAATTGAGGAGTTGGTTTTGACCGACGTCCGCATCGATGGTGGTCCGATGCTCAAGCGGATTCGTCCGCGTGCCCGTGGGACTGCGTTCATGATCAAGAAGCGAAGCAGCCACATCCACGTGGGATTGACCCCGATCGACGAGATATAGTGGGAGCGCAGCCAGCAGGCTGTTTCCTGACCGAACATCACCTAAGAAAGAAAACAGACGAGTCCTAAATTATGGGTCAAAAAGTTAACCCGATTGCGTTTCGAACTGGCGTCACTCGCGGCTGGACCAGCCGATGGTATGCATCGAAACAGGACTTTGCGGATTTGTTGCTGGAAGATCGCAAACTGCGAGATTTCATCAAGAATCATCCGAAGAAGACTCAGTACAAGAACGCTGGGATTGACCGGATCGAGATCGAGCGTACTCGCGACGAAGTTCGTGTGATGATGTTCGTTGCCCGCCCCGGTTTGATCATTGGCAAGAAGGGTCAGGAGATTGAAATCCTGCAAGCAGAACTTCAAAACCTGATTGGTCGTCGAATCAATTTGAAGGTGGAAGAGGTAGGACGCCCTGAGTTGATGGCTCAGTTAGTGGCCGAAGATATCGCACAACAATTGTCAAAGCGATCCAGTTTTCGTCGTACGATGAAGCGCTCGCTCGAGACAACGATGGACGCCGGAGCCAAGGGCATCAAGGTTCAATTGGCAGGGCGTTTGGGCGGAGCGGAAATGGCTCGCCGAGAAAAGCAAATTGCAGGATCCATTCCTTTGAGTACCCTGCAAGCAAAGATCGACTATGGAACAACTGAAGCGGTGACGCCACAGGGGCACATCGGGATTCAGGTGTGGATTAATCAAGGTACTTACGGAGACGAATCCGATGGCGCTGATGCCCAAGCGGGTCAAGCATCGAAAAAGCCAAAGAGGTCGCATAAAAGGTAGCGCGACGCGCGGCAACACCGTCGTCTTCGGTGACTATGGTATTCAATCCCTCGACGCGGGTTGGATCAAGGCCACGACGATTGAAGCCGGTCGTATCGCTGCTCAGCAATACGTCCGCGGTGAAGGAAAGCTCTACATTCGAATCTTCCCAGACAAATCGGTGACCAGCACTCCGCTGGAAACTCGGATGGGTAAGGGGAAGGGTGAGCCGGACTTCTGGGCCGCGGTCGTAAAGCCGGGGACGGTTTTGTACGAACTCGGTGGTGTGACAGAACAACAAGCCAAGGTTTGCTTTGCCCGGTTGGCAAGTAAGCTGCCGGTTAAGGTTCGTTTTGTTGAACGACGTACGGCTTAATTGCCTCAATAGCTAATTCAAAGCATACCCATGACAAAAATTAATGAACTTCGCGACATGAGCGATGAACAACTGCAGGCGACGATGAACGAAGCGGGTGAGACCCTGTTTCGACTTCGTTTTCAATCGCAGTCGGAACGACTCAATACGCCCAGTGAAATTCGAAAGAACCGCCGCTTGATCGCTCGGATCAAGACGCTGCAAACAGAACGCGCTGCGGCGATTCAGTAAGTCATCCCCCTTTCCCCGTCAACCAAGCGGGATCAAGAAGAACTATGCCAAAGCGTGTCGTATCCGGAGTCGTCACTAGTGACAAGATGAGCAAGACTCGTCGTGTTGAGATCAATCGTGTCGTCAAACATCCGAAGTATAAGAAGTATGTCCGCCGCCGTACGGTTTGCCACATGCACGACGAGAACAACGAGTCGGGCCAAGGCGATCTTGTAGAGTTGATTGAATCCGAACCCCTGAGCAAGTTGAAGCGTTGGCGACTGGTTCGTGTGCTGCAAAAGAGCACCGAAGTGGACGTGGCAGCCCTGCGTGCTGCTCGCAAAAGCGCGGAAGCCGAAGCTTTGGAAGCGGCTCATGCGGGTGAGGGATCCGAAGGCTAGACAGAACGCGTGATGGGCGTCAGTGCCTGTCGACCCAAAGCAGTAACAACACAACCGATAGAAACACAAAGGGCCTGCAAGCGGCCACGTAAACCATGATCCAACAAGAATCCCGACTCGAGGTTGCCGACAACACCGGTGCTCGAGAAGTCATGTGCATCAAAGTGCTTGGCGGCTCGCGTCGCCGATTCGCCAGCGTTGGTGACGTGATTGTGTGCAGCGTGAAAAGTGTGATTCCTGGCAGCGATGTCAAGAAGAAATCGATCGTTCGTGCGGTCATCGTTCGGACCAAGACTCCGACGCGACGGGCCGACGGCAGTTACATTCGGTTTGATTCCAACGCAGTGGTTTTGATCGACAAAGATCAAACGCCTCGAGGGACACGTATTTTCGGCGCTGTCGCTCGCGAACTTCGCGAACGCAACTTTATGAAGATTGTTTCGCTCGCCAATGAAGTGGTTTAGGTAAGGCTGGGCATTGCCGTTCGAGCCGAAATTCAAGTTAAATTAAATCAGAAAACAAGTACGAATCGACCATGTATTTTCGCATTGATGACGAAGTTCAAGTGATCGCCGGGGCCGATCGAGGCCATCGCGGCAAGATCTTGAAGATCGACCGTAAGAAGAACAAGCTAGTCGTCGAGGGTGCTGGTCGTGTGTGGAAGCACGTGCGAAAGAGCCAGAAGAACCCGCAAGGGGGGCGACTCAATAAAGAGATGCCTATCTCGGCGAGCAACGTCATGTTGGTCGATCCGACAACCGGAACACCCACCAAGGTGGGTGTTCGGTTCTTGGCAGATGGCAGCAAAGAGCGTTTTGCGAAGAAGAGCGGTGCGACGTTGGGCAAGATCGCCCCGGCTCGTGCTGCTCATGTGACGAAGAAGTAAGTAGTTCAGACTAACCACCGACCATCTATTAGACGCAGTAAGAGCCAACATGGCTGATACCAAAACACGAATGCAAGTCCGCTATGATGAGACCATACGCCAAGCGTTGGTCGAAAAGCATGGCTACAAGAATCCTCACCAGGTTCCGCGAGTCGAGAAGATCACGCTGAACATGGGCGTTGGCAGTGCGACGGGTGATAAGAAGATCCTGGATCTGGCCTACGACGCGATGACTCAGATTGCAGGTCAAAAGCCCGTGATCACCATCGCTCGAAAGTCGATCGCGGGTTTTCGCCTTCGCGAAGGGATGCCGATCGGTTGCATGGTGACCCTGCGACGACAACGGATGTTCGAGTTTCTTGACCGCTTGGTTTCGATCGTTCTTCCGCGAGTGCGTGACTTTCGTGGGATCAATCGCAACGCGTTTGACGGAAATGGGAATTACACACTCGGTTTGACTGAGCAGTTGGTGTTTCCTGAGTTGAACCCGGACAAGTTCACTCGCCCGCAAGGGATGAACATCACGATCGTCACGTCGGCGACCAATAATGACGAAGCTCGTGACCTGTTGGCGCTGTTCGGTATGCCTTTTAAGGCCGCACCGACGAAGAAGACGGACGCAGCTTAGGTCAGGTGCAACCCTGGCGAATTGAATACAACAACCTTTAAAGACCCCTGAATTAACCAACGGAACGTTTCCTCGTGGCAAGTAAATCAAAAATCGCGAAGGCCGGTCGAAAACCGAAGTTCAGCACGCGGCGGGAAAATCGCTGCAAGTTCTGCGGACGCCCGCGCTCGGTGTATCGAAAGTTTGGCTTGTGCAGAATCTGTTTTCGCGAGAATGCGAACATTGGGTTGATTCCCGGCGTTCGTAAGGCAAGTTGGTAATTGAGCCTGTTAGGGGAGAATACAAATTATGATGACTGACCCAATTGCCGACATGCTGACTCGAATCCGTAACGCGGTTCGTGTGGAAAAACCCTTCGTGGATGTTCCCAGCAGTCGGGTGAAGCGTGGTGTTGCAGACGTACTGAAGCGAGAAGGTTTCATTTGGGACTGGAAGGAAGTTGACGAGGAGAACCCTTCGTCAACGCTTCGACTGGAACTGAAGTACGGACCGAACGGCGAACGTGTGATCCAAACGATCAAGCGGATCAGCAAGCCGGGGCGTCGTTTGTACACACGCAGCAAAGAACTGCGTCCAGTGCTGGGGGGGCTAGGTATTAGCATCATCAGTTCAAGTAAGGGTGTGATCAGCGATCGCGAAGCCCGACGAGATAACGTCGGCGGCGAAGTGCTTTGCGAAGTTTCGTAAGCCGTGACCCCACCCAAAAACGTAAATATTTAAACAAGTCGTGTTAGACAAGTTGCAGGTCGAGAGATCTGTGGCGAACCAAAACGAAGTCAAACCATGAGTCGTATCGGAAAGAAACCGGTCCCCGTTGTTGACGGCGCGAAAGTGTCGGTCAGTGGGCGTGTGATCGACGTCGAAGGCCCCAAAGGCAAGTTAAGCTTCGAGCATCGCCCGGAAATTACGGTAGCGGTCAGCGAAGACGGTAACGAAGTGGTGGTCACTCGCGGCGATGACGAACGTACTTCGCGAGCCTTCCACGGTTTGACCCGTGCGATCATCAACAACATGGTCGAAGGGGTCACGAAGGGCTACGAGAAAAAGTTAGAGATCGTGGGCGTGGGTTATCTGGCTGCAATCAGTGGCGACACGTTGCAGTTACGGGTCGGCTATGCGAACGAGTTGCATCGAAAGATCCCAACGGGATTGACGGTGACCTGTCCGGACCAAACGCATGTGGTGATCCAAGGCTGCGATAAGCAAAGCGTTGGTCAATTTGCAGCGGAGATTCGAGCCCTGCGAAAACCGGAACCCTACAAGGGCAAGGGCGTTCGCTATCAAGGCGAACAGGTTAAGATCAAGGCTGGTAAGTCGGCAACCAAGTAAACCTTTAAGCGGGTGGTCTGACCCGGTTGAATCGGTAATCGAAAACAGTATTTGCATTTGACAAGCGAGTGGTTCAGGAAAGGGTCAGACCCCTTTCGGAATCGAACTCAAGCGAATAAGACGATGGATAAGAACAAGAAGCTTCTCAAGAAACGCATTCGACGGCGACAGCACGTTCGCAACAAGTTACGTGGCGACGCGGAACGACCGCGGCTTTGTGTGAGTCGGTCGTTGAAGCATTTCAGTTGCCAGCTTGTCGATGACGAAGCGGGCAAGACCTTGGTCAGCGCAAGCACCTTGGATCAATCCGTTCGCGGAGATGTCGGTTACGGCGGTAACAGTGAGGCGGCAGCCAAGATCGGTACGTTGATTGCCGAGAAAGCGACGGCTGCGGGAATCACGAGTGTGCGATTGGATCGTGGACATAATCGGTACCACGGCCGAGTGAAAGCATTCGCCGACGCGGCACGCGAAGCTGGTTTGCAGTTTTAATAGACGCACCTGCCGTTAGGGCGGGTGGATTCAGAAAAGACAAATCCTAATTCGAGGACAGAACCATTAGTAACGGACCACGAAACAAGCGGAACAAAGGCGAAGAAAATTCGCTCGGCGACTTGCTCGATCGCGTCGTCAAAATTAAACGTTGTGCGGCCGTGGTTAAAGGTGGTCGTCGGTTTAGTTTTGCTGCGATGGTGGTTGTCGGTGACGGCAACGGCAAAGTCGGCTGGGGCTATGGCAAAGCCAATGAGGTTCCACCGAGCGTCCAGAAAGCTCAAAAACAAGCCAGTCATAGCATGATCGACGTGCCCTTGGTCGAAGGCACGCTTCCGCACCAAGTGTGGGGGCGGTATGGAGCGGCCAAGGTGCTGTTGATTCCGGCAGGTGCGGGTACCGGTATCATTGCCGGACAAGCGGTTCGCGCCGTTTGCGAAGCCTGTGGCGTGCACGATATTTTGACCAAGTCGTACGGCACCAATAACCCGGTGACACTTGTCAAAGCAACCGTCGATGCATTGTCCAAGCTGAGGACACGCGAGCAAGTCGCGGCGCTTCGCGGACTCGAGGTCGAAGAGTTGACCGCTGCAAAGTAGTTCAATTCGTACGATCCCAACCAAACATCACCATTCAATCTAAACGTATTTGATCCAGGTTTCGTTATGAACCTTAACGACGTCCATCGCGGGATAACCAAGCACCGCAAACGCAAACGCATCGGGCGTGGTCCCGGTAGCGGTACGGGTAAGACATCCGGCCGTGGTCACAAGGGGCACAAGAGCCGTAGTGGGTACAGTCGAAAACCCAACTTCCAAGGCGGTGCGATGCCGATGTTCCGGCGCGTTCCCAAGCGAGGCTTTAACAACAAATGGTCCGTCGACGTGTTCGCGGTCAACGTTGGCAAGTTGAACGAAGCATTCGATGACGGTGCCGAAGTGACCCTGCAAGAATTGGCGGCCAAGGACTTGGCAAAAGGTAGTTTTGATGAGGTGAAGATCCTCGGCGATGGCGAATTGACCAAGAAGCTGACCGTTTCGGCTCATCGATTCAGCAAGAGTGCCGAAGAGAAGATCACGGCTGCCGGAGGGACGATCAATAAGTTGGCCCCAAAACGAGAGCCAGCCGAACGCGTTGCGGCGCTCAAGCAAGAACGCGAAGCTGCGAAAAAGTAGCGTTTGCGTCGGACCACCCGGTCCGATCGTTGACCGCCGCGGGTTGCGGCACCGCTCTTTTTCAATCGCGGTCTCCCCACAAGGAGCCGCACACGAGGCAACCGAGAGGGCCAACCGCCCGGCCGACTGCGAGTTGGCCGGGCGGTTGGCCCTTATTTATGCCCCTGTCCCACTGGTGGCGCGGGTCGTTCAAATAAAATCATTTCCAGCCTTCGGATTACCTACATTCCTATCGCCCAGAACCTGCACAAACGGTAAACTTCGCCTAGGAATCGGGTGTGTCGATCGACTCACCGGGTATCACATACCGGCATTTTACGCCCTGCCAAACACGAGACAGTTTGACGTATGTTTGAGAAACTACGAATCATTTTTTCGATTCCCGAACTTCGTAAGAAGGTACTTCTGACGATCGGCTTGTTGGCCGTTTATCGGATCGGTTTCCACATCCCGTTGCCGATGATCGCAACCAATATGGGCGATACGGTGGGCGGTGGAGCCGCCGACTTCTTTGAGAAGGTCAGCGTGTTTGCTGCCAGCGATCTACGGCAAGCGACCATTTTTGGTCTCGGCATCATGCCCTATATCTCGGCATCGATTATTTTCCAGCTTCTCGGCAGCGTCTACAAGCCGCTCGAGGAACTCAAGAAAGAAGGCGAAGCTGGACGCAAAAAACTCAACGAATACACCCGTTATTTGACCGTCTTCATTTGTGTGATCCAGAGCTACATGTACTTGAAGTTCATGTTGATGGCGGGTGGCAGTACGGGCTACGGAAACATCAACCCCAACTTTTTGAATGCTGATGCAACCGGCTTGTTTTTCGGTTGGCAAATTGTCGCCGTCTTGGTGATGACCTGTGGTACGGTGTTCTTGATGTGGCTGGGTGAACAGATTGACGAATACGGGATCGGCAATGGGATCAGCCTGCTGATCATGGCGGGGATCTTGGCTCGAATGCCTCAGGCGTTGTATGAGCTGATTCGAAACATGAAGACCGAGTTGACCGGGTTGAGCCGGGGGCAAGTCGGGATCGAAACCTTGATTCTGCTGGTCCTGCTTTTTGTAGGCGTCGTTTTTGGTGTCGTCTTCATTACGCTTGGTCAACGCAAGATACCGACGCAATCGGCAAAGTTCACTCGAGGTCGCCGTGTCTATGGTGGGACTCGCCAACATTTGCCGCTTCGTATCAATCAAGCAGGGGTCATGCCGATCATTTTCGCAAGTAGTTTGCTAATGATTCCCGGTGTGATGTTCGGTTTTCTGGCTGCTCGATTCGAAAGTGGAGGAACCCTGTTTAACTTCTTAAACCTATCCAGTTTGACGCTGAGCGATCAGTCCTCGTACATCTTTAACCTGCTGTACGTCGCCCTGATCTTCTTCTTCTGTTTCTTCTGGACAGCGATTACCTTCAACCCGAAGGAAATGTCAGACAACCTGCGAGATAGCGGAACGTTTATCCCTGGTTATCGGCCGGGCAAGCGAACGACGGACTACCTTGAAAAGGTGATGGTTCGAATCACCTATGTCGGAGCCGCGTTCTTGTCGATCGTCGCGATTGTTCCGACCATCGTTTACGGATCGCTTGGTGTCCCCTATTCGATCGCCGGTTTTTACGGTGGGACAGGCTTGCTGATTGCCGTCAGCGTGGCCTTTGACCTCGTACAAAAGATCGACTCGCATCTCGTCATGCGAAACTATCGTGGCTTGCTCGAAGGTGCGGGTGGCGGAGTCACGCCGGTCGTATAGCTCCCCATCGCTTGGCTGGCCTGATGAATCGATGTTAAGACGTATCGAAACGTTGGCCGCGCGTTCTGGGCCCTTCTCCTCGCTGCGCTCGACCCCTTCCGCTGCGCTGCTCGTTGTACCGCGCATCTCGGGTGGTGTCTAATACATGTGCGGGGTAGGTGACGAGATTTCGCTCTGGACTTTCGACAAACCGCTGCGAATGATTGTTGCCTTGCGGTTCGCGCTGGTGCTGCGAACATGGGAAAGCCTGTTGCACGGAGGTGCGGTTCATGGGTGCGGTGGCTCTCGGACTCCTCGGTCAAAAAACCGGCTCATCCGACCGAAGCGCGCGGAACCCAGACTCAAGGTTTTTTGGAGGTATGGCTCCGGTGTCCAATGATCTCTTAGAAAAGAGTCCCCGACGGTCGGTCGTCCGCAGGGAACCGGTAGCACCCTTGGCGCACCGTCGACCGGGATATCCCTTGTCAAGTTGCAACTCTGCAGAGCTCGACTCCGTTTCTACCGGCAACTGCACGATAACAAGTGAAAATAGCTCCTGCCAGCAATGATGGGACACCGGAGAGATGCCTCGAAAACCTCCTGCGCACGCTTCCGCCGGATGAGCCAAAAAACCTAGGTGCGCAACAGCCTCAGCAAGCTTACACCTTCGCAAAAATCGGACAAGCGACGCAGTCCCCCCATCTCCGAGGTCGTGCAGTTTTTAAGTTGTGACTGCTGAAGTGTTTAGGTATCCAACCACCCCTGCCCGCGCAGCGGGAGGGGTCGAGCGCAGCGAGGGGGAGGGCCGGTATAGAAACAGTGCTGGAATTTCATGTTGTCATCGCAGCCCGTTTTCCCTCTCCCTCGCTTAGGCTCGACCTCTCCCAGAGGGAGAGGTAAATCTTGTAAGTCTTATTCAATCAACAACTTAAAAACTGCACGACCTCCAAGCGGGAGGGGTGGTTTGCCTCGCCCTTTGGGAGAGGGTTTCTTGGGACCCAAAATGGGTTGCTCCCTACGACCCCTTTCGAATCGGTGATACTTCCCATCGGTCTCCAAACCCCCACCGATTCGTCAGGTCACCGCTTGGCCGTGAAGGTGAAGGGTCCTACGCCCTCTTGTTGACCTCCGAGTTCAGGATGAGGGCGTTTTTCGTTGCTGACACGTTTTTCGCAATTGCCTACGCTATAGTGATCGAGGTAAGCTTTCGCGGAAGGTGGCGAACGAGTTGATGGAAACCGTGCTTGATTTTTTCCGAAACTGGTCAACGCTCACGACGCTTTCGGTCGTTGTCTTGGCGATCCAGGTTTTGGCGATCTGGTCGGCTTTTCATGCTCTACGATACGTTCGTACCTCTCAAGCGGTCGTGGCCTGGGTGGTGGCCTTGATCACCTTGCCGTTCTTGGCACTGCCACTCTACTGGGTTTTTGCGCGACATCGTTTTGAAGGGTATCGCGAAGCGATCCGCGACACCGGTGAGCGACATCTGATGTCAGTGAAAGCCATCCGTCGCGAATTGCTAACGCCGACGGATACGCAGTCGACGAAGCTCGATTCGCCACTTGAGCATGTTGCGGATGTCTTGGACACGCCGATATCGCACGGCAATCAGTTTCAATTGATCGTCAATGGCGATGCCTTTTTCGACGAGGTGGACTCGCAGATCCGCACTGCGCAGCGCTACATCTATGCTGCTTTCTATATCATCCGCGATGATGAAGTGGGTAACCGTTTTGCGGACGCATTGATTGAGCGTGCCGAAGCGGGAGTGGCCGTGCGTTTGTTGTACGACGAGGTTGGTTGTTTGCGGTTGTCAAAGCACTACCTTGCTCGGCTGAGCCGGGCGGGGGTCGATGTGCGAGCGTTCAACACGCGTCAAGGTTTCGTGAACCGCTTTCAAATCAATTTTCGAAATCATCGAAAAATGTTGGTCATTGATGGTCTTCGGGCGATTGTCGGTGGTTTGAACGTTGGCAATGAGTATGTGGGGAAAGCCAGCTGGATTTCTGATTGGCGTGACACGGCGGTTCTGGTCCGAGGCAGAGTCGCTCGCAAGGTCCAAGCGGTCTTCGCCGGTGACTACTACTGGGCCGCTCGCTGTGATCTGCCAGAAGCCGATTGGAGTGAGGATCTGGATGCCGGCGATTCCGCGACCTGCTCAACTGGACTGGCAGCCGTTTGTGCAACGGGCCCGGCCGATTTGCGGCCGCGAGCGACGATGATGTTCTCCGCAGCGATCGGTGCGGCTCGTCAGCGTGTTTGGATCGCGACTCCGTACCTTGTGCCAGATGATGCGTCGATGGTTGCACTTTCGATGGCAATCGCACGTGGTGTGGACGTCCGGATCCTGATCCCGTCGGTCGCGGATCAATGGCCGGTCTATCTGGCGGGGTTCTACTATGAGCGCGAACTGGCGGAAGTTGGCATTCCCGTTTATCGCTACAAAGAAGGGTTGATGCACCAGAAATGCATGCTCATCGACGACGCTTTGGTCTTGGTGGGCTCAACGAACTTGGATAACCGATCGTTGTACTTGAACTTTGAGCTAATGTTGGCGATTCAAGATCCAGAGTTCATTAATGAATTTCGAACCATGTTGGAAAACGACTTTGCGGAGTCGACCCATACCAACGGTTCGGGGAAACCACTGCGTCCTTGGCTCTCGCGGGTCGGCACCGCGATTGCCAGGTTGTTCAGCCCCGTACTCTAAAGCCTGATTATGCCTTGAGCGAATCGCATCCGACCCAGGGACGCAAGACGTTCGGGATATTGATCGAACCGTCGGCTTGTTGCTGGTTTTCTAGGATCGCGATCATGGCCCGACCGGTTGCGACCGCCGTTCCATTGAGCGTATGGACAAACTCTGTTCCTTTTTGTCCGGGGCGTTTAAATCGGACATTCAAGCGACGCGCTTGGTAATCGGTGCAATTGCTCGTGCTGGTGACTTCGCCCCACTCACCCCCCTCACCGCGGCCCGGCATCCATGCTTCCAGATCGTATTTGCGGTACGCTGGGCCACCGAGATCTCCGCTGGCCGTATCGATCACACGGTAGGGAACCTCCAGAGCATCGAAGAGCTCGCATTCCAGCTGTCGCATTTCTTCGTGAAGGCTGTCGCTTTGGTCGGGTGCAGCAAAGGCAAACATCTCGACCTTGGTGAATTGATGGACGCGATACAAGCCTTTTGAAGCCCGTCCGGCCGCCCCGGCCTCGGTGCGGAAACAATGACTTAGGCCACATAGCCGAAGTGGCAAGGTTTCGACATCGAGGGTCTGCCCGGACATCATCCCACCGAGTGGTATTTCGGCGGTTGCAACCAAGTTCAACTCGGTGTTCTCGATGCTGTAGATTTGAGTTTCCGGACCCCGAGGATTGAACCCGGTTCCCTGCAGCACGCTGGTCAGGGCCAAGTCAGGCGTCGTGACGGGCGTGAAGCCGCGGTCGGCGAGAAACTGGATCGCAAACTGCTGTAGCGCCAAATCGATTCGGACTGCGGCGTTTCGCAAGAAATAGAAGCCGGCCCCGGCCACCCGAGCGCCCGATTCAAAATCGAACAAATCGTGCTTTTCACCGATTTTCAAGTGATCGAGAGGTTGGAAGTCAAAGCGAGGCTTCGGCGTTTTTCCGAGCGACAACTCGTTGGCGTCTTCCTCACCACCGGTTGGTGCGTCGGGATGCGTCAGGTTGGGGATCACGGTTTGAAGCTCGATCACTTGAGCCTCCAACTCGTCTTGCTCCCGCTGGGCTGCGTCCTTTTGATCACGCAGCTCTCGTCCTTTCTCGATCCATTGCTGGCGTTCCGCAGCATCCTTGGCGGGGCCGATCTTCTTGCTGACCTCGTTGGCTTGGCGATTCAGATCTTGAGTGAGCTGCAGCTTCGCAAGCCGCTGTTCTTCGAGCGAGACGATTTTTTCGATGTCGCAATCGACACCTCGGCGACGGCAATTTTCGGCAACCGCTTCTGCGTTTTGAATAATGTATTTTCGGTCGAGCATGTTTACGCTTGGTTTAGCTTTCCTAGTTCAGCCCAAAGCATCGCGGACGCTTTGATGCCACGGTAGTAGTCTTGGACGCAAAATTTTTCATTCGGGCTGTGCGTGTTGTCGTCGGACAATCCCCAACCAAGGAGCAGGCAGTCGCACTGGAGGACGTCTTGAAAACGTATCACGATGGGGATCGAGCCACCTTCACGAATCATGACGGGGGCCGTGCCGAAGGCAGACTCAATCGCACGAGCCGCCGCTTTGGCATATCGGCTTTCGGGGTCCGCTGCCATGCCGGGGGCACCGTGATCGGGTTTTAAGCTCGCACGCACTCCGACGGCAAGGTGCTTCTCGATGTGTCGCTCGAGCGACTCGGTGAGCTTTTTCGGATCTTGATGGGGGACCAATCGGAAGCTGATCTTGGCCGAGGCGGTTGCGGGAATGATCGTTTTGACTCCCTCGCCTTGATGGCCTGAGGTGAGACCATTGATGTCGAAGGTCGGACGTCCCCACCGTCGTTCGTCGGTCGTGAACCCCGCTTCGCCAAACAACGCATCGACGCCGACTTCCTTGGCGAACTGCTTGTCGGATTGAGGTAACTTGGCCCAGGCCGCGCGTTCTGCATCGCTCAGTGGGGCAACGTCGTCATAGTAGCCATCGATTTGAATTCGCCCGCCGTCATCGACCATCGACGACAGCAAATGACACAGTGCGATGGCCGGGTTCATCACGGCACCCCCAAACGAACCACTGTGCAGGTCCTGAGTGGGGCCCTGGATTTTTAACTCGTAGGTTGCAATGCCTCGCAGCCCGTAAGTGATGGCTGGCTGGTTTTTGGCATACTGGCTGCTATCGCTGATCACGACGCAATCGCAGGCCAAACGCTCACGTAGGCTGGGCATCATCCGTTCCAAATTCCCGCTGCCGACCTCCTCTTCGCCTTCGATCAGAAATTTGATTTGTAGCGGCAGCGGTTGCCCGGTCGCCATCCAATCGCAGACACTTTGGATGTGTGTCAGAACTTGGCCCTTGTCGTCGGTCGCGCCACGGGCGTACAGATTCCCGTCACGAATCGTCGGTTCGAAGGCTCCTGAAACCCAGTCCTCCAACGGTTCGGCCGGCTGAACATCATAGTGTCCATAAACGAGCGCGATCGGAGCCCCAGAAATCGCGGGGGTTTCAGCAAGCACCAGAGGATGGCCATCAGTGCACATGGTTTCAGTAGCAAGGCCCGACGCTTGCAGCTTGTCGGCGACCCAGCGGGCGGCGGCGGCGGTCTCGGTTTTTCGCGTCGAATCGCTGCTAACACTAGGGATTTTCAACCACTCAATCAACTCAGCCAGGTGACGATCTTGGGCCGAGTCTAAAGCGTCTAAGATGTTAGAAGATGTCATTCGTCCGGATTGGGTTGATTTGGAAGGCGTCGGATGCCGGTAAAGGTTACCATAGAAGGGCCGATTCTGGCGGTATCAGGGTTAAAAACCTGATATTCAGCCCTGCCGATCGGAACCCGCGTGCGCTACAATATAGGCTGAGTCGTTAAAGACGAAAACGTCCTTCCCTCTTATCCAAAGGTTGCCGCCGTTTCTGCCCAATTGGAATCGGTCCCAACCAAGACAATTCTATTTAGTTTTCAAGGAGTATGGTCAGCAATGGCAGATCATCAAGCAGCAGTCGCTGAGCCGGAAATTACCGAACCCCAAGTGGCTCGTCCGAAGTACGCGAGTGAACAAAAGCAGGAAACCAAGAAGCAGCCTCGTTACAGCGTGCTTCTGTGGGACGACGCCGACCACAGCTACGATTATGTGGTGCTGATGATGAAGAGTCTGTTCCGCCATCCCATCGAGACCGGTTTCCAAATCGCCAAGGAAGTGGATGCCTCGGGTAAGGCGGTTTGTTTGACGACGACGTTGGAGCACGCGGAACTTAAGAGAGACCAAATTCACGCTTTTGGAAAAGACGAATTGATCGCGCGTTGCAAGGGCAGCATGTCGGCGACGATCGAACCCGTCAACGAGTAGTCTTTTTTCCTCGCGGCAGGTCCGACGTCTGCTGACCGCCGTGCCCAACGTGCCCGCGTTTCTTCCCAGCCCTGTGCGGTTTTTGTCACAGGGCGACCCAAATGATTGTTGAATGAGCGCAAAGCTTCGAGTTGCAACGCTGGGGTGCAAAGTCAACCAGTACGAAACGGAATTGGTTCGTCAGGGACTCCAGCGGATCGGGTTTACCGATTGCAGCGACTCCGAGCGGGCAGATGTCTGCGTCGTCAACACCTGCACCGTCACCGCCGAAGGGGATTCAAAGAGCCGTCAGATTGTCCGACGGTTGGCCCGGCAAAATCCGCAAGCGAAAATCGTGGTGATGGGGTGCTACGCGACGCGTGCTCCCGAGGAGGTCGGCGCCTTGCCAGGAGTGACCGAGGTGGTCACCGACAAGCGAGAGATTCCCGATTTGCTGAGTCGATTTGGCGTGGTCGACGTCCCAACGGGATTAGATGGTTTTTCCGGTCGACATCGGGCTTATGTCAAAGTTCAAGACGGGTGCCTGCTGCGATGCAGTTACTGCATCATCCCCTACGTGCGACCGAAGTTGGAGAGTCGTCCACTGGAACACATTGTTGAGGAAGTGCGACGGTTGGTGGATGCGGGGCACCGCGAAGTGGTTCTTACGGGCATCCATCTCGGACATTACGGTGTCGATTGGAATCGCAACAAGCCCAAGCCGCAGTGGATTCGCTTGACCCATTTGTTACGCCGACTTTGTCAGCTTTCGGGGGATTTTCGGATTCGATTGAGTAGCATTGAGGCGACGGAAGTGACCCGTGAATTGATTGCGGTGATGAAGGATCATGGCGATCGCATCGTTCCTCATTTGCATCTTTGTCTGCAAAGTGGCAGCGATTCGGTGCTGCGCCGGATGCGGCGGCGTTGGGGAACGAGGATGTTTCTTGATCGCTGTCGGTTGTTTCGTGAAGCAATCGATCGTCCTGCTATTTCGACCGATGTGATTGTCGGTTTTCCTGGCGAAACGGAGGCTGAATTTGAGCAGACGCTCGAAACATGCCGCCATGCTGGATTTTCAAAGATCCACGTGTTCCCCTACAGCCAACGTCGTGGAACGCCAGCCGCGGAGATGCAGGACCAGGTTCCCAAGTCGCTGCGCAGCGAGCGCGTCGCAAGCTTGGGAGAGGTCGAACGGCAACTTCGAGCAAACTACTTTAAGAGCTTGGTTGGTTCGGAGGTGGAACTGTTGACCGAGTCGCAAAAGCCGATCGTACGAATCGGTAACTCGATCGAGCGGGAGCAACTACTGCGAGGAACGACGTGTCGTTATGCCGCTGCGGAGTTGGTCGAAAGGGCTGGGCATGATTGCCACAGCGAAACGGGACGATTGGTGAAGGTTCAGGTCACCGATTCCGATAGCGATCGATTGATCGTCACCCGGACCCCGGGCTAGGACTGGTTTTCGCTGGCGCCACGCATCTTCGCCCTGGCTCGGCTTAAAACGGGGCCGATGCTGTTTTCCGCCATGCCAACCACTTGGCTGATCTCTTGGTACGTTTTGCCTTCTAAATGGTACATTCGCACCACGTTGGCTTCTTGCGGATCAAGACGAAGCATCAGTTGCTGGACTTGCTCGCGGTCCTCCATTCTGGCCTGGGCTTCGACTCGCCCATGGTGACCATTTCCTCCGGAAGCGACCGAGTCCAAATGACTCGCCGGCAGCGGAGTTCTCTGCGAAGCGGCCAGTCGCCGAGCGATGACGCGTCGCGAAATGACGGTCAGGTAGGTCGCCAAAGAACAGTTGCGACGGAAACGTCGGAGCACTCCAAAGTCATTGGCAATGATTTGCAGGAAGACTTCGGAGACCAAATCATCGCGGGTCGATGCATCGAGTGAAACGCCTCGTGATGCCGCAGTGTGGTTTGCAACGTGAACGACAAGCCCAAGAAATCGATCAGCAAAGTTTTGCCACGCGCGCGGAGCGCGATCCAAGCACCTCTGAAGAAGCTGACGGTCAACCTCGGAAAGACTCACAAGTACGGCACCTGAGCGAAACAATGAAATAGAACACCAACTCAATCAATAGTAGGTGCGGGAGGCCCGAATCGCAAGCATTATCCGTAGAGTCCTCAAGACTCTTCCGAACGGACTCCGGTATTTTTGTCGCAAATCACCCAGAATGCGTGTTTCGAGTCGAGATTCGATCGGGACGCCGGCAGAGGGCGATTGAGATTGCGGTGATCTCGGAAATGCAATCGTCTGGCGGAAGCGAGGAGTCCCTTCTTAGCTGTCCCCTCTGTGGGGTGGAGTGATGTGTTTCCTAGTGGACCGTCAAGGTTAAGACTGCGAGTTGGGACGTAGTGGACTTCGCCAGAAGTCCCGAAGAACATTTGAGTTACGGATTTCTGGCGCAATCCACGATCCTAAAATTGAATGCTGACGGTCCACTCGTGTGGTGGCACGAGTGTTTCGTGAAAAAAACCTGGGGTTTTGCGGTAGCGGTTCCAACGAGGCACCTTTTCCCAACCTAAGTTTTTCTAACAGCACTTCATCGCACGCGTCCCCATGAAGCTCGAATGACCGAAATCCTTGCTCCCACCGTCGCATTCGCTCCCACCGCTGTCGTTGGCCCGTCCGCCTCGTCGCTTGAGGACTCGCAAGGGAACGAAAACCAGATCAGCAGATTGCTGGAGGGTTTGCGGGAAGCTGCGCCCGCAGCCGAAGAGAATCCCAATGCCAAATCGGTGGACTTGAAGTTCGAAAACCGGTTGGCGATGGTCCGGCTTGGGATTGCGACCTCGCTATTTTATTCTTTGCGAGCCAAACACGTCGCTACTGCGGCCCATAGTTTACGCGTTGCGCTGTCTTGCTCGACATGGGCCCATCGTCTCGGACTGCAAGAGTCTCAACGGGACCGAATTGAGGTGGCGGCATTATTGCATGACTTGGGGAAAATTGGGATTCCCGATCGAATCCTTCGCAAGCCCGGCAAGTTGACGGTTGAAGAGCAATTGACGATGGATTGTTGTTCACGCCTCGGCTGCGAGATCCTTCGCGGTTGCACCGATGATGCGGAATTGTTGGATATCGTCCTTCACGCCAATACGTGGTTCGATAGTCGGCGATACGAAGACGGGCCACGTCACGACGCTTTACCGCTTGGGTCACGAATGCTGGCGATCGCCGACGCATTCGATGCGATGACGACCGATCATGTTTATCGAAGTGCGATGAGCCGGGAACGCGCGGTGCAGGAATTGTCCCAGTCCAGCGGCACTCAGTTTGACCCCGAGCTCGTGATCGATTTCAGTCGCATGCTCGAAGACCGTCCTGAGATGCTGCATGGAATCGTTGCCGATCGATGGCTGAAGCAGCTTCAAGGGGATCCGAACACCTCGTTGTGGACGTCGACGACGAACGATTTCAACGAGGCGATCAATCCGAACGCCAAAAGTGAGTCCTACTTCCTCAATCATCTCACCGGAAAGCTCCGAGACGGTGTCGCGTTTACCGACAACGAAGGAACGATCACTCGCTGGAACGATGCGATGCGACGGGTGACTTCGATTGCGGCCGATGCGATGCTGGGCAAGTCATGGTGTGATGAGAGCATCCGGCTCCGTGAGCGAGATGCATCGCGGCAAGAAAACGCTTGCGTCGTCTTCGAATGTCTCCGCACAGGAGCATCCGTTTGCCGAGGAATGTTGCTCGAAAAACCAGGGTCGTCCCCGGTTCCCGTTCATGTTCAAGTCTCGCCGGTTATTAGCGACTCGGGAACCTCGTTTGGTTCGGTGATTGTCATTCGCGATCTCAGTGACCAAGCATCCCTTGAAGAAAAGGTTGAATCGCTACACCATCAAACAACTCGGGATTCTTTGACCGGAATCTACAATCGCTCGTACTTTGACGATCAGCTTGCCGCATCGACGAAAAGAACCGCAGAGGGTGGAGAAACCTTCAGTCTGATCATTTGCGACATCGATCACTTCAAACGTGTCAACGACGTACACGGGCATCCGGCTGGGGACGAGGCGCTGATTCGTTTTGCTTCGATCTTGGAAAGCCACAGTCGTGAAGCCGACGTCGTGGCCCGCTACGGCGGCGAAGAGTTCCTTTTGATTGCCGCGAACTGTGACAATGCAACCGCGACCAAACGCGCCGAAGTGATTCGAGCGGCTCTCGAGCAGACGCCATTGCCAAGCCTTGGTGGCGAGCCGGTGACCGCCAGTTTTGGCGTGACGGAATTCCAAGCGGGCGACTCCCCCGAGACCATTCTGGCCCGAGCCGACCGCGCGCTGTTGAAGGCAAAGGACAACGGGCGAAATCGCGTCATTCAGCTCGGAGCTGGCAACTGCCCGTCACTGAGAGCGGAAACGCCGAAGCGTGGTTGGTTTGGATTTTTTGACCATGGGGTAAGTCGCCAAAATAGCGAAGTCGATATCTTGACGCCGGTACCGGTTGATTTGGCGATCGAAAAATTACGAGGCTTCATTGCCGATCATGATGCCGAGATCATCCGCGTCACCGAAAACCAGGTGTCACTCAAGGTGAATGCCGTCTGCACCACCAGCGGACGTCGCCGCATCGACCACTACATCACGCTCGACGCCCAATTGACCCTCAGCGAACAGCAACGCAATGATCGTTCGGGCATGCCCAGTCGGAAATGGCATGGAACCAAGGTGCATGTGGTCGTTCGGCCGATTCGAAACCGGGACCGTCGCAGCCGAGCACTTCATCCCTGCATCGCCCAATTGATCGCGAGTCTAAAGAGCTATTTGATGGGCGAAGTGATCAAGGACGTTGCGCCGTAAATCGCCTTCGCCGTGGCGTTTTACCGTTAGACCGATGCCGCTGTCCGGAGCAGTTGCTGGTCGACTTCGTTACTGACAATCACTCCATAGTTGATGGCACCTAACCATCCGCTCATGATGATGCCGACGCTGCCAGCGTGGTACATCCCGCCAACTTGTTGCGGCAGCTCGCGGCTGATGCCGAGTCCTTCGAATTTGGTCCCAAAACTTGCGCCTTGCTCGTGCAGCGTGTAGTGGTTGAACGTTCGTGGCGTCGCAGCTTCCACCCACTCGATTTTCGAGCGAATGCCTGGTAGGTACTTCTCCAGGGCATCGAGGGTCGTTTCGATCAGGTCCTGTTTGCTTGCGTCGTAATCCGTCTCGTTCAGATCAGCCCAATCCGACCAATTCGCATTCGTGCTGCTGACAATCGCAAAACGTTCCTTTTTCTCAGGTCGCGTCCGTGGGTAATAGAAACTGAAGGTGCGGCTGGTGATGTCGCGGCTGAGCAGCAAGTCCGTTCGAAACTCCTTCGCCGTGCTCGTGAAAAACAAATCGCCACTCGATTCCTCGATTTGCTCACCTGCTTTGAGTGCCATGTAGACTTGCGTGCTGCTGTTGTTGAGCCGTACGTCTTCGGTGCGATCGACAAAGTCCCGGTCGAGCAGGTTTGGGTCCAGCATCTTCAAGACCGTTGTTTTCAAGTTCGCATTGCTGACCACGGCTCGGCAACGAATGGTTCGGCCATGGGTCTCAACCGATTCGACTTGGCCACCACGAACGTTGATGCGGTCCACGCCACAACGAATGCGAACGTCGACGTTGTTGGCTTGCAACTCCTTCTTCATCCGAGCAACCAAATCCTCGGTGCCGCCTTCGTAAATGAAGACACCTTTGCTCATGAAATTGCTGAAGACGATGCCATACGTGATCGCAGGGTCTTCCAAGGTCGAGCCATTGGCATAGGTGATGGGTTCCATCAACAACCGAACCACGTCGTCTCGGCCAGGGAAGAACCGATCGAATAGTTGTTTCGTGGTCAGTTGTTGGTCATCATAGAAATTCATGCCTCGAGCGGTATCAAAAAAGTCGGAAACGGTTTGCTGTTGGAGCCCAAATTTTGTCGTCAACAAACGAGTGAAGTCTTCGCGATTGAAGGTCGTCGTCAGCGAGAATTGCGGGTTGTCGAAGCGAATGTTCTTCAGCTGGACAATGCGGTCAGCGATATCGCGGTTCCAGTAACGGCGACACGATTTGATCATCCCGTGGGGAAAGCCGTGCAAGGAAACATCGAAAATGTGCCCGCCGGGCCGCAGGAACCAAGTCGCCAAGCCACCCAGTTTGTAGTGCTGTTCAAGTAACAGCACGCGATGGCCGGCGCGGCCAAGGATATTTGCGGAGGTCATCCCGGCAAGTCCGCTGCCGATCACCACGACATCGTATTGGTCCGCGGCACCTTTCAGGAAATCACGTGGCATGGGAAAAGGAGCATCAAGGGTGAAAGGAAAGAGGGAATGGGGGGCTTGCTGAAACTTTCATCAAATCGGTCCCTGATCGACTTGCAACTCAGCAAAGACGCCGACTTGGTCCGCTTCGGGGGGCCTATCACCGTACAAAAAAACGCCTCCCTCGCCGACCAGCCAACGTTCATCCAAGAGCCGAATTGTCTGATTTTTTTCCGCCAGCACGGTTTCGAACCCAATCCCCGCTCGAATCACGTCTTTGGACGAACGCAAAATCGAGACTTGTTCGCTCGGTAGTGTCGTGGCGATTCGTTTGGTCCCCAACGGGCTCCGCGCGATCGCCGAGATCTTCCATTTCGAATCGCGTTGATCGGGCTCGATGGTGAAGGTCAGAACCGACTCACCGGGCGGCAAATCGAGTGCCGCGAACCATTTGGGGTGTGCAGCGTTTTGTGGCCACAGGGTGCTGTAGCAGACGCGGTAGCGAGGTTTTTTCGGAACCCGCACCCTGGCTCGGTACGTGAGCGGCTGGTCCGACGGTGCGCGTGACGCTGCGACTTGACCCTCGTCGCTAGGAGCCAGGTACCCGTGTTCGGCTCGAAGCTGTGACAACTCGGACTCGCTCGCCCTCAAACGGGCAATGGTGATGGCGAATCCGACAACCAGCATCAAGATCGTGACCAGCCCAATAAACTCGCGTAGACTCAGCCGCCGTGACGGCCGAGGCACCGAGAGGGAATTTGCGTCCTGATTGCGTTTGTTGGGCATACCAGGATTGTAGGCACAAGGCCAACGGTCAGGGAGCCCGTTTTTCACGCCACGCCGCTCAGAGTGTAACGCTGTCTATTTTTTCCAGCAGACGGTATGTCGTCAGGTCACCATGGCGAGGGCTCCCCCCGCACGCCCCAAAGCATACGGGAACCATCGGTGCGTTGCGGCACGAGTCGCGTGAGCCCCCAGTGGACCGTCAAGTATAAACAGCGAGTTGGGACGTAGTGGACTTCGCCAGAAGTCCCTAAGAATATTTGAGTTACGGATTTCTGGCGAAATCCACTACCCTAAAATAGAGTGCTGACAGACTTCTAGATCTCAACTTCTTTCGCATCGACTCGCACTTCACGCCCCATCCACCACGGGGTCGAAGCAAACCAGATGATCGTGCCGACGAGCGCCATCAGCGTCACGGCGCTGTGGCCGATGACACCGGTGAAATACAGCAGGCAGGGGAGGATGGTTGCACACAACGCAACAACCGATAGTACCTTGAGATAGGATGACTTCATGGAGATACCCGCCTATTCAGTAATTGGAGATTGAACGGTTTTGCTCAGTGCGAGATAAATCGCCCCGCACGCAACCCAGCACGGAATCACAGCGTACGCCGCGAACAGGTCTTGCCAAAAAATCAAGTAAAGCCCAACCGTGACGGGCAAAACCCAAGCGATCAGCACGGCGACATTGACTTTCTTGCCTCGATGCATCGCATATTCGTCTTGTAACCCAAAGTGCTTGAGCAAGTAATAGTCGACGAAAACCACGGCCCCCATCGGTCCCAGTACCGTCCCGTAGGTTCCAACAAAGTCGAGCAGTTGCTCCGATAGCTTTGGAAACGCGCCTGCCGTGGTGGCGACCGCTCCGGCCACCAGCGTCATCGCGATACGGGAACTCTTTGGCGATACCCCTTGGAATGCCAATCCGGCTCGGTAAATCGTCGGATTTGCGGTGGTCCAACCTGCGATCACCACACAGATGATCCCTGTCCAACCGAGTGCCCCCCAAGCCAAGGCTCCTGGGTTTGGAGTGGCATCTTGTGATAGTTTGATCTGTGCCGCCATCAGTAACGCTGCCGAAATCCAGGCCATGTAGTGTCCCAAAAACATTCCGATCGCGGGTGCCCAGCCCGATGACGGACTGCGGGCGAAGCGGAAAATCGAGAGGTCGGCCATTCCGAAGTGCATCGCTCCGTTGCACAACCAAGCGAACACCACAATCTGCCAAAAACTGAATTCCTGAACCCCTTTTTCTTCCTGCACAAACGCAATCGCGTCGCTCCAGAATTTGCCTTCGGATAGAGCGGAAAAGCTGTTTGCATCCATCTGGACAAGCGACACGATGCCACAAGCCGCAAAGATCGAAATCATCCAGGGCGCTGCGATATTCGCAACGCGCGCGACCATCTGGTAGCCTGCTGCAGCGATCACCGCCATCACAACGCCAACGAGAATGACCAACGCCGTAAACGAGGGTGCACCCAAGGCGAAGGTCGATTCGGGGACCTCGTAGAAGATCCCAAACGGAACGCCCACCGCGCTGGCCGACACCGTCACCATCGCTCCGGCAAGGAAACAAAACAGCACACCGTTGACGACGTTGTAGAGCTTCACCAGCGAACCGCCGGCGATCCGTTCCAGTTGGTAGTAAAGCGTCATTCGTTTGCCGATGGCAATGGGCGTCACGAGGAAACGCCACGTCAAGACGGCAAGCACGTTGCCCAGCAGCAACCCAAAGATCAAATCTTGCAAGCTCGCACCTGCCGCCAAGAACAGCGGTCCGATCATGAATTCGGTGCCCGCGGCGTGTTCGCCCGCGTACATGCCCCAGAATTTGCCTGCGCCGAGCAAGGCTCGGTCGGGAACCCGCTCGCGTTCAAATTCGCCGCCGGCGTCGTTTCCGTTTTCGGTATGCTCTTCACTCATCAAACATTCTCACCGTTAAACCTAACTAAGCGTTAAACCAAGTCATCGCTAAATCCACGTTTCGTGAAACCGATCCTCGCGAACCAAACGGCTCGCTAAGCATCGAGCGAAAGACGAACAAAAGCCGCGTGATGCTAAACCGGTTCTGACTCACGGACGGATTGCACCGCCGTTTCGTAGGCTTTAACTTTTTCGAGCCACTCGATACCAACGGGGACCCCCATGCTCTCGCAGTATTGATCCCAAACCGCCGCGAACGGCATCGATTTCAATTCTTCCATTAATGCCAAACGCGACGTGAAGTCCCCTTCGCACTCAAACTTTTGCAACCTTTCGGTCGGTTCCAACAAGGCAACCAGCATGGCTTTGACCGCGTTTCGCGTCCCGATGGCCCAGGCAGCCACTCGATTGATGCTGGCGTCAAAGAAATCCAGACCGATATGAACCCGATCGATGAAATCACCTCGAACAATCTCCTGCATGATCGCCTGCAACTCGTCGGTAAACGTGACCACGTGATCGCTGTCCCAACGAACGCCGCGGCTGACGTGCAGCAGCAATTCAGGTACATACATCAGTACGGACGAGATCTTATCCGAAATCACTTCGGTCGGGTGGAAGTGGCCAGCGTCTAAACAGAGCAGTTTTTGCCGAGAAATCGCATAACCGAGATAAAACTCGTGAGATCCGACCACATAGCTTTCCGAACCGATCCCGAATAGTTTGCATTCGACGGCGTCGAGCACGCAGGCAGGGTCCAAGGTTTCCGCAAAGATCGCATCGAGCGACTCGGCCAATCGGGCCCGCGGCAGCTTGCGACTCGCCGGCATATCTTTGTAGCCA
Source organism: Novipirellula artificiosorum (assembly GCF_007860135.1). Classification (NCBI taxonomy): domain Bacteria; kingdom Pseudomonadati; phylum Planctomycetota; class Planctomycetia; order Pirellulales; family Pirellulaceae; genus Novipirellula; species Novipirellula artificiosorum. The sequence continues at coordinate 196,667 of NZ_SJPV01000011.1, forward strand.
TCCGGAACCCAGATGTTGTTGACGCAGGGAGATTGTTGAGCTTTTCCCATTTCCGCCGCGATGTTTCGGCACGCGATCCCATGATCGATCCAAAATTGACGGATGCCAGGGTCGCCGTGGGACAACGTAAAACCGTCGTCCGCTTTGGGATGGGAGAAGTAAGTGGGATTAAAGTCCAACTTCACGCCTTGTTGCTTTCCCCAATCGATCCATCCGCGGAAGTGCTCGGGGCTGACCTGGTCACGGTCGACGGCCCCAGAGAATTCGCCGTACGAGGCATGCAAATTCAAACGATGTGTTCCGGGGATCAGCGAGTAGGCCATTTCCAAGTCACGACGGAGCTCGTCCGGGGTTCGAGCTCGTCCGGGATAGTTGCCCGTGACTGCCAAGCCGCTGCCCAGTTCCGCGCCGGTTCCCTCGAATCCAGAGACATCGTCGCCCTGCCAACAATGCAACGAGATGGGGATTGTCTTGAGTCGATCAAGCGCAGCGTCGACGTCGACGCCGAGTGATTCGTATCGTTCGCGGGCAAGTTGGTAAGCGTGATCAAGGTTGGCGGTGCGCGTCATGTCCTGAAACCTTTTCCGTGGGCTGCTCGAATGATTTGTCCCCCAACAAAGTAGGGGGCCAATGACAACAATTGACCAAGATACCCTCCAGGGATGGGTGATAACCTTGACGATCGTGCCGTGAACTAGCACAATCGTGCCAATTGCGGGGCTTTCTTGGATCGCGGAATGGGCCACGTCCTGCCTATTCCACCTGGCGTAGCTGCAAGGAGTCGACGATCGAATCGTCGGACAATGCGTTGGTGATCACGACCAACCACGTTCCTTCGGCGACCCACTTCTTGACTTTGAGGATTTCCAGCGAGTTGGCGATCGTTTCGGAAGGATCGTCAGAAAACTTCATCAGAAAAGGTTCAACGCCCCAGGGCAACAACAGTTGGCGAAACAGCGTCTCATCGTCCGTGAAGGCGTAGATCGGAATGCCTCGAGCGCGGAGGGCACCAAGCACATAGGCCAAGAATCCGCTGCGAGTAAAAACGACGATGCCGGATTGGCCCAAGTCTTGCGCCAAGACGGCCGCAGCGCGAAGCATCTTTGCCTTGGGCGTTCGAAGTGCGATCGTGTCGTTCAATTCACATCGAAGCGTTGGTTCGGTGCTTCGAATGATTGACTTCAGCACTCCGACGGATTCGAGCGGGTAGGAACCGACCGTTGTTTCGCCTGACAACATGACCGCGTCGGCTTGTTCGCGCACCGCATTGCAGACGTCCGAAATCTCGGCTCGCGTTGGCATCGGCGATTGGATCATGGATTCGAGCAGGTGGGTCGCGATGATCACCGGTTTTCCCTCGGCCTGACACACATCCACCAATTGCGTTTGCACCAAAGGCAATTTGTGGAAATCGATTTCGATTCCCAGGTCGCCGCGCGCGACCATGATCGCATCCGCCTCACGAACGATTTCGACCATGTTCCGAACACCCGCAGAATCTTCGATTTTCGCAACAATACGGGCTCGCGATCCCAGTTCCTGCAAAAAGGTCTTTAGCACGCGCACGTCAGCGGCTTCGCGCACAAAGGACAAGGCGACGAAATCGATTCCAGCTTCGATCCCTGCACGCAAATCGGCTCGATCCTTATCCGTCAAGGACGGCAAGCCAACGTTCACCCCTGGCAGATTGATGTGTCTGCGCGAATGCAAAACGCCCGGCGTCAAAGCCTCGCACAAAACCGTATGTTGATCTTTCTCAAGGACTCGGAATCGAAGTAGCCCGCTGTCCACCAGCATCACGGTGCCGACCTCGACATCGTTGGGAAGATCCGCATAGTTCACCGTCACGGAAGTGATGCCTGCGGGGCTGGGCAACTCATCGCGTGTTCGTAGGTGAAGCCGCGATCCGACCACCAATTCGACCGCGGGGTCGACAAGCCCGGTTCGAATCTCGGGGCCTTTGACATCCATCATCACGGCGACCTGACGCCCGACGTTCGTCGAGACTTCGCGAATGCGCCGGACCGTATCGGTGACCCATTGCTCGGTGCCATGAGCCATGTTCAACCGTACGACATCGACGCCGTCTGAAATCAGTTGAGAGAGCTTTTCCTTCGATTCGGTCGCTGGCCCCACCGTGGCGATAATCTTGGTGTGGCGAAACGTATAGGGAGTCGAATGCATCAGCGTGGTTCCGCAAAAGAAGAAAAGTAGATCCAATCGAATTTCGACCGTGCGTGTCCGCCAACAAAGCAACGATGAAAAGACATTGCCAAATTAGAAGGAATGGGCGGAGCGATGAGGAGGGGGAACAGCGGTGAAATGGGGAGAAGCTCAGTGTTCCGATCGCCTGGAATCGCTTCGGTTTTGCAAACCCGCCTCAGGTCGATGTAACGGAGCAAATGACGCTCTAGCGATTCGCTGCGAAACGTTCCGACACGCTCCCGGGCAATCCAGAGTCCTCCACCACCTGCCACGGAACATCCCGTCGCGTTCGAGCCGGATCGCGAAGCCATTCCCGATTACCGTTATTGCTTCTGAAGTGCGTCCTTCTGCAATTTATCCATCAGCAGTTCGTAGGCCGTTTGGAATACTTCGGTGCTGGGTTCGAGCTCGCTGGCAGTTTTGAGTCTTTCGAGTGCCGCGTCGAACTCGCCGCTTAAGTAAAGGGCCAAACCGTAGCGATACTGGACGAACGCATTTTCGGGGGCCAATTTGGCATCGCGAGCCAGAAGCGGCAACTCTTGCTTTCGCAGTTGTTCGGCTCGCAACATCATTTCCATCGCCTGTTGGCCTTGGGTTTGAGCCGCCATGCCCTCCAACAACGCCGCCAGGTTGGTTCGGGGGCCGGTACTTTTGGGTTCCACTCGAATGGCGGTTTCGTAGGCCTCGATGGCTTCGCGGTAGCGGCCTTGCTGTTCGAGCAAAATCGCCCAGCCCATGTGGGCACCGCCACGATCCGCTGCAACCATCAACGTATCGTGGACTTCTTGGGTCGCCATTTCAATCTGAGTTCGTTTCGAACCTGCCAATTGCTGATACGCCCCGGACGAGACCAGCACGCGGACCGCTTCGGTGCGAAGCAGTCGGTTGGGATGTTCTGCAAAAGGCACCAAATCGGCAATGGCTTGTTTCGGCGTGGCATTCATGTAGACACCGATGGCGGCAGCCCGAACCAGCGGATGCTCCGATTCGTTCTCCAAGAGCTCTTTCGCCTTGGGCAAGGCTTCGCGGATCCCCGCTTGGCCGAGTTCCGCGAGCGCCGTTGCACGGGCAATCTCCGGCGCGTTTTCGTTCGGCTGAGTGACCAAACGCAACATCTTGCTGACCCCCTTCGCATCCCCACTGCGAAAGGCTGCCAAGGTTTCTGCAAAGTGTGGAGGTGTCAAACGTTCCTCGCCGTACCATTCTTCGCAGGCCTCGTCGCACCACCGGTCGGTTTCGGCAATCACATCCGCAACCGGTTGATTGCCCTGCTCGGCCATCAACAGCCAATTTGCATATTCGTGCAACTGGTCCTGAGTTTCTTGCGGGAGTTTTTCCTTGCGGTCTTCCACATGACAACCGCTGCACGAATTGGGGGTCCCAGTTTTTACGGACAAATCAGGCCGCGGTACCCGCATGCTGTGGTCACGCCGTGGATCGATCGCCATGTAGGATGTTTCCGGCATATGACAATCGACACACATGGCACCCGGCGTACCGGGATCGTGATGATGATGCGATGGGACGTCATACTTGCCTGCGGCATGTTGATGACACGAGGTGCAGGTTTCGTTATCAGGATGCTTCAGCTTGAGCGAGTGCGGGTCGTGACAATCGGTGCAGCGAACCCCTTGGTGAAACATCTTGCTTTGGATGAACGATCCATACACATAGACCTCATCTTTGATTTGGCCGTCGTCGTAATAGGTTGACGGTTGCAGTAGTTCCAAGTTGTAGAAGTCGTGGTACTTGTCGCCTGGTCGAAAGCTTTCGTTGAGTACACCGCGACGGCTGTGGCATGGCGCACAGGTTTCGATTTGTGGATGGCTGTCTTCGCCCTTCAACGTTGCGAGTCCGTAGCCATAGTTTCGGTCCCAAAAGATCGACTTGTTGTTGGCTAATTCAACATGCAAACTGCCAGGACCATGGCAGGCTTCACAACTGACGTCAATTTCAGAATAGGTCGTGTGGTAGCGAGCGGTTTTGGGGTCAAACTTTTCTTGCAGGTTGGTGGAGTGGCATTCCGCGCACATGGTTTGCCAGCGTTGGGCGACACCGGTCCAATGCAGCGGATCATCCGGTTCCAACTTCTCAGGGACGTCTGGCGGACGGAGGTAAAACCATTCTTTTTTGACGGTATCCCAGGTGATTCGTAGTACCTGAACTCGAGCGACTTCATCCGCAGGCTGGTCTTCGGCCCGATCAAATTCAACCATGTAGTTTTGCAGTGGCCGAATGCCGAACACATACTTGACTTCAAAGTCCTGCATTTGCCCGTCCTCGCCTTCGGTATGAACCATGAACCGCTCGCCATCCCGATATAGCCGATTCACCAGTCCGTCGTGTTCAAAGGTCGCATCGTTGAAATCGCCCAAGACCGTTTCTTCGGTCGCAAGGTCCATCGCCATGTCATGGTCCGAGCCGATAAAAAGCTCGGATTCTTGCTGGTGACAATCGATACAGGCGGCGCGACCGACGAACGTGGGGTCGATTCCGAGTGGTTTTGCTGACCAGTAGTCCGCGAAAACCGCTCCGCCAACAAGCAGAACAAGAACGCTAAGGATCAGCCGAACGACAGGCCGTTTTTTTGCAGCAGTGGGGGTGGATTTGGACAACAGAAGAAGCGGTAGAAAACCGTTTTAGGAGGGGGGACAAAAAGAAACAGCAATTGGGCAAGGGCAGCCTGATGACTGTCTTGGCAAGTGGACCTTCAGCATTGAATTTTAGGGTAGTGGATTTCGCCAGAAATCCGTAACTCAAATGTTCTTAGGGGCTTCTGGCGAAGTCCACTACGTCCCAACTCGCAGTTTTAACCTTGACGGTCCACTCGTGCGACAAACAATCTCTCAGGACGCATCTACCCCGCGTCGGACGACCCAGGGTTTTGTGCAGTTCTGACGATTATACATCGCCAGTCGAAAAAGGGCGAAGCCTGTTTGAGGGCCTATTCCAAAATCCTGACCGCTTCTTGCCTCATTTCCTTAACCAGCCCGACCGTTGATTCGTTGTCCGAGTCCAATTTTTCGAGCAAGCGTGCAGCCTTCAGCAAGCATTCGGCCGCTCGCGCGCGTCGCGTGACCGATTCCTGAGAGCCTTGTTTGACAACGGGATTGCCATAAATATCCAGATTCGGATCCAATGACGATCCGTCCAAAACGCTGTCCTGAGCGACGAAGGCTTCAGCAAAACTCTTGGCGATCGGGTCTTCCGTTTTGTCTGCGGCTCCGTGTAACTCTGGCATCACGGGCAAATCTGGCATCACGGGCAAATCTGGCATCACAGGCTCAAGAGGTCCCGGAATGGTGGCTGCTGCGGGTGCCGGATTCATGGTGGGTGCCGGATTCATGGTGGGTGCCGGATTCATGGTGGGTGCCGGATTCATGGTGGGTGCCGGATTCATGGTGGGTGGTTGTGCGACCACGATCGAAATGGCGGTGACCAAGCCGAGTGTGACCCCAAACGGGAAGAATCGTTTCGAAGCAATCATGACGGTAAAGGATGGTTTAAAGTGGTGATTCCGGGGACGGCCTAAAATTTTGGCGAGTTCCGCTACCCCAAAAGCAAGACGGGATGATGCACTAGGGCTTCGACGTCAATATGGATGGGTTAGCGTCCCGTCTCAGGAGGGGCGGGGGGTTTGCCGCCTGGTGGCCTGGGCCCAGGCTTCGGCGCCGGTTGCCTCGTTCGTGCCGTGGGGCGTCGCTTAATGGGGGCCAATGCATGTTGTGCCTGATAGGCGACCTGGGCGATCAGCGAATCGACGCGATTTCGACAAATCGCATAGGCAGCGAGCGCTGGAATGGCAACGACCAAACCACCAACGGTGGTGACGAGTGCTTGATAAATTCCCTCGGCCAGATCTCCTGCTCCGGCGGCGCCGCGAGTGGTTGCGACTTGCTGGAAGGCAAAGATCATCCCTGTGACGGTGCCAAGCAACCCCACCATTGGGGCGATATTGCCGATCACCGACAAGTATTCGATTCGCCGCATCAAACGCGCGGCTTGTTCGGCGAGCGAATCCTCGACCGCCTTTTCAACTTCGCGCCATCCAAACTCCAGTTCGGTCAGCCCCGACAAGAGTACCACGCTCAATACACTCGGCTGACGCCGACACGCAGCATCGGCCTCGGCAGGTCGGCCGTTGAGCAACGATTGCCGAACGGCGTCACTGACCCCTTCGGGAAGAATTTCCGTTCGACGAAGCGTCATCAGTTGATCAAACACCAAGTAGGCCGCTGCGACGCTGAGTGCAACGAGGACAAGCAGGATCATCAACCCCACGACACCACCGCTAAAAACAATCTCGAACAGCCCGGCTTGCTCGGGTGGCGACGGTTGTGATTCGTTGGGGTTTGTTTGGGCCAGCACTGCGACCATGCGGATCGAGTGAAGCGTGACATCCATGTTCATTCCTTCTCCGATTTTTCGGCGGCGCCGACCGACAGCAAAAATTCGGCATCGGCCAAGAGGGGATCCTCCCAGCGTAAACGCAACACCCCCTGTTTTTGAAGATGGCTAATGGCGAAATCGTGTTTTCCGCGAATTCCTTCCTCTGCCCTTTGAACTCGCCGGCGGCCTTGAGAGTAGGACAGGACCAGCATCGAGAAAATTGCGGTGGGAAGCAAGGACAAGAGCAGACTGGTCAACATCATCGCCAAGTCAGGGCGTGGGAAGCTCTCGAGATCCCCCTGCAAATTCCGCAGCGTCATGAAGCTGGCGTCGAAGTAGCCTCGGTAAAGCGCGACCACGGGGCCTGCCATCAACCCCCAGAACACCATGGTACCGATCAAGGCGAACAGGAAAGCGGTGAACCGCGAAATCGACACGCGTTCGACCTCCTCGTCAAAAATCCGCTGCGACATCTCCTGCAGCGAATCGATCCCGCCTAAGTAGGCGACCTGAGTCCGCGAATCGTCGTCGAGCGTGGGTGTCGCGGACGCCGAAGGGGAGCCCTGTTTGCGTAAATCTGCCAACTCGCTACGAAAACGTGAAGCGAGCGGGCCGAGTCGATCCGAAACGGCTGCGGCGCTGCGTTGACGAAGGCCCTCGCGAATATCTTGTTCGGCACCTTGTTGAGCGGTCAAATTCTTGGTGCTGGTCCAGACCGCGCCGATCAATGACGGCAGGGAACCCGACAGTGAGATCATCACTCGGTCCCATGCTCCATGAGTCAGATTCAATAACCCCAACTGGGATCGATAGGGAAACCAAATGGCGGACGTTTCCGCCAGCAGTGCAAGCCGCAGCCTCGCTCGTACCGCCGCGCGCAACGGGCCACCACCGCCGACGAGTGTCTCGGCGACCTGCGTCGGGATTTCCCTCGCTTCACGGTTAATCCGTCGTACCGCCGAGGTTAACCCAGGCAACTGGTCACTCATCACGCCATGGAGTGCGTTTCGGAAGCGAGCGTCGAGTGCTGACAAACGAGCGCTGCGGCGCCGGTCGCCTTCCCATAATTGACCGAGTTCCGTTTCCAATCGTGATCCGATCTCTTCCGCAGCCGCGGCTGCAACCTTGGATTCGCTGCGCCCTTCGATTTCAAAGTCTTCGATCACGATCGGTCGGGCGATCATGCTGGTGGGCGCCAATTCTCGCATCCGTCGCGAAAAAGCTTCCATGTCGGCGTCAAGCAAATCGTCGTGGTCTCGAACGGCGTTGACGAGCGGGATGACCACGCTGCCCTCACTTGCTTCGGCCAACATGCCAACCGATTGGCTGCGAAGTTGATCACGGCGCACGACCAGCAGGATGGCGGACGCGAGCGATATCGCTCGAGCCGCAACGGCCGCGATCTTTTGACGATCGTCGGTCGCTCCCGGCGCATCGACCATCATGTAGGGCATCCCGATCGGTTGCATGTGCTTCGCGTCGCAATGCAAGTACAGTTCGAATCGCGAATCCAAATCGGCGGGTGGACTCGGGCCGATCCAGACCAATTTCTCGGTGGCTTCGTCCACGTTGTTACCGCTGCGAATCGATGCTGCGACAGGCGATTGGCGTACCATTTGACGCACCAACCACGACTTGCCTTGTCCGGTCGCACCGACAATCGCCACCACGGTTGCACCCCGGTTGCGATCCTCCAAGATCATGCGTCTCGCTTCGGCGTGTTCATCGCAAAGCTCGAGTACCTCACGCCCCGCCGGGCTGTCGGCCAGCACATGGCTTGCACTCTGTCGAACGCGGCGCAGGAAATGATCCCCCGGTTGATGGGTCCATCGGTCTTCTCCGGTTGAGTCGATGGAATCCAGAGGGACATGATTGGATTTAGGTTGCACGAGCAGAACCTTCACTACGAGGCAGACGCTGCTTCAATTCTTCTCGAAACTCGTCTCGTATACGATACACTGCCAAGGTTGGCCCGACCGCCTCTCGACGAACAATCTGAGAAAGCGGCAGGGTCACGTTCGACTGGCTGACTTTGATGGTGACGGGTTCTTCCAGTCGGTTGACACCCAGCGAATCACTCAGTGCTGCATGAAAGTCGGCCAATTGTTGCTTGGCCGCTTGTTGGCCCACGTTTCGGGTGTTCGCACCACCGGCCCAGAGTGCGGATAACGTGGTCAAGCCGAGGGCGGCAAACAGTTCGGGAATCGATGCGGATGCAAGCACCATGGTTCCACCAAAGTCGATCGGTATCATCAACACACCGCCAAATGCTGCCAACATGGCCGCCAGCGGCGTCAATCCCGCAGCCAATTTCTTGTGCATGGGAACCTCGGCCCACATCTGGCGAACGGCTTCATCGAGCCTTCGTGGGTCGAGGCTGGTGAAGTCGTCTCGTCCAAACCGCGAGATCGCTGCTTCGGATGCTTCCGTCAACCGTTTGATATCCGGATCGACTTCGTCGCCAAACCAATGGGGTAACGAACTGGTGCCACCGAACCGATCGATCGCGACGTTCAAACGTTCCGGTGTCATCAATCCACCGTACTCGCCACGACGGAATTTATCCTTGATCTCCGTTGCCGTTCGTTGTGCGAGCGCCGACGGAGTCAGTTGGCGAATGAAATCTCCTGCACCGCCAAGTATCCGCCGCATCCTCGCATTCATCCGTACTCCCCAACGAGCGTACCAGGGCGCCGTGATTGCAAACGACTCGGAAAGCTGGCGGACGATGCGTTCGGATTGGTGCAATCTTAACTCGATCACTTCGCCACCGACCTGGCGATGCGCAAAGAATTCGAGCGCTGCCTGCATCAAGCAATGTTGAGCCTTCGTCGTCGCCGCGATCGACTTGTCCGCATCTTGATCGATCAGGGTCAGCCCACGGTTCCAAATCACCGCGCGCAGACTCGATTGCAAGGCAATTCGGAATTTCTCAAACAGTTGTGCTCGATCTAGCCGACTCGGTAGCGCTTGTAGCAAGCGTTCCTTGGGAATGGCCGCTGGCGGATTGTTGTCGGGATTCGATGTCACGGAAAAGAACACCGGTAACAGTTCCGCATCTGGGTCGATTGCGACTGATGGGGTGGATTCATCGACGGTCGGAATAAACGGACGGCTTGCGGGGACGTCAAAGTCGTAGGCTGCATAGATCGTTTCAATGCCGTACGTTTTGCTTAGCGACGAGAACGTTTCGTACACTTGATCCGGTGTTTGCCGAGGGCGAACCTTGTTGACCGCTAACATCCTCGGGACTCCCGGCATCAGATCCGATGCAATTCGCAGTAAATCACCAAGGGTTGCATCGCGAGACGATTCAGCGGATGTGACGATCAAAAAAGCGGAACAGAGCGCCGCGGCTCGTCCCAACAACTCACGTCGGATCTCAGGGGATCCCAGACCGAACGCTTCGTCCGAAACGATGTCAGGGCAATCCAACAACCCAACTCCCGCTTCGTCCAAACCCGAATCGGTAGCGATCAGAGGGACGCCGAGTGAATCCGCATTGCCACCTTGATTGTTGTATTGGCGATGAGCGTCACGCGGGTCCTCCGCCAACATCTCGGGGGGATTGCCGATAGCGTCGCCAATGCGGCTGAGCAGCAGTCCCCAAAGCTCGGCGTCCTGTTGCCATTGTTTGGGGAGCCATAACACGAAGCGATGTGTGCCTTGATCATTACTAGGCCCGCGAAGTGTTCGCGTTCGTCCGGCTTCGCTCAGGTAGGTCGCCACCAAGCTCGTTTTGCCACTATTGAGCATTCCTGCAACCGCGACGACAGGCCAATTGACCAATTGTGATGCGGAATGCACTTGTCGGCCGCAGGCAAGGATGTCGTGGACCACCGAGGCGTCGACCCGCCGAACCGATGCCAAGTAGCTCTCGCGCGACTCGGCGGGGAAGCTGCACTGTGCCGCGGCCCGTCGGTCGTCGTCTTCAAGTAACGACAGCAAGCCCGGCCAGTCGATCGGCTGTTCTTCGATTTTGCGTCGTTTACCAAACATGAAAAGTACTAAGAACGTGTCTTGAAAAGCGGCACGACCTCCCTACGAAGGGAGAACCGGTTCGATAGGCTTGGTGAGGGTCGGTCCGTCAAAAACATTTTGCCACCAACGCATCGCGTCCGCATTGGACCAATGGTCGTGGTCTCGACAATGTCGAAGTGTATCAGCGAGGTCGGCCATCGACATAGGGCGCTCCGCCGCATCTTTTCGCAAGCAGCTCATCAGCACGTTCTGTAGATCCTCTGGCAAGTCCGCTCCTGTTCGCTCGGACGGCCGCAGGGGGGCCTCGTTGAGCTGTTTCAGACAAATGTCGACCGACGGTCCGCTGTCGTACATGGGGAGCCCCGTCAGTAGTGCGTAGCCAACCGCGCCGACCGAATACAGATCACTGCGTGCATCGGCCGAGGATGCATCGCGAACCGACTCGGGCGACATGTACATCGGCGTGCCGGTGATTGAATCCGTTTGCGTCAATTCCGTCGTTTCACGTGAGATCTCTTTAACCAGTCCAAAATCGAGTACCTTCACCATGTCGTAGATCCCCGCCTGGGCCGTCAGGAAGACATTCGATGGTTTGATATCGCGATGGACGATCCCGTGATGATGGGCCTCGGACAACGAGCCGCAAATCTGCAACAGGATTGCAATCACCCGATCTGCCGGTTGCCGACCATAATCATCGATCAGTTCTTGCAGCGTGATGCCGTGCAAAAACTCCATCACATAGTAAAACGTTCCTTCATCGCTGCGGCCGTAGTCGTAGATCGCGATCGTGTTGGGATGTCGCAATTGGGCGGTTAATTGGACTTCGCGGGCGAACCGCGATGCGGTGGTCGATGTCCATTTGTCCCCTTCGAGTACTTTGATCGCGACCTGGCGACGAAGCAATTCATGCGAGCCTGAATAAACGGTTCCCATCGCTCCATGACCAATCCGTTGATTCAGTTGGTACCTGCCGAGTTGGCGGCTTTCAAGCTTTGGTCCCAACCGCTTTGTCAACCAGGGAGTCAGCATCACCGAGCCGATCAGCCCGGCGGTGGTCGCAACCCACAACCCGATGGCCACCCATAGGGTCCAACGCAACCAACGCAGCGGCGCATAGACGTCGGCAACCTCCATTTCCGTTGCCACACCGAGTGCTTGCTCGGGTAACCATCGCCAAGCGCCGATCACTTGGATGCCGCGAAAGTCACGGTATCCCGACACATTTTCGCCCGTTGCCCCCCGTGTCGCTTGGTCCGCCATCTCGGTCAGAGGCCAATCGGAAACCTTGTCCGTGATTCGCCCACCGCGTGTCAAATCCGCACCGGGGTCTCGTAGTTGAACACTCAGAATGCTGGTCGACGACGGTTCCTCGCCAATCAGTCCGATGCGTCGGAGCTCTGGTTGGTGTCGAGAGGGGCTAAGCATCACAGCTTGCCGGTCAAATGCATAAGTGGAGCAAGCCGTGTCCTCATTCACCGTAGGCATGACTTGGCGGAACTCGTCGTGAGGGTCTACCAGCCATGCTAAACTGCCCAGGACCCGAGCTTCCTCGGTGATCGGAACCAGAACCGCGATCACGGGAGCCTTTGCTTGAGAGAGCCGACCCGAACGCGTTAAGGCGACGGGGCAACGAAATGGCCGCGTTACAGAGGGCTTTCGCTGTATGATCTTCTCAAATGCATCGGTTGGCAACGGAAGATTGACGGAATCGAGTGAACCAAGATCACTGTGGAGCACGCGTCCATCGATATTGAGCAGCGCCCAGCAGACGCATTGATCGTCGATCGGGTGCATCGCCATCGATGCCACCAGGGACTCCACGTCCGTCGCTTCCTCCTCAGCGACCGGTGATGACACTTGCGGCTGCTGACGATTGAGAATCGCAACCGCTGTCCGTTGAACGTCCGGTTGCGTTGCAACGGCCAACGCCTCGACCAGGCGTTGATTTTGCCAATGTTGCATCGAATCAATACTCGACTGCAATCGGACGCGAAGCGATCGGCGTGTCATTTGTTGCATCGAGTGGCGAACAGCGACATCGAGACAGCCAAGCAAGAGGGTCGCAATTCCAGAGAGCAGGATAAGAGAGATCAGCACGGACTGCCAAGAGCGACCGAACGCCCCATGAATAGCAGTGCGGAATTGGGACAACGGGCGGTGGGACAAGGGAAGCATTGTGAAATGGAGTGGTGAAGGAAGAACGACTACCTGAATTCTAGCATTTCGCAGTGGGGATCGCATCGCGGCTAAGTCACGGCCTCTGGGTAGGTGAGGTCAAGGCGAATTGGCGCAGAGACGTGGGATCGGTTACGCTTTTTTGAGCTGACCCGATCGCAATACCGGAGAACCTCACTTTGAAACTGCCCGAACCGCTCGACCTGATCGCAGTCGGAGCTCACCCTGACGATGTCGAAATCGCCTGTGGCGGAACCCTCGCGAAGCTATCGAGGAAAGGATATCGCGTTGGCATCATCGATCTGACCGATGGGGAACCGACCCCCAATTCCCCGGGGCCGGACGTTCGGCTGCGGGAGGCGGAAGCGGCAGCTCGGGTCTTGGGGGTTCAAAAACGAATCCAGCTTGATCTGCCCAACCGGCGACTGTTTGATTCGTTTGAAACTCGCGTCGCTTTAGCCAAAGAGTTTCGTCGGTACCGTCCGAAGTTGGTGATTGGTTTTGGAGAGAAGACTCCGATGGCGTCCCCTGACCATTGGCAGGCGATGCAAATCACCGACGCAGCCGTGTTTTACAGCCGATTGACCAAATGGGATGAGTACTTTCCCGGATTGCCCGTGCATCCGATTCGGAGGCAGCTGTATTACCGATTGGCGGTCGATCCGGACACGATTGATGGCAACCCTTACCACCAAATCGTTGACATCAGCGATACCCTTGAGGCGAAAATCGAATCCATCTGCTGCTACAAGACGCAGTTCGAGCACAAACCGAATCTTGTCACTCGCGTGCGAGCCGCAGCAACCGTGACGGGAGCCGCGGCGGGCGTTGTTGCTGGCGAATCGTTTGCGGCTGCCAAACCTTTTGCCGTCGATGACCTGATGATCACCCTTGCGATCGGTCATGAGGGAGTCAATCAGGGCGTTGCCGAGGTCGGACCGGCCCGGTGAGTCGACGCGTGACGACTATCCCGCTTGTCGTTTGTCTTCGGCGGAATTCAATTTGTTGTAGAGTGTCTTCAAACTGACGCCGAGTTCCTCCGCTGCGGCGGGTTTGTTGCCATCGTGACGGGCGAGGGCTCGTTCAATGGCCAGCATTTCGAGATCGCGCAGTGGCATCGGCTCGGATTCACGTAGCTCTTTGCGAAGTTGGCGCTTGCCGAAATGCCGAGGCAGGTTCTCGGTGCCGATCGGAAAGGAATCGCAGAGAATGGCAGCGTGTTCGATCACGTTGGCTAACTCGCGAACGTTTCCAGGCCAGAGGTGCGATTTCAGTTCTGCGATTGCCTCGGCAGTAAACAGCTGATCGTCGCAGCCGTCGGTGCGGTGCCGACGGAGCAGGTGCATGGCCAAAGGAATGATGTCGTCGATTCGCTCGCGTAACGGGGGGACGTCGATTTCGAAGGCGTTGATTCGGAACATCAAATCTTCGCGGAAGGTCCCTTCTTCGACCATCCTTTCGAGGTCACGGTGAGTTGCACAAATGACACGAACGTTGACATGGACGGTTTGATTGTCACCGAGTCGTCGGATATCTCCGGTTTCGAGAACACGCAGCAGTTTCGCCTGCATCGCTAACGGCAACTCGCCGATTTCATCTAAGAAGATCGTCCCCCCATCTGCGACTTCGAACAGTCCGACTCGTGCCGCATCGGCTCCTGTGAACGCCCCTTTGCAATGTCCGAACAGCTCGCTCTCGATCAGATTTTCGGGCAGGGCGCCACAATTGATGGCGACGAGTGGCTCGTCAGCTCGGAGGCTCGAATCGTGAACGGCTCGAGCGACCAGTTCCTTGCCGCATCCGGTTTCACCACGAATCAACACGGTGCTTTCGGTTGGCGCCACTTTGGCAATCAGCACACGAACGGACTGCATCGCCGCGGCCTTACCGACCATCTTGTTGTCACCTTCGGCCCGGGCGAGTCGATGCTGTAACGCCGCAAGTTGACGTTTGGTTTGGCGGCGTTCGGCCACTCGGCCAAGCAGTCCCGCGATGTCGGCCAAACGGCACGGTTTCGTCAAGTATTCGAAGGCTTGATAGTGGACCGCAGCGATCGCCGTTTCGGTTGTTGGTTTGCCCGTCATGATCACGACCTCGATCTCAGGCCGCAGTTCGCGTGCCTTGGCGATCACTTCAATGCCGTTAAGTCCCGGCATATTCAGATCGACTAGTAAACAATCGAACGGATCTTTTTCGAGAGCCGCAACGGCGGTCAAGCCGTCGGGGCAAACCGTAACCTCGTACCCCATTCGAGGCAACTCGGATCGCATTAGCTCTTGCAGGTTCTTTTCATCGTCTGCAAACAGGATACGCATCTTTTGGCGTTTAGGCTGCTTTGATTGACTCATGGTTCCATCCCATTGAATGACGATTGCTCGTCGATTGATCTTCGTTTTCTGAAACCGCCGGCAGCAACAGCTGCATCCGCGATCCACATCCTTCGCCATCACTCTGTGGAATCAAGGATCCACCGTGCTGCGAAACAATACGGTAGGTAATGCTGAGTCCCAATCCCGTTCCGGTGCCATCGCGACGCCGGGTAAAGAAGGGTTCAAAGAGGTGCTTCAGAACGTCGGCCGACATGCCGCATCCGTTGTCCATCACGGTTACCTTGGCGCCGTCGTTGTCACCGTCGACATGAACGTCTACGGCGCCATCGGTCGAGACGCTCTCGAGCGCGTTGGTGATAAGATTCAAAATAACTTGGCGGATTTCTTGAGGGTTCACGTGCGCGAAGACCGGACCGGAGGCATGAGTTCGCAAGGACTTGCAGCGGAATTTTCCCACCTTGCTGACCATCGATACGATTTCTTCGACCAACTCGGTCAAATTGGTGGAAGAACGTCTCACTTCACCGAGTCGGCTGAAGTCGAGCAATCGTTCCGTGATCCCCTTGCAGCGGAAGGCCTCTTCTTGGATGCGTCTCAAATTACTTCGTGTCGTGGTCAGCAATTCGTCATCGAGTGCGATCGATTCGCCACCAAAGCAAACCGCTTCTTCGATACGCGATTCAAGCGACTCGGCGCTCCAGGCAATGGTTGCCAAGGGGTTGTTGATTTCATGGGCAACGCCAGCGGCCAAAAATCCAACGCTGGCGAGTTGTTCGTTTTGAATGACTTCTCGCGTGCGTTGTTGCACCTGGCGATCCAAATCGGAACAAACCGCATTGAGCTTGGCGTAGGTGTTTTGAAACCGCTTGGTCATCCCGTTCATCGCAACCGCCAATTCACTCAGTTCGTCGTCGGTGCCTAAGTCAATGATGTGATTCGTTTGCCCTTTGGCGACCAAACGCGATCCATCGAGCAGGGTTTGAAAAGGTTTGACCACCAAGGAATGAAACGACCAGACCAGCAAGGCAACCATGATGAGCGAGACGATCGCGCTGAACCAGGCAATCCCGATCCATGCTCGGTACTGGCCGCCGACGTTGCGACTAAAATCGGTCATTCTGCCTTCGATGAGTTGCAAATGAGCCTGGGTCAATCGGTGGATCAAGCTCAATCGTTCGAGCATTTCTTCGCTGCGGGAGTAATCGAATGCATCAGGGTTGCGTCGAAACGAATCGAGGTCATTGACAGCTGTTTCGATCGCGGCGAGGCTGCGGCGATGATCGCTCGAGCCGATCAGCGGGTCTGAATGCGTTTCGATTTCCGAAACCGCATGTTGGTACATCTGAAGATGCCTCTTCAGGGTATCGAGAGTCTCGTTGTATTGAGCTTGTTCATGTTCGATGAACCGGTTCGTAAGCAGCCCCGAGTCGATCATTCCGCCATGGTTGCGATATTGGGTGATCCGTGCGTTGCTCTCCTTGAGCGCATTGGCCAACCAATTCAATTCATTGGCATTTTTGATCTCGTAGGCAGCCTGGTTGACGGATTTCGCGAGCCGTTTGTACCGATAGAGCCCCCAAAAGCCGCTGAACGCTAGCAAAAGGACAATCGAGGTCAAAAGTCCTAGGGAGAGGAAAAGTTTGGTACGAATCTTTCGTCGACGCAGCATTGAAGCACCCTCCATGGCCTTGGTTGCGTGAAACATCCCGCTTAACGCATTTCCAAGCCTATCGAGAACGGAGCGAGGCGGCAAGACGAACCGCGGAGAATGTCAACGCGTTCAAAAATGCTCGGTGACCGGTAACACCAAGATTTTGCCGTCACCGATGCGTCCAGTGCGTGTGACGGAGACAATTTTTTCAAGGATTTCTTCGCAGCGGGAATCGTCCACCCACATCGTGATTTCCACTTTCGGAACAAAAGCTTGCGAATACTCGGTCTCTTGGTACTCGTCCAAGTAGCTCTTTTGGCGGCCGTAGCCTTTGACTTCCATGACGCTGAGGGCTTCCAGCGGCGCGCGGCGAAGGCTTGAGAGCACCTGCTCTGCTAAATGGGGGCGTACGGTCGTAATGATCTGTTTCACACCTGTTTCCCGATAATCCCATCGTCTTGGCCCACTCGATGGTCTCAGCCTACACCGCATCAACGGGTGCCATCAATCACGTCCCCCCTCTCTGGCACCCGGAATACCAGAAAATCAATCCCCGCGGGAGCGAAGAACCATGAATACTTCTTCTCTGCAGCAAATTGATTCTATAATGAAGCGGCAGGACAATCACTTGATCTAGGCTTTCCAACAGGAGATGCGTGTGGAGAACACGACGAGATATCGGTGCGCATTTCCGCGGTGTCGTTCCACGGCATTGCCCGCAAACGCGAACGGATGGGCGCCGCTGGTCGGGGTGGCGTTTTGCATCACCGCGTTCTCGGTTTGCTGCTCGAGCGCTTCGGCTCAGCAAGCGACGGAATCGGCCGATTCGCAAGCGAACAGGGTCAAAGTGGGCTACATGGTTGAAGTCCCAGATCCATTGTCGGCGGATGGCGTTTCCAATATTTTGGCGCAATTGAATCGGTTGGCGCAATCGGCAGACGATGGTTCTCGAGTCACGGTGGTTCTTCGTTACGACAACGCGAATGAATCGGGCGGCGGCACGACCTTTGAAGACGCATTGCGGTTGGCGCGGGCGATGACTCAGCCCGAACTGCGCCGCGTTCGTGTGGTGTCATGGGTACGTACTGAGGTGTCGGGGCACCGAGTGTTGCCGATATTGGCGTCCGATTTGTTGATCGTTTCGCCTGCGGCCGTGATCGCGGACGCGACGAAAGACGAGACGGCCGCGGATGAGACGATTCGGGTCAGCTACCAATCCATTGCCGCCCGACGCGGGTTGTTTCCTGCGGAGGTGGTCACGGCTTTGGTGGATCCAGCGGTGGAGTTGGCGAAAGTCACCCAAGGCGATGGCAGTGAAGTGTTTGCCTCTGGCCAAGAACTTGCCAGACTTCGTGCCGCGGGCCAGGTCGCTGGTGAGTCGATTCTTGCTGCGGAGAATGCTCCGTTGCGCATGAATGCATCGCAGCTGCGCTCATCCCGCATTGCTGCGGGGATGGTTGCCTCTGACGAAGCGGCATCCGAATTATTGGACTTGGCAGCGATCAACCCGGTTGACAACAAAGTACTCGTCGGCGAACCAGTGGGGGTGGTTCTTGAGCTGGTCGGTTCGATTACGGACAGCCGCTCACGCCGCTGGCAAAGTAACTTGGCGGCAACGCTCGAATCAAACGAGGTCAACACATGGGTGATCGCCATCGATTCGCCTGGTGGTAATTTGAATCAAAGCGCAACGTTGGCCGGTTGGTTCGCCCAGCCAGACCCTCCGTTGCACACGGTGGCTGGGTTTGTTCAAGGTGAAGCACGAGGGGATGCGTCGTTGGTGGCCTTGGCGTGTCGGCCGCTGATGATGGGTCCAAACGCTCGCTTGGGAGGGCCGGGTGCGGAATCGATTACATCCGAGGACGTCATGCGTAACGATGAATTGATTGAACAAGTCGCACGATCCACCAAACGACCAGCCGCTTTAATTCGTGGGTTGCTTGATCCCGGTCTCCAAGTGTATCGCTACACCAACCGAAAAACGGGACGGGTTCGCTATGCGACCGAAGAAGATTTGAATTCCGACCCGCTGCTCGACGCGGAGTTTGCGGACGCCGATCGTGACCGTTGGGAACGAGGTGACCGGGTTGAATTGGCGGAGGGTTTAACTGCTGCCGAAGCGATTGCGTTGGGGCTGGCGGACGGTCAGGCGGCTTCGGTCGATGATGCCTCACGCAGAATCGGGTTGAGCGGCACGCCGCCACCGGTGACGGATCGCAGCGTGGTCCGTTGGGTGGAGCGATTGGGGCGGAGTCATGGGTTGGCCTTCCTGTTGCTGTTCATTGGATTTGCGGCATTGTCGACGGAAGCCAATGCGCCCGGGTTGGGGGTTCCCGGGTTCGTGGCGGTGGTTTGTTTTGCCCTCTATTTTTGGATTAAGTTCTTGGCCGGCACGGCGGAGTGGCTTGAATTGTTGGCCTTCGCGTTGGGGTTGATTTGCATCGCGATCGAGGTGTTTGTGATTCCTGGGTTCGGTATTTTTGGTGTCGGTGGCCTTGCGTTGACCGTCTTAGGGATTGTCTTGATGAGTCAGACGTTTGTGATCCCACGCAACGTCTACCAGGTGGAGGTGTTGACGCACAGTTTGTGGGCGGCATTGGGTGGGGTGATTGGCTTGATCGCCGGCTTCATTGTCATTCGTACGCTGATGCCACACATCCCCTTGCTGAGTGGTTTGGCGATGGAGCCAGCGGATCTCGTTGCGGTCAACGAGGCGGAGAAATTGGCGGACTTTACCCACCTGCTCGGCCAAACGGGAAGCACCACGACGCCGCTACGCCCCTCTGGGAAAGCGAGGTTCGGCGATTCGATTGTGCAGGTCATCAGTGATGGGACGTCGATTGCTTCGGGGGAAGCGGTCCGCGTGAGTGAGGTCCATGGAACGCGCGTCATCGTTGAGGCAATCGAAGGCTAATGCCGCTTTACTATGCTTACGGATTGTTGTGCCTCTTCTATTTCCTGCTGGTTCTCGAGTTCTTTGTCCCCAGCGGCGGGTTGGTGGGCGTTGCCGCCGTCGTCTCGGTGGTCGCTGCGATCGCGGTTGCGTTTGCTCATAGTGCTTCGGCAGGATTAACGTTGTTGCTGATTGTTGCCGCCACCACTCCGATGGTGTTTATCGGCGTCATACGCGTTTGGCCGCACACGCCGATTGGTCGCCGTATTTTGAATCGTCGGCCGGGTCAAGTCTCTGCTACGGGGACCCAGCGCCGCCTGCCTGACGGAACTCCCCTGGATCAGTTGGTTGGCCGCATCGGTGTGGCGAAAACCGATTTATTACCGAGTGGGTTGGTCTGTCTCGGGTCGCAGCGTCTTGATGCGGTCAGCATGGGGATGCCGATTGATGCGGGATCTCGCGTCAGGGTGACGAAGATCGAGGCTGGCAAGATTCATGTCCGTCCGGTCAGCGACGAAGAGGAAAGGGACGGTTCCGGAGTTGTGCCTCAGTCACCCCCGTCGCTCGAAAACCCACCAGAATCGTTTGATTTTGACTCGCTGACGCCCTGACCCTCTGGGTGAGTGTCGCTAAACAGTACGACCTCTCAGGAATAGGGGTAGACGGTTGTTTTGGAAGGAGGCCATGACTTTTCCTGGCAATCGGTCGGTCGCCAGCCCCCGTCCTGGCCCAAGCCGAAAAGGGAACCTGGATGACGCACGAGGTTGACATGCGCTTCGTGGATCGGGACATTAGAGGTGCCGGCGATCAAAAATGCTTCGCCACTGTTCGTCTCCTTGATGGAACCGCATCCGATGTTACACCTCGCTTTGATGGCTCAGCAGATACCGAAATCAGCGATGCCGCTTTTGATTGGCGCCTTGGTCGTCTTTGGATTCTTGTTGGTGTTGCTGTTCGTCTTCGCGAACTACTTTGGTTTGTGGATTCAATCGCAATTGACGGGTTCGAACGTTTCGATCTTCAACCTGCTCGGCATGACGTTCCGAAAAGTGAATGCGCGCACGATTGTGCGAAGCAAGATCATGGCAACGCAAGCGGGATTGGACGATCCGGAGATCAGCAGTGAGGCTTTGGAGGCTCACTATTTGGCCGGCGGCAATGTGCAGCAAGTCATTCGGGCCTTGGTTGCCGCTAAGAAAGCGAAGACGATTTCGTTGACGTTCCGTGAAGCAACGGCGATCGATCTTGCAGGTCGTGACGTGTTGGAGTCGGTGCAAACCAGTGTCTATCCCAAGGTGATCGATTGTCCCCCGCGAGGTTCGGTCAAACCATCGCTCGACGCCGTTGCAAAGGATGGGATTCAATTGAAGGTCAAGGCACGCGTGACGGTGCGAGCCAACTTGCAGCAGTTGATCGGTGGAGCGACCGAAGAAACGATTATTGCTCGCGTCGGTGAAGGGATCGTCAGTGCCATTGGTAGCGCGGCGGATCACAAGGCGGTCTTGGAGAACCCTGATGTCATCAGCAAGGCGGTTTTGGCGAAGCGGCTTGATTCGCAAACCGCTTTCGAAATCGTCTCGATTGATATTGCCGACATTGATGTCGGAGCGAACATTGGTGCTCGTTTGCAAGCAGATCAAGCGGAAGCAGACACGCAGGTCGCCCGCGCTCGTGCCGAAGGAAAGCGTGCCTCGGCCGTCGCGGAAGAACAAGAAATGCAAGCAAAGATTGAAGAAAGCCGAGCTTCCTTGGTGTTGGCCCAAGCCTCGGTCCCCGAGGCAATGGCGGAAGCGTTCCGCAGTGGCAATTTGCATATTCTTGACTACTACAAGTTGCAAAATGTGAGTGCGGATACGGAGATGCGGAAATCGATTGCTGGGAACAGCCGCGGTACCGTTGAAACAAACTACGACAAAACTTAGTCCAAAAGGGGGGCCGCCATGTCAGGCGACCTTGAAGATTTCCTGCGACGTGCGGCTCAGCGGCGGCAAAACAAGGCGGCGCAGCAGCCCCCAGAGGGCGCGGCTCAGCGGTCTGCGGCCCGACCCAAGCCCCAGTACAGCGATAGCCGAACCGAACGACGCCCGCGTCCACCGCTTGATGAAGACGTCGTGGTTGCCGAGGTGGTCGAGGATGTCGATGCTCAGTGGAGAGGTCGGGCTCAAAAGGTGGAACAGGCAAAGCGAGCGGCGAAACTCGCCCAAGCCGAGGCAGCGAAGGAGTTGTCGAAGCTGAAAAAGAAAAAATCGACGTCGCGGATTCCTCCGCTGGAACCGCTTGCCCCGGTTGGAACGGGACACGCGATTGAGGACCTGTTGAACATGTTGCATCGCCCCGGGGGGATCCAGCAGGCGGTGCTGTTACGCGAGATCCTCGAACGCCCCGAACACCGCTGGTAGGAGTGCGATCGGGGGATGGCCGTGGTGGTGGCCTGACGTCTCGGTGTTTAGAGCATTTCCATAAAACACGTAGGTCCGGTTCCCACCGGACTGCCTCGATTCGGCCGGTAGGAACCGGCCCTACATCCCATGTCAAATTTTGAAATGCTCTAGACGGATCGAAAAGTGGGCCGCGCGTTCTGACCCCTGCTTCCTCCTCCGTCTACCCCGCTGCTTACTCGCAGGATTAGGGCGAGTTCAGACGTTTCCGATAGGCAACCTCGAGCTTGTCTAAGAAGTCGACCACTTTTTCATGCACTTCCTCCATCGCGCTGACGACCAAGACGTTGTCGATTGATTCGGCCGAGCACGATCCACCGAGCGTGTCCCACGTATCGGGCGTGACCGTCTTTTTCAGGACGTCAACGACCTTGTCACCTTTGTCGGCTAGCCCAGCGGGAAAGACATACGTTCGGAGAATAAGATTGTTCTCGGCGGCCTCTTGGGTCGTGATCATAAGCACTTCGTTTTTAACCACGTAGGTCAGGTCCAATTCGCGCAAGGCAAGCTTTAAAAGGCTGCGCAGCGAAACGTTTCGAAGCGACAGGTTCACGGGGACGTCGGGCGTCAGTCCGATCTCCTCGAGCGCGCGGCGATCCAAGACGATCGGAACGTTGTGTTCGCGTGAGAGCCAAGCAGCCATTTCTTCCAACGGCATTTCAACCGCTACCAAGGACGCATTTGCAGCCAACGTTTGTCGGATCTGATTCTCCAAGTCCGTAGAGGGATGCTGGTTCGGTGGTGCGGGGCGATCCGGTGCCGCGAAAGGATCCGCAGGATGAGCGTTTGGTTGAGCAAACGGGTCGCTGCTCCTATTGCCCGGATGCGGAGTCGTCCCCGCGCCAAATGGATCGTCCGCCATATCCGGCGGGGCGGCACCAAACGGATCTTGTTGGGGAGCGGAGCCGAATGGATCCGAGGATTGAGCAAACGGGTCTGATTGTTGAGCGACGGCAAAGACAGCCAACCATGAAGCAATACCGACAAAATGAGCAAAACGTAAGATAGACATCGATTAATCCTTACCTAGAAGAGAAGAGCAGACCGGAAAGCTATCAGTAACCACTGCTCCCAAGGTCCCATACGGACGGGGCGAAAGCAAGCGAATCGCCCCCTGCGTTTAAGTGATCCTTAGTGGATTGGGCTGGCCGCAGCTGCTATTCTATGGTGAGCTGAGCCTCAACCGGTGGATCTCCGTCGGTTCCTTCCCTCCTACCCCACTCGCTTTCCGCTATGCCACGAAAACAAAAAAAACTGTTGAACAACGTTAATCGTCGCAGCTTTATCAAGACCACAACGGCCCTGTCGGTCGCAGCAGGCGTATGGAGTGAGTTACCGGCTGCGGAATCGGACTCAGCGAACGAAAAGTTGAAGGTGCTTTGTGTGGGGACGGCCAATCGTGCGGCAGAAGACGTGCGTGGTGTCCAGGGAGAAGAAATCATCGGCATCTGTGACGTCGATTCGAATTACCTCGATCGTGCAGCAAAGACATTTCCTGATGCGAACAAATACGCAGACTATCGCGAGATGATCTCGCAAGAAGCCGACAAAGCTGACGCGATCGTGATTGCGACGGCCGATCATAATCACGCACCTGCGGCGATTCGAGCGATCCACGCGGGTCTGCATTGCTACTGTGAAAAACCGTTGACCCACACGGTTCAAGAAGCTCGGATCCTCACCGAGGCGGCTCGGGCAAGAGGTCTTGCAACGCAATTGGGAACGCAGATTCATGCCCAACCGAATTACCGCCGCGTCGTCGAGATGATTCAGGCCGGTACGATTGGCGATGTGAACGAGGTTCATGTTTGGGTGGGCAAAGGATGGGGCGGTGGCGACCGCCCAGCGGTGGGTCAGGAACCGCCAGCGAATTTGAATTGGGATTTATGGTTAGGCCCCGCGCCGGAACGTCCTTATGCGGCCGGTCGCTATCATCCGGCGCAGTGGCGACGATGGTGGGATTTTGGGCAAGGAACGCTCGGCGACATGGCATGTCATTACATGGATCTTCCCTTCTGGGCGCTCGACTTGAAGTACCCAATCGCGTGTGAGGCCGAGGGTCCTGAAGTTCATCCGGAAACGTGTCCGATGGGATTGACGGTCCGCTACAAGTTCCCAGCCCGTGGTTCCAAACCAGCCGTCGACTTGACTTGGTATGACGGCGACCGCACTCCTCGTGAAGTGGCCGGTGAGCGCGTTCCCGGCAGCGGCGTCATGTTCATCGGTTCGGAAGGCAATCTGTATGCGGATTACTCGAACTACAAACTGTTTCCAATCGATAAGTTCGTCGGTTTTGTCCCTCCCGAAAAAACGATCCCCGATTCGATCGGCCACCATGCCGAGTGGATCAAAGCGTGCAAGGATGGATCGCCGACGACTTGCAACTTTGACTATTCTGGGCCGTTGACCGAAGCGGTCTTGTTGGGGAATGTCGCCTATCGAACGGGCAAGTCGTTGGATTGGGATGCGACCCAGCTTAAAGCGACCAATTGTCCCGAAGCGGACATGTATTTAGCGAAAGAATACCGGCCTGGCTGGGAAGTGGCTTAGGGGCAGCGTCCGTGGCAGCGAAGTCGGTTCGGCTTCGAGTTTTGGCAGTGGGTCGCTTTTTCGACTGTTTTGCTACAATGGCCTCGGTCTCTCCTTTCGTTCCGCCGCTTCTAAAGAAACGCATGTTGCTCTGTTCGCTGCTTGTTCGACGCTTGCTCACTCTGCTTGCCGTGCTTGGCATTGGCCTTGCATGCGATTCACTCGTTTCGGAGGGGATGGCCGCCGACGAAAGGGTGCCTGCTGCGCAGGTGTCCGGCATCAGTCAGAAACAGCTCGGACAAGTGCGCCAATGGATTGAGCAACTTGGCGCCGATGAATTTGCGGTTCGTGAACGTGCGGCGTCCCAATTGGTCGAAGTGGGATTGCCCGTCTTGCCTTTGCTTCGTGAAGCGTTTGCGGAGACCCGAGACCCAGAAAAACGTCTCCGTGCTGAACAATTGATGCGTCAGTTGAAAGCGGGCGACTTGCAGATCAAGATCGACCGGTTCTTGGCAGGAAACGAGGTGTCGTTTCAAGGCTGGGAACAAACGCAAGGGGTGATGGGCGATTCGCTCGGTGTCCGTCAGCTGTTTGTGGAGCTGATGGTCGCACATCCCGAGGTTGCCATGTCGTTGGCAGGGACACCACGCGACCAGTATGTCGCGATGGAGGTGGCCGTGGGGCGAGTTGAAACGCGAATGCACGAACAATTGAAAGCTCCGACTCGGGCGGATGCAATCGCTTTGCTGTTGCCTGCGAGGGATCCCAAGGTGCCGGTTAGCGAAGCCGTGGAAGGCTTGATGTTGACGGTGCTGAATCAGGCCGCTGCAAACATGCTGCATAAGGATGTTCAAGTGGGTGGCCCGTTTGATGAGGTGGTGGCAGATTGGATCAATCGCAGCAGTGTCAACAATCGAGCGGAAGTGCTCTTTTTTGCTCAAGAATGGCGTTTGGCACGGGTGCTTCCCCTTGCGCGTCAGACCTTGTCGGAAGCCTCGGCAGTTCAATCCCTGGGGATCGCAATGCAGTACATTGCTGTCTTCGGCAGTCCCCAGGATGGCGAGCTTGTGGCGCCCTTCTTGGAAGATTCCCGGGTGCTCAGCGAGCAGGGCGGGTATGGAGTCGATCCGGTCGAAACCCATTTACAAGACGTGGCAATGGCAACGATTGCGATGCTCAACAAAGTTAAGCTCGATGCGATTGGATTCGAAGGTGCCACTCCACATCCGCTGCGAGGTTTTGTCTTTGAAGAAATCGGCTTTGCTGCCTCCAAATCGCTGAAACGAAACGAGATCCGCCAACGCGTCAAGAAACGACTCGAAGGTGATTTGCCCTCCGAGCAGTAGCTCGCAAATCGCAGCTTCGCCGCACGGCGGCCATGTCTCTGCCAAACACTACGGTGTTTGCCATTGAATATCACCCTTGCGTTGACGCGCTTCCCATTTCTTGATCGCTTGCGCTCGCCGCAGCGAACTATCTTGTTCTGGGCGATAGCCCAAGGTGGCCCCGTCAGTGATGCGACGCAGGTTTTCGAGTGCCAGAGCGCGAACCGCCATCGAGGGAGAATCCAAGCTCGCGACCAGTTCGGCATCTCCTCCTTCACTCAGCTGCTTCGGTGAATAGCCCACTAACAACTGATACAGTGCCCTTGCATTTGCCGAATCCATTCGACTCATCGAATCGCGAACCCTTTCGGCCGACTCGGGGTCATGATCAATGACCTTGGTGAGCGCTTGATAGTGGTCGATCCAATACAATCGCTGCTCTGGGTTATTCAACATTCCGTCACCCCCGAAAAACACATCTGCTCGGCCTAAGGACAAGAGTGTCCGTGCTGCCAAGGCACCGACTTCCGCACGGCGAAACATGGTCGCTTCCAAGAGTGAAAGCTCAGCGGGTTGACCCTCAACCATCAAGCTGAGCAAAGCGTCTCGCGCCGATGATTCCAAGCTTCGGTCGTTTGGATCGGGAGTGAGAATCCAATCGGGCATCGTTTCCGCCGTCGAGGTGACAGCGGGTTCGATCCCTCGTTTGATCCATCGCTGTCCGGTGGTTAACGACGTCGACTCTGCAGCCAACTGAATCTCGGCTTCTCCTTGCGGCACGAGCACCCCGATGGTAGTCAGATGGTTCTCAGGAACACTCGGGTCGAATCCCGGAGCACGAAATACGGCGACGGACAAGGCAACGAGTGTTTCGATACTGGGGAAAGTGATTGACATTTGCGATTCATCGACAACGATCTCTGCCGTGGATCCCGCCTTGGTGGCTTCTAAGAGGACGCGGCCTTGCAGCAGGTGCAAAACCGTCTGTTCCTCACCACCGCCGGTCCATTTCACCCGCGCCGGACCGATCATCGTCACCGCGACATCGGCTGTCGAATCAATCCGGCACCGATACGTTGGTGAACAAACCACGTTCTGGCCTGGTCCCACCACGTCACTGCGATTTAGCGGGGTCGGTGTCTCCGCCTCGTCGAGGACAAAGACAAGTCCCGAGTCACTATTGACAACCGCGATGCCCAGCTTTTCCTCGGCGGGAGGCTCCGCTGGTACCGTATCGGTTGCGGTTTCAGGCTGCTCCTCCGCGCTGTTGTCTAACACGATTTCTTCGGATGCGGGTTTTTCCATCTCGACGGTTGGCGGAATGGGCGGCGCGTTGGCATCACTCGAATCGGTCTGCTCTGAAACGCTCGAATCAGCCACTGCCGATGGTGATGTCTTTGCCTGGTCGACGTCTTCCATCACCACCGCGGATTCTTGATCTGGCCCAGCTGATGCATCAAGATCCGCTTGAGGTGTTGGCATCGGTAATTCCTCCGCATCCGGCAGTGCCGCCACGTCGGATGGATCCGATGGGGTTTCAGGCTTGATTTCTTTCGCCGGTTGCCCCACGGGAACCATCGGCGGAGAGTCTTTGGCGCTGACTTCGATTTCAGCCGTCGTTGAGCTGCTGGCGGAATCGGTCTTGCTCGGTTGGACGCCTGAGGCACCATCGTCGGTCGAGGGGGAATCAACCGTGTCGTTGTTCTGCGCTAGTTTTCCACGGTCAAGCAAGGGCTCAAAGATCTGCACCAGAGCAAATAGCAGCAGCCCAGCGAGGGCCAGCGACACCAGCCATGGTGCGATACGGCTCGTGCGGATGGACCCGCCGTAAAGTTGAGCCGCCTCGAGTGCCGAACGGGGGCGGCTTCCGGCTAAGCTTCCCGCCCGCACGGCATCAGACGCAGCCGCTTCATCGGATTGGCGGATTCGGGTCGGAGCATCTGCCACTCCGGAGTCGCCTGGGCCAACCGGTTGAACCGCATCGGGACGTTGCCCGGCGTCAAGCGTTTCCGACGAATCGGCACCTGCCGCGCCCGGTTGGAGGGAAGCGTCTAATCCCGCCAAGTCATGCACCGCACCGTCGGGATCGACACTGGGTAGCGTCACCGACGAAAAACTTCCTGCCGCGGCGATGTCCGCGATTTCGCGATCGGGCAGCGTGTAAATCCGCTTCCGCAACTCGGGGCTGACCTCCGCTGTTTTCCCCAAAACCATCGTCAAAATTTGGTGGCAGGCCGCAGCTTCTGCTAGCTGGGTGTCGGATTCCAGGCAAGCCCGCTCGATCTCGGCCACCTGTTCGGCCGGCAAGGTGCTGTCTAAGAACTCACTGATCGCGTTCGCTTCTTCAACCGGTCCTGCTGCATCGGGGGCCGGTGCTCCGAGATCGCCGCGGGATACCGAGGTTCGAATTCGCTGAACCAATTGCCCGGCGAAACCACTTTCGGCCACCTTGGTCCGCAGGGTCTCGGCATCAGCAGGATCAAGGGTATTGTCAAGATAGGCCAGCAGCGTACGGAGTGTCAGTCGCATTGTGGATGTCTAAAAACAGGAACAGGGAGGTATTTAGGAGTCGTTCACTGCTTTAATTGTGGCGCGACAGGGTACTGTCCGTTCAGAAAAACCGGAAAATTTACCGAGCCGCATTCGATGCGTGCCCACCGGTCTCTCCGCGTGGGGCTGGTGGGTGTCATGCACTGCTACCAAAACCCGCGTTTCAACAGCTCTCCGTCGGCTCGGTTCCCCAATTGCCGAAACAACTCGGTATCAATCGTTTGGGTCAGAAAACGGACGGAACCATCGGCGAAGGCAAAATTGCCACCGCCGATGTGACAGCTTGCAAACCCGCCGACTTTTAACGATCCCGTTTCAAAGCCTTTGACGACACCGGCTTCCACTTGGTCGCTGCCACCGATGGGGGAGCCGGTATTGCGAAGTGACGCTCGCGTGCCTGAGGCCCATCCAAGCGACTCATACGCGGGGAGCATTTCACCGACCAAAATGGTCTGCGAACTGCCATCCAAAATATCCGAATAGCGAATCCGGCTGTTCAGAAATAAGAGTCCGTTGTTATCCTCGTCGATCGGGGTTTCGGTGGAATGATGGCAACCGGCGTAGTCACTCAGCCCGACATGTGCCATTCCTTCACCCGGTTCTGCCGCCACCTTGACTCCGATATCCACCCACGGGCTCGATGGACACCGATACGTTGGTATCTGCAACGCTCGAACCGGGGCATTGACCGAAGCATAAACCCCCGCCTTTTGATCAAACCGTTTGTAGGCGGCTGTTTGTTCAAGGAAAGGCAAGATTTGAAGGGTCCAACTGACGTGCGTCCCGATCGGTTCGTTACGGATCGGTCCCGTATCATTGGTGACTCCCGACGGCAAGCGTTCATGGCTAAATTCATGATTGTGCATGGCCAATCCAATCTGAACGCTGTTGTTCAGACAGCTCGAGCGGCGAGCTGCTTCGCGAGCCGCTTGGACGGCTGGTAACAGCAACCCAACCAATACGCCAATGATCGCGATCACGACTAACAACTCGACCAAAGTAAATGCCAAAGGGGCACGTCTCATTCTTTCTCTATTCGGACTTTGCATCTTTGGATGACTCCAGTTTTGGGGATGCGGACAAGGTAAAGGTGTGACTTCGCTGAGTTCGGCTGGCTTGTGGCGTAAAACGATCGTCCGATGCGGCGGACAACCTGGCCGTGACGTGAACCCGGTAATCCTCGGACGTTTCCGTAGGGTCGACGACG
This sequence comes from Novipirellula artificiosorum, assembly GCF_007860135.1. NCBI lineage: Bacteria > Pseudomonadati > Planctomycetota > Planctomycetia > Pirellulales > Pirellulaceae > Novipirellula > Novipirellula artificiosorum. The sequence continues at coordinate 226,343 of NZ_SJPV01000011.1, forward strand.
ATTTCCGCTTCAGCGATGGGCCATCGTTCGGTGAGCTCTGTGGCAATCCAAGTTTCGCCTCGGTACTCGGGTGATTGTTCCATCCGGCGAACCGCTCGGTGGACAGCTGCATCGAGCAGCCATTCCGTTTGCAACATCTGCTTGCGCATTTGCAACTCTCGTTGTGCCACTCTCGCAGAGCGAACCGCTGCCACCGCCAAACTGGTGGAAACAAGCAAGCAAACCATCGCAGCGATCAGGAAAGAGCCCTTGGGGGAAGACGATCTCATCGGGGCTTCTCCGCTGGTGTCATACGATCGGCCAATCGCCCCACGTTAGCGATTCCACGTCGATCGATTCTCGGCTTCTCGTTTTCGAAAACACATTGAATGACCACTTCCGCTTGCTGCTGGTCCGACGTCACGGCAAATGCTGCCGCAAAGGACTTGGCCAGCAGGTAGGATTCACGCCGGACTCGGCCATCAGGTCGAGTTTCCATGCGGTCGACCTGCTCGGTTTCCACCAAGTAAGTGATTTGCTGTTCGTCGGGCGTAATGATCTTCATCCCGTTGGCAACCGTTTCGATCGATCGGGCATGATGGACGTCGTCGCGGAAATGCTGGATCAATCGCTGTGTGGTCCGGTTTTGATCCGATCGTTCGTCCGAGATCGACTTGATCCTCATCGATTGATGGACCAAACCGACGGCCAAAACCATCAAGGAAGTGCCAACGGACATCGATACGACCATCTCAATCAACGTATGACCGAGGCAAGCTTTGGTGGTCACTGGGGCGTCTCCATGGTTGGAGTCGATTCGTCAAGGGTCTCGACCCATCCGGTCAGTCGAATCGGCTCGGGGTCGCCCATGCGATGCCAATCGATGGAAACCTGGATGCAGCAGGGTTGACGAGATTCGCCCAAAACTTCAGCTTGGACGATCACTTCCGGTAATCGGCCAAGGACCAAGTCGGATGCCGTCACCTTGCTGACTTCGGTCACCAACTCGTCGACGGGTAGGCGGACGAGGTGTTCAAGATGGTTGGATAGTTCGTCGAGAGCGAGTTGATGCTCTCGAGTCTGCATCCACGTTTGGCCACTGCGCACTGCCAACGGCGCGGCGACCGCCATCCCTGTGACCACGAGTGTCGCGGCAACAAGCAACTCGGTAAGGGTAGAACCTGATCGACACTTCATGGTTTGGCCAAGCTTTCAATCAAGTGGGTTAGAAACTGGAAATAGGAAAATCCGATCCAAAGGACGATGGCTGCCAATAGCAGCACGACCGCAGGTTGTACAAGTTGGGACCGTTTCTCGCGCGATCGGCCCACTTGTTCGCTTTTCCACGCCGCCAAATGGCGAAGGGTCCAAACGCGGTCGGGTTGAGTGTTCATTTTTTCGATCGCAATCGATTCGGCATCTGTAATCAGGTTTGCATCCGCCAAACTTGCCCAGGGCGGCGTTCCCTGTTCGACTTCGTTGCGAGCAAGTAGCAACTTTTGTCGGACACTCGAATCAAAGTGATAGCGGCCAAGGGTCGAAAGAGATCCGGCGATGGGGCGACCGGCTTCAAGGCTGTCGGCTAACAAACTCATCAGTCTCGCGGAACGCACTCTGGCGATGGAACCGACCCATCGTGAAGCAACGACGCGGCGTAGGTAGCGGCGAATCGGCCCCGCAAACAAAAGGATGCCCAATGCCACTGCGACGACGACGACGACATGAGCGTAGTTGACAAGGTACTCGCACGTCGCGACGAGCGATCGAAACGCCCACGGAAGTCGGGGATCTGGACTTTCATCGAGAATTTCGGAATTCAATTCTTCCATGACCGGTGTGATAAATGTCATCAAGAACACCAGAATCAATGCAGCGATCGCCGTGATCGCTGCCCCATAGATCATCGATTGACGAAGTCCAAGTTGTAGGCGGTTCTCCGTATCGTCGCGTTGATCGACCAAACGCTCGAGGGTTGGTTCGATCGTGCCGCATTGAGTGGCAAAGCGGATCGCTAAGACCGTGTCGTCATCGAGCACGTCGGGAGTCTGCTCCAGTGCATCGATCAGTGACATTCCTTCACCGAGTCGATTGGCAAGCCGTTTGAGTTGACGGCGGTAACCCCCTCGATGTTCCTCAGCCAAATTGCCAACCAATACCGCCGTGTCCAGTCGCTGCTTCCACGCGACGAAAAGGACTCGTAGCAGGGCTCGATGCTGTGCCACGCGAGTGTCGCCAGAGAACCGTGTCGAGATCCTCCAGCGGGGACAGAGTCGATGTTGCAATTCTGTGATGCTGGGAAAGTAATGGGTGAAGATGTCGGACATTAGCTCAACCCCGAAACGAGACTGACGAGCGGCGCAAACAGCGAGATGATGACAAAGAAGACGACCAAACCGACCACAAGGGTTGCAAGGTGAGAAGCAAATCCTCCCGTCCAGGCTGCTCGATAGGCGAGTCGCTCGCGATACATCGCGGATAGCTCTCTCAATAGCGGCACGCTGGGTTCGCCGCAGGGTCCCGCGTTGATGGCATGAATCACGTTCGCGGGCAACTGTTTGGCCCAAGTCGCATCCGAGATGGGGTCATGGGTGGTTTGGCAATGGTTTGCGAGTCGATAGGAAAGAGTGCGGTAGTAACGGTGCCCACACTGATCGCCAGCAAACCGAAACGCCTCGTCGGTTGACGCTCCGAGGTCGAACATGTCAGCCAACATTGCCGTCATGCTGGCCATCGCTCGGACACTCGAGGAGTTCCCAACGAAGAAAAAGCCCAGCAAACCACTCGACAATGCGTAGTGGTTCCACACTCGCACCGCGAAATAGGTGATCGCGGATGCCGCGGCCATTCCCACCAGGGTGACAAGCGGGGCGTCACTCAATTGACTTGATATCCACAGCAACAACTGTGTCGACGCTGGCAAACGAATGCCAAACTCTTCAAACATGGAACGAAAACTGGGTACGATCATCACACTGATGGCGGTCAGGACCAAGAAGGCCAAGACGATCACGGTGATCGGATAGACCCAAACACGTTGACGTTGAGTGCGAAGCTGTGTTTCCTCGGCCGCATGACGAATCGCATCGCTAAGCGTTGCGGAAACCTTCTCGCCGCTTGCGACACTTGCCAAATGGGGAAGCCACGCCAGCGTCGACGGGTCTTGTACGAGCTCCGCTACGGTCGTGCCACCTTCCAGCCGTTTGGCGAGTGCTTGCAGTTCGCGACGACTACTGCCGCTTGGGACTTCATCTGCCAGGGCGAGCAACGCAGGCACAAGTGATTGACGGTGGGTCAACACTCGTGAGGCATGGGCTTCAATGGCAGAGGACATGGGATGGGACCTAAGCGGGACGGCAAGTGGTGGTGTAAGAAAAGCTTCGAGAGTTCAAGACTCACGTCAATGCTTCGAGGAAGTGCAGCCAAGGCAGAAACAACGCTAACGCATAGGCGAGGACGATAGCGCCACCAACAACGGAAGCAGCCACCGCGGGGACGACAAACCGCCAGAGCGTGGCAATGTATGCCGCTTTTTGCTGATAGGTTTTCGCAACAAACTGCAGGGCTCGGTCACGAGGTTCGCCTTCAAGATCACCTTGTACCGCCCATCGCAGCAGTGGAGGCATCGAGTCGGTGGTACGACCTGACATCAGCAATGCGTCATCAAGTGAAATCTCTCGTTGCATGAGATTTGCAAGGTGACTCGCCGTGTCCGCGTTGTCGCAGGCGTCTTGGTACCGTTTTCCACCCGGAAAGACACTCCAGACGATCTGGTTTGCGTGCTTTCGCCAAAGCCAAACTGCAGCAGCAAATCCTGCTATCAGCAGCAAGAGCCAGCCCCAAAACGTTTCCCGTGCGAAGGTCAAAAAGGCTAACGGTCCATCGCTCAGACCCAACGACCCAAAGTACGCTCGTATTCGTGGTGCGGCGGCAAAAATCAAGTAGATGAAACCAAGCAGCGCAAGTGCAAAAACTAAGCCTACCTGGAAGAACCATCGCGATAGATTCATCGTCAGTTCGCGTTGTGTTCGAGCGGGTGTGGTCAGCATGTCGAGGGGCACCGTCGCATCCGCCGTGCGCAGCAGGGTCAACGCAGCTTGTCGATAACGGTCTGGGATCAGGGCTTCATGTTCGATAGCGTGTGCGACCGTTTGCCCCCGAGCGACCGCGAGCGTCAAGGCTGCATTGATCTTCTCGACAGAACTCGTGACCGATTCTGATGCCGAAGCGCCGCCAAAATCAATCGGGATCCCCGCAGCGGACAATCCGAGAAGTTGGTCGTTCCATGTCAGAATGCGATCGAGGGGTTTCGAGGTGGTCTGCATTGTGTTGCGAAGTTGGGGAGGCCGGTTTGGCGATCAACGCCAGGATCAAACACTCGGTTTGGCTACTCACCCGAACAATGCTTCGGCGGCAAGGATTTGTCTAACAAAACGAAAAAGAAAAGCAACCAATCACGCTGACTAACTGGACAGCGCGCGTTTTGTGAGCGGCAAGGCGCTAGCCGCCGGTTATGCCCACGAAATACCGGCGGCTATCGCCTTGCCGCTCAGTCCGAGATTGATTCGTAAGATTACGGAAAATCGCCACACTAAGTGGCGCTGGTCAATTAAGCCTTGAGCGGTGACAAGAAAACCAATAGCACACATCAAAGCCACCGCATCCAAGGGATGTGGCACAAGCCAAGACATCCGAGTTAGGGAGCGGTTCCAAATTGCTCGGCCTGGTCCCTGCGCCATTGGCTAAATGCTTCGTACATGCCCCATTGCGGCCCCACATTCGCTTGCAGGGAAAACGCGGATGCTTTTTGTTGCAATTCCGATGAGGTCGGTCCCTGGAATCGCGGCCGGTAGGTGTCAAGAAACCCCAACACGGGAACGCTGACCAAAAACAGCAGCATGGCGCAAGCAAAGAACCTTCCCAGCGTTTCTTGAGCCTTCAGGTTCTCGCATTGTTGCTGGGCAGCCTCGAGCGTGCGCGGGCGATGGTCTTCACTCGGGTGAACGTACCGACCCGCCGATTGGATTAACCGTTCCAACTCGGTCGGTGCCTCGTGGTGATGGCTGAACCGCTCGGGTCGATGAGAATCACTCATGGATCACCTCCGCGTCCGAAGAACGCAGTTTGCCCGAGAGTTTCTCGATCGCGTAGCGGTAGCGACTTGCGGCGGTTGAGGGGCTCACTTCCAGCACTTCCGAAATCTGAGCAAACGTCATGTCTTCCCAGATTTTCAGTACCACCACTTCGCTTTGCTCGGTCGGCAGCGATCGCAGTGCGGACCAGACGGCTCGTTGCTGGTCTTCGATTTCGATCGGGTCGCTTGAACGCCGAGTCAATAAGTCTGAAAGGTCACCCAGCAACGACCATCGTTTCTTTTTCCGCAGAATCAAGAGCGACTCATTTCGGACCATTCGCAGCAGGTAGGCCCACGGACGTTCCGCTCGGCACAACAATCGCGGCTCTCGGGCCACCCGTACCAAGGCCGCCGAGACAGCGTCTTCGGCATCGTGCTGGTTTGCGGTGATCGTCGTCGCGTAGCGCACTAACCGCTGGGCGGTTAAATCATACAACCCCGCAAGTGCGGCAGCACTGCTTTCGGCAATCCGTTCGGCGCGACGTCGAACTTGGTCGGAAAAACTGTCAAAGGTGGCCATTAACCGTTAGAATGCGCCACGGAAGCCGGTTTGTCTAACCATTTGAACCTTTTTGACCAACTTTTCGTAGATCTTTGCACGATCCTCCGAACCTACTCGCTTCCCCCCCCCTGTTCTGCATATCTTTCGGAAAACGATCCATGGCCCCGAGCTCTGCAACGGATACAAGACCAGCGGTAAAAAAAAAGAAATATGTTCGCGCCGTAGGACCTCGGTTGCGAAAACTGTTGTACGTGGTGTTCGTTCTCGTCGCATTGTTGTTTGCGAATTCAGGCTACCTCGCCAGCATCACGCTGATGGAGTGGTCTCGTAACGAAACCTATCAAGACTATTACTACCAGTACATGTTTCTTGCACATCTTGTGATGGGCTTGTTGCTGGTTTTGCCCTTGGTGGTTTTTGGCTTCATCCATATGTGGAACACCCGCAACCGCCGCAATCGGCGTGCACTGCGTATTGGTTATGCGCTGTTTGCGGTCAGTGTGACGGTGTTGGCGACGGGGATTTTGTTGATGCGGGTGAGCGGTTTCGATTTGAAGCAACCGATGGCACGCAGTACCGTTTACTGGTTGCACGTCGCTTGCCCACTTGCGGCCATTTGGTTGTATTGGCTGCATCGCCTCGTCGGTCCGAAGATCAAATGGAAGGTTGGCTTCGGGTTTGCTGGCGTCGCCGCGGCATCGATTTTAGGTCTCGTCGTGATGCAAATGCAGGATCCTCGACAATGGAACGCGGTGGGGCCCGAATCGGGGTCAGAGTACTTTAAGCCTTCGTTGGCCAGGACATCGTCGGGAAACTTCATTCCGGCGAAGACGTTGATGCAAGATCAATACTGCATAAAATGCCACGCCGACGTTCACCAGCAGTGGAGTGACAGCGTTCATCGTTTCAGTTCGTTTAACAATCCACCCTACTTGGCGAGTGTCATCGATACTCGAGCGGTGTCGATGCAACGCGATGGGAATGTCAAGGGAGCACGCTTTTGTGCCGGTTGTCATGATCCGGTCCCCTTCTTTTCTGGGGCGTTTGATGATCCTGACTTTGATTTGTTGAATCATGACACGGCCACCGCCGGGATCACTTGCACGGCTTGCCATGCGATCACCCATGTCAACGGTGTCCGCGGCAATGGTGACTACACCATCGAAGAACCACTGCATTACCCGTTTGCCTATAGCGACAACTCGGTGCTGCAGTGGATCAACAACCAGTTGGTCAAGGCCAAACCGTCATTTCACAAAAAGACCTTTCTGAAGCCGCTGCACAAGACGGCCGAGTTCTGTTCGACGTGTCACAAAGTCCATTTGCCCTACGCGTTGAACCACTACAAAGAGTTTCTTAGAGGTCAAAACCACTACGATTCGTATTTGTTTAGCGGCGTATCAGGCCATGGCGCAAGAAGTTTTTACTACCCCGCTCAGGCAGAGCACAATTGCAACCAATGCCACATGCCCTTGAAGGAGTCAGACGATTTTGGAGCACAGAGGTTTGCCGGTTCCCATTCGTTGAGTGTTCACGATCACTTGTTTCCGTCAGCCAATACGGGCATCTCGTGGTTGAGAGATCGTAAGGAAGTGACGGCGGCCCACCAAGCTTTTCTGAAAGATAACTTACGAGTTGACATCTTTGGACTTCGCGAAGGGGGTGAAATTGATGGGAAACGGATCGCGCCGCTGCGTCCCGCTGTCCCCATGCTGAAGCCGGGAAGCAAGTATTTGCTCGATGCGGTCGTACGGACCCTGAAACTTGGCCATCATTTTACCCAGGGAACGACGGATTCGAACGAGATTTGGATTGATGTGAAGGTGAGTGTGGGGGACCGTGTCATTGGACGTAGCGGAGAAGTGAATGCCGACAAGCAGAACGAAGTGGACCCGTGGTCCCATTTCTTGAACGTGTTCATGCTCGACAAGAACGGACGACGTATCGACCGACGTAATGCGGAGGACATTTTCACGCCCTTGTACAATCACCAAATTCCACCGGGGGCGGCCCAGACGGTTCACTATGAACTTGAAGTCCCCGTTGACGTCGACGCGCCGGTGAAGGTCGAAGTGAAAGTGTTGTACCGCAAGTTCGATCAGTTCTATATGAACTTCGTTGCCGAGAAGATGCAGACACTTGGTCAATCGATTCGCGGCCAACAACCAGGAAAACCCTATCTCAACCAACTGCCGATTACGACCCTTGCCAGCGATTCAATCCTATTTCCCGTGGAGGGCGTTGCGGAAACCGTCGAAAACGCGGACAGTGAAATCCCCGTTTGGCAACGCTGGAACGACTACGGGATCGGTTTGCTGCTGAAAGGGAAAGCGGAACTGCGGCAAGCTGAGGAAGCTTTTCTCGAAGTTGAAAAACTCGATCGTTGGGATGGCCCGTTGAATTTGGCGAGAGTCTTCAATACCGAAGGGCGATTGGATGACGCGGTCGATGCGCTGAACCGAGCCACTCGGTTTCGTGAGCAGGCAGGGTTTCCGCGTTGGACTTGGGCATGGTTGTCGGGCGCGGTCAATGCCCAACAAGGCCGACTCGAAGAGGCCGAATTGAACCTTCGCAGTGTGCTCGAGGATCGCACCGAAGAGATGCAGCGACGCGGCTTCGACTTCAGTTTGGATATCGAAGTGATCAACCTGCTGGGCCGAACGCTTTTTGATCTCGGCAACGTTCGCGCTCGGCAAGATCGTGCTGACCAGGCAGAAGCTTACTACGGAGAAGCGGTTTCGCGGTTTGAACGGACGCTGGCGATTGATCCCGAAAATGTCTCCGCTCATCACAACCTGCAACAGTTGTACGAAAAGCTCGGTGACGAGGAAAGGTCCGCGTTCCATCGCCAAGCTCACTTAAAGTACAAACCCGATGACAATGCACAGGGACGGGCGATCCGCTTGGCGCGAGAGCGATACCCCGCGGCGAATCATGCGGCCGAAGCGGTGGTGAAGTACTCGCTGACACGCTCTATCGCTCAGCCCTAAGTCGACCTCTTTTGAAATGGCACGTTGGCTTGTACCTGACTCACATGGAAAGTATCGAATCGTGAATCCCAATCCTGACCACGATCCACGAGACCTCGAAACCGAACATCATGATGATGCTGTGATCGGACGAGCGTTCCGGAGTTCGCTTGCGGCGATCGTGGCATTGTTTGCAGTGGGAGGGGGGATCGCCTATTTGGTTTCCCGCCCCGAACCGCCACCGGAGCTGAAGCAGACACGGTTGGCTCCGGTGCGAATCCGTGAAATGCCAAAGGTAGAGATACCGACGGTCTCGTTCACCGACGTAACGAAGGAAGTCGGGATCGACTTTGTCCATAATAACGGTGCGACGGGGGAAAAGTTGCTGCCTGAGACGATGGGTGGCGGCTGCGCGGCCTTCGATTTTGATAACGATGGCGATCAAGATATCTTGTTCGTCAACTCGAAGGATTGGCCTCAGACGCCATCGGGGAATCCGCCGAGCACGATGGGGCTCTATCGGAACGACGGCGGGAAATTTACCAACGTGACGGTTGGCTCAGGTCTGGATGTTTCGTGCTACGGAATGGGAACTGCGGTCGGCGACTATGACAATGACGGTTGGGTCGACGTCTTCATCACCGCGCTGGGGCCCAACCACTTGTTTCGAAATCTTGGTGATGGCCATTTTGAAGAAGTCACGTCAACGGCAGGGTTGGCCGGCGCTGACGATGCATGGAGCTGCGGCGCAGGGTGGTTTGATTATGACAACGATAGTGATCTGGACTTGTTCGTTGGCAACTATGTCAAATGGACTCGCGATTATGATGTCTCGCAGAACTTCCAACTCGTTGGTGGGGGCCGTGCCTATGGCCGACCTCAAAATTTCGAGGGTGTGTTTCCATACTTTTATCGCAACGACGGTGGCGGGAAGTTCAGCGATATCTCCGAGCAAGCGGGCGTCCAAGTTCGCAATCCGGCAACGGGGGTCGAGCAACCCAAATCGCTGGGCGTGACGATTTGCGACGTCGACGATAATGGGACACTTGATTTGATCGTCGCCAACGATACCGTGCAAAACCTGTTGTTCAACAACACCGGCGACGGCAAATTTCAAGAGTATGGCGTGTTGTCGGGGATCGCCTTCGATTCAGGCGGAAATGCGCGTGGTGCGATGGGGATCGATGTGACCCCGTTTCGTGACAACAAGGCAATCGCGATAGCGATAGGAAACTTTGCCAACGAAATGACAGCGATGTTTGTTTCGCGGAAAGGAAAAATGCAGTTCTTCGATGAAGCCGTTTCGACGGGGCTCGGGCCGAGTACGCGACTCGAACTGACGTTTGGTATCTTCTACTTCGACTACGATCTGGATGGCCGGGTGGACTTGTTCTGTGCCAATGGACATCTCGAAGACGAGATCAACCGAGTGCAGCCGAGTCAACACTACGAACAACCGCCTCAGTTGTTTTGGAACGCGGGTGCGCAATACGGCACGGAGTTTTTAAAAGTGAATCGGGAACATTGCGGAGACGATTTACTTCAGCCGATGGTGGGACGTGGTGCGGTTTATCTGGACTATGATCTCGATGGGGATCTGGATGTCTTGATCACATCGGTTGGACGCAAGCCGCGTCTGCTGCGCAACGAATTGACGCCGGGTCAGCATTGGTTGCGATTGAAATTGGTGGGCGATGGCTCAGCGGTCAACCGTGATGCTATCGGTGCCTGGGCCGAGGTGATCGTCGGGGAAAAGACGTACCGTAAACAAGTGATGCCAACTCGCAGCTATTTGTCGCAAGTCGAGTTGCCCGTCACGTTTGGGCTCGGTGACACGGATCAAGTGGAGAATGTCGTGGTGCAATGGCCCGATGGCCGGCGGCAAGAATTTGGGCCACTGCAGGTGGATCAGGTTCACCGCTTGGTGCGGTGATGCACTCAGACCATTAACAGGTTTTCGGCGACATTCCAGGTGATGGATGCCATTTGCGAAACGGGAACTCGCATTTGTGGGATCCCAGGAACCGCCAACGGGCGAGCGATCTGGTTTTCCTGCACCGTGGCATCCAATCGTTCTCCGTCAGCGTCGACCAAGACGGGTGCCGCGTAATTATCGGGCGATCGGCGAATCACGGTCGCTTGCTGTCCACTACGCAACTCGACCAAACTGCCGAGCGGAAACATGGATTCGGTCTTGAGGAAAGCGCGAATGACTTGCGGATCGAAGATCCCGCGTCCCGCATGATGCAAAATTAATCCAAGCGCATCGTGAGGCAAGATCGCACAGCGGTTGCTTGCGGGAGTCGTCAACTGCAAGTAGGCGTCGACCACGTTGAGCACCCTGGCGTACAAGTGAATCCGTGGCCCTCGCAAAGCCCGTGGAAATCCCGATCCATCAAACTGTTCATGAACTTGTTGGATCGCTAACTGCACACTATGGGGAATGTCTCGCAGATTCGCGATGCTGTCCTTCGAGATGAGCGGGTGCTTTTCATATTCCCAGCGATCCTCAGACGACAAGTTTGAACTTGGATCACGAAGCTTTGGATCCATGACCAGCAAACCGATGTCATGCAAGAGTCCCGTGAGACCAATTTCGAGCGTCGTTGGACCATCGAGTCCCATCTCGGTTCCCACGGCCATGCCGAGCACTGCAAACCGTACGGATCGGCGCGTCAAATCGTGATTTGCGTCCGGGCCACCAATCACACCAACGGTTTGGTCGTGGTCGTCAAGCATGGCTCGAGCGTAGGCTTCGGAGATCGTGGTGATCGGATTGATGGAATGAGCGTCATGGTCGAGCAACATTTGTTGGAGTTGATCGAAGCGCGCTCGCGCGCCGACGAGACCTCGTTGCAAGGATGCGGTCCGCTTCTCACTGAGTGGCTCGTCAAAACGATTGATCAGAAACTCTTTCAGCGCCACGTTCGGCTCCCAAACACCTGTAAACCCTGACGGGGTTTCTCGCTGGGGTTTCGCCGCTGCCTTGGCTCCCGAGCGTGGGTTCCCCGTCAGCGCTGCGAGGTCGCTTGGGTGGACTTCGATCGAGCTAACGTTCCGGTCGAGTAATCCGGCGATCACTTGTTCGGTGATGCGTGTACCGGAACCGAGCAGCAGGATGCCGGCGTCATCTTCGATCGCATGGCTACAGGTTACGCCGGGACGTAACTGATCCACCGAAACAGAAACTGACCCCATAGTTGACATCGCCCTCATGTCCTACGCGTGGATTGCAACAAGCTCTTGTGGGACAGCGTGCTGTCCAGCTATCAAAACCTAAGTCGCGTTCGAATCCTTGCCAAACGTCGTCTTGCTACGGGGCTCGGGTTCGCCGGTAATTGAGGCGTTTTAGCCGGTCGTTCCGATCAAATGGAGGGGAGTCGTGAGGGTCATGACGATGGCGCCAGCCGAATCGGGTGCGGCGTGGAGTGCGGGGTGCCAAAGCGAGGCCCTGTTTTCTAGAATGGAAAAATGATGGCAACAGGAAAATCGCAGCGAGCAACAGCCGACGTGGTCGTGGTCGGTGGCGGGATCGTCGGCTTGGCAACGGCGATGCAGTTGATTCAGCGCCATGGCGCATTGTCCGTGACGGTGGTCGAAGCAGAATCACGCGTCGCAGGACACCAAAGCGGCCACAACTCGGGGGTGCTGCATTCGGGGATTTACTACAAACCGGGTTCGAATAAGGCGAAAACCTGCCGCGCGGGCAAGGCGGCGATGGAAGCGTTTTGCGACGACTCTGGCATCATGTGGGATCGCTGCGGCAAGGTGGTCGTTGCAACCAGCGAGTTGGAACTTGCTGGACTCAATCGCATTGCGGAAAACGCGACGGCCAATGGCGTCGAGTTCGAACGCATCGATACCGACCAGCTTCGACAACTTGAACCTGCTGCTGCCGGAATTGCGGCCTTGCATGTGCCAGCGACGGGGATCGTCAATTATGTCGACGTCTGTGCCGCCATGCATCGATGGATTGTCGATCACGGAGGCAAGGTGGTCTTAGGATTCCGGGTTGCCAAGATCCATCCGACAAAACGATCGATTCGTGTTTCAAGTTCGTTAGGGTCTGAGATGGATTGCGGCCGTCTTATCAATTGTGCGGGGCTGCAAAGTGATCGGGTCTTACAATTGGCCGGTGGCCAACCGAGCGTTCGGATTGTTCCGTTTCGTGGCGAGTACTACGAATTGAACCAAGGCAGAGAGTCGTTGTGTCGCAACCTAATCTACCCGGTGCCTGATCCCGCTTTCCCCTTCCTCGGTGTCCACTTTACTCGGATGATTGGTGGTGGAGTCGAGTGTGGCCCCAATGCGGTGTTAGCCCTATCGCGACACGGATATGACTGGAAGACCATGAATCCGAAGGACCTGGCGGGGACGCTTCTGTACCCTGGTTTCCTAAGGATGGCGAAAACCCATTGGCGGATGGGGGTCGGTGAAATCCATCGCTCGCTCCGCAAGACTGCTTTTGTGCGAGCGTTGCAAAGGTTAATTCCTTCGGTGAACGCGGCCGACCTGAAACCGGGACGCGCGGGGGTTCGTGCACAAGCTGTCGCACCGGAGGGCGGGTTACTGGACGATTTTTTGATCGAACCGACGGAGCATGCCATTCATGTGCTGAATGCTCCCTCGCCGGCCGCGACCGCGTCGATCGCGATCGCGGATCAAATTGTTGATCACTTTGAAGCGATGTGAGCAGGCACCTAGATGTCGATACAGGTCTCGAGGAATCGGGCCAGTTTGTGGAAGTCGCTGTTGAGTTCGATGTAGCGTACTTTTGTTACCAAAGTTTGCGGATCCACCAGCTGCTCGAATGGCACGAAGTGAAGATCAAGTTGTCCTGAGACGGACACCATGACGCCATTGAGCTTTTCTTCGACGAGTGCTCGATAGGCACCGACGCCGAGCTGAGCGCCGAGCATCACGTCGTAAGCGTGGGGCGGTGCGCATCTTGCTTCGTATCCGAGCTGCAAGCCGTTGACTTTACGCGTGCGGCCGGTCCGTTCGTTGTAGCGATGCGAAATGAGCTTTGCGATCAACGCGGAAAGATTGATCGACGAGATGTTGATGTGGCCATGATCATCACGTTCAACCCCCTCGAGGTAGATTGCCGGCAAATATTCTGCCAAACCCTCGGCGACCACGATCGTTCCGTATTCGCGGCCTTCGCGTTCTCGGGCGATCATCATGTCGACCATGCGGTCGATCACGCGGTCGAGCGCCATGATCTTCTTTGTTTCACCGGTATCTTGATTGACGATTTCTTCTTCCGCTAACGCACCGGTGATGTCTTCGACACTCAGCACCATGCTTGCTTCACCTGCGATCGCCGCGCCATAAGCGAGCCAACCAGCACTTCGGCCCATTGCCTCGCAGAGGAAATAGGCGCGACTGGCGGCGGCGTCAAAGTTGAGGTTGCGAATTTCTTCGGCCAACGTCTCCACTGCGGTGAAGAAGCCAAAGGTGAAGTCGATGCCGGAATAATCGTTGTCGATCGTTTTCGGCAAGTGCACGACCGGAAACCGCCGGGCATCCGCAGGTAAGTTGTCCTGGAACATCTTCAGCTTGTTGGCGGTTTTTAGCGTGTCATCGCCGCCGATCGAAATCAACGCATCCACCTCTAAGGAGCAGAGACCTTCGTAGACGCGGCGCAAGGGAGCGACCAGTTCGGGGTTCTTCAAATGGTCAGGCGAACAGACGTGCTTCCCAGGATTGGTTCGTGCCGTTCCGATCATGATGCCGCGGCTGCTGCGCGCATTCGTCAAGGAATCCTGCGTGAAATTGATGTAGTCGACACCTTCTTGAAGCGGGCCCGCAGCGGTGTATTCTACCAATCGGCTGTAGCCATGCTTGATTCCAAAGACCTGAGCCCCCTCTTCGAGGAACGAGAAAGCGGCGGTTGAGATCACCGCATTCGCAGCCGGTGCAGGACCGCCAGCAAACAAGATGGCGATGCGTTTGATGTCGTGGGGCTGTCTATTTGGCATGGGGGGTCATGTGATTGGGAAAGAAGGAACGAGCCTATCGGAGTCGACGATTCTAGGGATCTGTCGGCTGACGCCAAGATGGCGATCTTATTCATAGGTCAACGCTTCCTCGATCGCCGATTCGTACTGCGGGTCGGTCAGCTCCAAGAGTTCTTTCATTTGGGTCAAGATCGCCAACTGCTCGGTCCCCAACTCGCCAGTGGCCGATGCGGCTAAGAACATGGCCTGCAACGCTTTACGCTTCTGAGGCTGACTCCAACGACGCGAAATCGTGAGCACATAGTTGGTCGCCTTGACTCGATTCTCGGCCGCGATTGAACTCAATCGTCCCAGCGTCTCGCGGTCGGTGGGCGTTTCCAGCAGCCCACTGGCAATCTGCAGCAGCGCCGCGATTTCCTGTTCGGAAACGTGACCGTCCGCCAGCACGATCAGCACGCACGCGCGCAGGGCCTCCTCACGAAACTGCTCTTCCTGGACCCTCTCGTGGCCTTTCTGGTCCATTTCAAGCACGCTGAGATCCCACGTGCTGCGACATCCATCGCATTGAACGAAGGCTTCCGCCGACCCGATCGGCACCGTGGGAATGAAGTAGATCGTCAAGAACGGTCGTCGGGTGCGCAAGCGGTAAGACTGCGGCGTCCGGCACGTGGGGCAGTAGAAATTGCCACGATCGCGAGTGCGCGTCAAATTCATGGTGCCAATCAAGATCATTTCCAATACTCAAAGAGGTGGGCGGCTGTCGACTTCCTCGCGGGCCAGGTCGCCGCAGGGATTGCGTGACCATGGTTGTTTGTTCTCATTTTAGAGAAAGCCTGCCATTTGAAACGTTTACTGACGCCGATTATTCCGATCACGGTGGTTTTTCTGGCGCCGCACCCGCCACGGACCCGATAATCACTTTATCCGTTTTCTCGTCCGAATCCTTTCGCCGACGGCTCCCGAGCAGCGTTATGTCACTATTGCCTGTTTCTGCGAATCGGACCAGTTCGGCGTTGACGACTCAGCGTCTACTGTACCAATTGTCATCCGATCAATTGGCGATTCAGAAGCAATACGATCAGCTGTCCTCTGGGCGGCGAGTGTTGCGGCTCTCGGATGACCCGGCAGCAGCCAATCGCGCCCTGGGGCTGAATCGCTCGATTGACCGTGGCGAACAATTGGTCCGCAATGCGAACTCGGTCAGTGGTTTCTATGATTCGTCGGATGATGCCTTGTCGAGGATTGATAACGCCTTGATCCAAGCACGTGGCGCGGCGGTCGAGGGAGTTGAGACCGTTATTTCCGACGATGTGCGGACGGCGATTGCAACGACGGTGCGAGAAGCCATCCAGAGCGTTTTTGCAGCCGGCAACGCGATGTTTCGCGACCAACAACTGCTCGGTGGAATCCTTAATTCCGACGCAGCATTTCAATACGACGGCAACGAAATCGTTTACGGTGGCAACAGCGCGGTGGGCCGCACCGAAGTGGGGCTCGGGACGCCATCGTCGATCAATGTCACCGCAGCGGAATCGTTAGGCGCCTATTCGATGATTCTTGAGGGCGACCCGCTGAACGCGTCGCTTGACCATGCCACGCGGCTCGTCGACATGCGTGGTGGAAAAGGCGTCACGCCGGGAGTCATTCGGATTTCGGGCGGCGCTGAATACACCACGGTCGATCTACGCACCGCAGGCACGATAGGCGACGTGGCCGATGTGTTATCGTCCCTCGAAATCAGCGGACGAAAGTTGGACGTGACCTTGCTGGATGATTCGATTCGAGTTGCTTATGCCGATGGATTGGCCGGGACCTTGGCGATTGAGGACTCCGCGGGTAGCACGTTGGCGCACGACCTTTCGATCGAAAATCCAGGTGGTTTTTCGGCTCCGCCCATCATTGGCGACAAGTTGATGCCTCGTGTGACCACGAGCACGAAGATCGAAGATTTGGATTATGGAGCGGGGGTCGATCTTAGCAGCGGCATCACCATCCAACAGGGCCAGCAAACCTTCAACATCGATCTCTCGGACGTCGAGACGATGGGGGACGTGTTGATTGCGATCAACCGCAGCGGTGCCGATGTGCATGCATCGCTCAATGAAGCCGAAGGCCGAGTCCAACTGCGTTCGCTTCGCAGTGGTGTTGACTATTCGATTGGCGAAAATGGCGGGTCGGCCGCTCGGTCGCTCGGAATCCGTTCGGCGACCGAAACCACCCGTCTGAGCGAACTGGGGCGGGGTCGCGGGTTGGTGCTCAACAACGATAGCGTGGACCTGACCATCACACGACCGGATGGGACGGAGCTGGGGCTTGATTTGGAGGGTGCCGAGACAATCGAGGACGTTCTTACCTTGATTCGCAATCATCCACAGAACCAAGACACGTCGCGCGTCTTGGTGAGCTTAAACCAAATGGGGAACGGGATCGAATTGCAGGCACCTCCCGGTGCTGCGCCGATCAGGGTGAGTCAGAATCAATTCAGTAACGCCGGCACTCGGCTTGGCTTGATTGCCGAGGGAGAATCCGAAGCCTTCGGGGTCATGGACGGAAGCGTCAACAAAGTGGCCGGTGTGGACTACTTGCCACTCGAAGCCGGCGGCGCGCTCGACACGTTGATGCGACTGGAAGCCGCGATCTTGAGCGGAAATGAAGGGGAGATTGGGCGATTGCAAAGCCGACTCGATGAGGACCTCGACCGAGCCTCCGGCGCCCGATCCCGGGTGGGCATCTGGTCACGGAACCTGCTCGACATGAAAGCGGCCACCGAGACGGAGATCGTCCAGATGAAATCTCAGCTTTCCAACGAAGTCGATGCAGATTTAGCAACCGTGATCAGCGACCTAAGCCAGCGTCAAATTGCCATGGAAGCCTCGATGCGGATCATTGGCCAAACGTCCCAAATGACACTCTTGAACTTCTTGTAACGATTTTGTCGATTCTGCCGATTCGATTGCCGATATGAAAGGTGGATATCGATTTGCCAGGTCAAACTTTCCTTGGAAGCCGCATGATGCGAATGAACACGAACCGCTTTGGGATTCTGCAAATCAATGCGGACGAACTGTTTCTGTTTCCACAAGGATTGATCGGAATGGAAGCGCTTCGCCAATGGGCGTTGTTGCCGGACCCACAGACGCCCAACGTCGCTTGGCTGCAAAGTGTTTCACGCGGCGACCGAGCGATTCCGTTGATCAGCCCTCGAGCGTTCTTTGAAGACTATCGAGTGCACCTGGGGCGGCGTGAGCTTGGCAGTTTGCATCTTCGCCCGGGCGCCGAACTCTATATCATGACCACGATTTCTGGACGCGAAGATAAAATCACGACGAACCTTCGCGCGCCGATCCTGTTGAACCTTGATCGACGGCTTGGGTGTCAGGTCATTGCCGACAACGAAATGCCCATTCAGCAAACGCTGCCCCTCAAACGACAATTGGTGATGCCAGCACCGTCGTTCTTAAAACGGGCTGCCTAGAGCAGGTTTCCATCGGACTTGCCGGCCGGAAATGTCTGGGGCATGGATCAAAGCCATCGTCGGTCGGAACAAGCAAACGTCACAAAAGAAAACGCCGCTGGCATGAACCAGCGGCGTTTTTCGTAAACGATCAAGAAGTGACTCCGCAGCGTGACGAACTATTCTCCGCCGGGGAACAGTGGGCCTTCGCCACTTCCGAGTCCACCCTTCAGCTCGCCATCGACGCTGGAGGCTGGGATCTCGTTCTCGGCCGCTTCCGCAGCTGCAGCCGCCTTTTCTTGATCTTCGTCCCATTCGACTCGCTTGAGCGACAAGCCAATCTTGCGCTCGCCGGTATCGACGCGAAGAACCTTGACTTCGATCTCGTCGCCAACCTTCACGACCTCTTCCGGATCCTCGACTTTTTGATCCGCGAGCTCGCTGATGTGAAGAAGCCCTTCGAGGCCATCTTCAAGTCCGATGAAGACGCCAAAGTTGGTGATCTTGGTGACTTTGCCCTTCACCAATTGGCCGGGCTGATACTTGTCGGGAATGTCACCATCCCACGGGTCGTTATCAAGCTGCTTCAACCCCAGTGCGATGCGGCGACGTTCTTCGTCGACGCTCAGCACGCGGCAGGCGATTTCTTGTCCCTTTTCAAGCATTTCGCTCGGATGGCCAATCTTTCGTGTCCACGACATATCGCTGACGTGTAGCAACCCGTCGATACCCTCTTCCAGTTCGATGAAGGCGCCGTAGTTGGTCAAGTTACGCACCTTGCCGGTGACGTCCGAGCCTTCGGGGTAACGTTCGAGGACTTCGTCCCAGGGGTTCTTTTGCGTCTGTTTCATGCCCAGCGACAATTGCTGGCCTTCGGGATCGACACCGAGAATCTTGACTTCGATCTCGTCGCCGATGTTGACCAGTTCGCTTGGATGATTGACACGTTTGGTCCAACTCATTTCGCTGATGTGGACCAAACCTTCGATGCCCGGTTCGAGTTTGACGAACGCACCGTAGCTCATCACGTTGACCACTTCGCCCTTGTGATCGCTGTTGACCGGGTACTTCTCTTCGATGTTTTCCCACGGGTTGCGATCTTTCTGCTTGAGCCCCAAAGCAATCTTTTGCTTTTCCCGGTCGATGTGCAGCACCTTGACCTCGATTTCTTGATCGATCGAAACCATTTCGGTGGGGTGACCGATTCGTTCCCAGGCCATATCGGTGATGTGCAGCAGTCCGTCGATGCCGCCAAGGTCCACGAACGCACCAAAGTCGGCGATGTTCTTGACCACACCTTTGCGAATTTGGCCGACTTCGAGTTCCTTCATCAGGTAGGCGCGATCTTCTTCGCGTTGGCGTTCGATGAGCGAACGGCGGCTGATGACGATGTTGCGACGGGTATCGTCAATCTTCAGCACTTCGGCTTGGATCACGCGACCGATGAAATCGCCAATATCGCCGGGGCGTCGGATGTCGACTTGGCTGCCTGGCAGGAAGACATGGATCACGCCGAGTTCGACCAACAGGCCGCCCTTGATCTTTCGGACAACCGTACCGGTGACCACTTGGCCCTCGGCGACTTTGTCCATCATGTCTTCCCATTCGATGATCTTTTCCGCTTTGCGTTTGCTCAGCGAGATCATGCCGTAGGGGTCGTCAGCGGCCCCAATTTCGTCCTCCATCTCTTCGATCAGGACTTTGACGGTGTCGCCAACTTTGGGCGGATCTTCACCGCTCCATTCATCAAGGCTGACGGTTCCTTCACTTTTGAAACCGACGTCAATTAAGGCCCATTCGTCGTTGAGTTCAACGATATGCCCGTCGACGAGTTTTCCTTGGGCGTAATCTTGTTGTTCGGCCGCAAGGGCTTCCAGCAGCAGCTCTTCCCCTTGATCCTCAGGGACCAGGAGAGCCAATTCAGCAAAAATGTCGTCGTCTTCGAGACTGCGAATGAGGTTACGGTTGACCATGAAAAAAAACTACCAATTGAGCGTCGATAAAACTGGTCGGGAGACGTGTCGGCCAGATCTCGCTCGGGGGGTTAGGGTAAATTTGTCTCCTGCTCGGCACGACGCCGAGCGCGTAGCCCGGTAAGGTATCAAAGCCACAAAATCGTCACAACAGCTTTCGTCAAAGTTTCACGGTGAAACCTCAAGGAAAAGCGGGTTTTTTGCCGGGGATCCGCCTCGCAACTGTGAAAAACGAAGAAAGTACCAACTCCGCAAAGTCCCCCCGTAGCCCGTTTGGGCTTCGGTCGGTATCAATGGCGTCTCGCTTTCGCTCCCTCGATTCCTCGATAGACCCTCATGTCCAAACCACCCTTCCCCCCCGTCGCTATCGGTGGCGACCACGCTGGATTCCCGATCAAGACGATGCTTGTTGAGCGATTTCGGGATGCGACGCCTGCGATGATCGATTGTGGTACCCACAGCGAAGCGAGTTGTGACTACCCCGATTTTGCGGTTGCCGTGGCGAAGCAACTCCTCCGTGGGCAGGCGGTCAAAGGGATCATTGTCTGCGGCAGCGGCGTGGGTGTCAGTGTCGCAGCGAATAAGATCAAAGGCATCCGCGCCGCAATCTGTCACGATACCTACTCGGCCCGGCAAGGCGTCGAGCACGACGATATGAATGTGCTCTGTATCGGAGGCCGGATCATTGGTCCCGAATTAGCCTTCGAAATCGTCGAAGCCTTTCTAAATGCCAAGTACGTGCCCCAAGAGCGTCACGCCCGGCGACTCGATAAAGTGCTTGAGATCGAGCGAAACGGGATCGGGAAATAGGCAACGCTGTTAGTTTGTCCGGATCAGCAGTGCAGTGCAATCGTCGCGTCTTGGGGAGTGGCGATCAACGTTCGCAAACAATCGATCGAGGATGAAGCCAATCGGCTCGTCCGCAACGCCGTTGGCACGCTCCACGGTCGATTCAAAGGTTTCGGGCACGACGTCGTCGAGAATCGAATTGAGGATACCGTCGGTGAACAACAGCAGGGTTTGCGAGCGAGAGATCGTTACGGTCGAGGCTGTCGAAAAAACCTTGTCAAATTGAATGCCTAAAGGGGGGTCGGTCGACGTGAGCGGCAAGGGGGGGTTGGGTCCACGCAGCAGGTATCCCGGATGGCCTGCACTGGCATAGCGAAGGGTGCGTCGGTCGGAGGAGAGGATTCCCAAGTAGAGGGTGACGAAATAACGCATTTGGATGTCGCGGCAAAGCAATTGGTTGGCATGCGTTAGGATGACTCCGGGGTCATCACAGACGATGGACATGGCCCTGACAATCGCGCGAGTTTCCATCATCAACATGGCTGGATCGAGCCCATGCCCGCTGACGTCCGCGATCACAAATGCGAGCCCACCGCAGGGTAGGTCCATCAGGTCGTAAAAATCGCCTCCAGCTTGATCGGCCGGTTCACATCGGCCGCCCCACTGCACGTTCGCGAAGCGATGGTTGGGGTTCGGTAACGCCATCTGTTGCATGCGATGCGCCAAGTCCAGTTGATGTTCATAGGCAACCAGCGAGTGCTCCAGCGATTTTCGGCAATGACGCTCAATCGCTAAGTCGATCGGACGCGTGAGGTGCTCGGGGCTGGTCACTTCGTTTTTGAGAATATAGTCCTCTGCTCCACTTCGCACCGCTCGAATCGCCATTCCATGGTCGGCATAGCTGGTGAAGACGACGATCGGGATTTCCCCCGCATGATGACGGACCCGGTCGAGTGTCGTGAGTCCATCCGATTCGTAGAGCGTTAGATCGAGTAGAATCAAGTCGGGACGACGATCGGCGATGACACGGTACGCATCCTCGACGCATCGCACCACGCTCAATTCGTACTTCCTGTGGCTGTGACGTAGCCAACATTGTACCGCTCGAATATCGTCAACGTTTGCCTCGATCATCAGAATCAGCGGTATGGAATCAGCGATCATGCTTCGATCTCGACGGGGATTTCAGGACAGTACTTGGTCATCACGATTTCAGTGCCACCCCCGTGATGCTGAACTTCGTCCATGAAGGTATTGATCAGAAGCAACCCACGGCCACCTTCTTTTTCCAGATTGGCTGGGTCGGTCGCATCGGCCACGTCCTCGAGACAAAATCCGGGCCCCTGATCGCGGATCGTAAAGGTTGCCTGATTCCGACTGACTTGCAAACGAAAGACGACTCGCCGATCGCAATAGGGCTTCATTGCGATGCGTTCCTTGATCTTGTCAAGGTAAGGTTGGCCATCGTCGATCCGACGTAAATCCGAGCTCACCTCCAGATTCCCATGCACGATGGCGTTGACGATCGCTTCGTCCAACGCCATGGCGATTTGCATCTGTTGCCCCTGATCGTAGTTTGCGACTTCCTCCAGAATGGACTCCACACGACCAATCAGATTGGGAACGAGGGACTGATCGTTCGTCAGTTTCCATTCGATGGTCATGCTGCTCAAGCAGTCTGCCAGAGACTGGTTTTGCTGCGTTGCTTTGTGCAGTTCCAAAATTCGCCGGACGGTCGTCAGCAAGAGCCTTCCCAGCCCTGCTTTGGGAACATAGCTCGCGGCACCTGCATGAAGTGCTTCCGCAGCAACCATTTCGCTGCCCGCCGCCGTCGTCAGGATCACGGGGACATTTAGTTGCAATTGGGAAATTTCACGAACTAATTGCAGCCCATCCATGTGTGGCATTTTCAAGTCCGTGACGACCAGCTGAGGTGGATGCTCCTTGACGTAGGCTAACGCCTCAACCCCATCCGATGCCGTGTCGATTTGGTACCCGGCGGGTTTGAGAATCGACTGAAGAAGGCAACGTTGGGTGGCACTGTCATCAACAACCAAGACTCGGACGACATCTGACATAAAAGGAGCTTCGTAGCAGTTGGATTTTGCGATGGATGAGGTTTCACGAAGGAAACGAATCGATTGCTTTGATGTTGGTCTCGGCGATCCCCAGCAACGTCCCGTCGAGGTTCGTCACCTTAAATGCCATTCGAACGACAGGGCTCATGCAGCTCAATCTTAGTTCGCCCTCTTCGCTTCGTACATATTCACTGCATCGTAACATCGTGGTGATGAATTCGGACGAGATCGATTGTACTTCCTCAAAGCTAATGACCAACCGTTTTGGCGCTGCGGAGCGGATGTAATCGAGCAACTCGTCTTGAGTCTCTTGAATCAACAGCCGGTCGATGTATTTGGTTGCCGTAAGCGTCACGATCGGGACTCCTTCGACTGCACTGATTCGAAGGTGTGTGTAAGTTTTCATCGTTCGCATCCTCTCCAAAAAACATGATCAAGCGACACGGATCCCTCGCACCCGGTTAGCGTTTCCTACGCATCCCCCTCCGTATTGTAAGGCAAACCCCGTCGCTGATGTGGGTCAAGGGCATCCCGTCTGGACGATTTGCTCACCAGCGATTCAACTTTCGGCATGAACTTGATTTCCATTGATGAATTGACGATCGGCTTTCGCGGTCCCGCCTTGCTCGATTCGGTCTCAGCGAAGATCGATTCGGGTCAGCGTATCGGACTGTTGGGTCGCAACGGGGCCGGGAAAACCACGCTGATGCGCATTTTGACGGGGGACGTCGTGCCGGACCACGGCACCGTTACCATGCGAGCAGGTCTCCGGATTGACCGACTCTCGCAAAGCGTGCCCCGCGACTGGGCCGGCTCGATCAAATCGATCGTGCTGGGGGACGACTATGACCCGCACGACCATGACGAAGCCTGGCGGCTTGACCATGCCGTCGACTCGACGCTGTCTCGAATGCAGCTTGACGGGGATGCCAGCTTTGAGACACTCTCGAGCGGGTTAAAGCGTCGCGTGCTGCTGGCGAAGGCGATCTCTCGGGAACCGGATGTGCTGCTACTTGATGAACCGACCAACCATCTCGACATCGGTGCGATTCTATGGCTCGAGGACTTTCTCCGGCGATGGGAGAAGACGCTGATTTTCGTGACCCACGACCGGTCGTTCCTGCAAAATCTGGCCACACGAATCTGGGAGATTGACCGTGGGCGGCTGTTTGATTGGTCCTGCGACTATCAAACTTTCTTGAATCGAAAAGAACAGGCATTGGCAGCGGAGGAAAAGCAAAACGCCCTGTTTGATAAGAGGCTGGCCGAAGAGGAAGTTTGGATTCGGCAGGGCATCAAAGCTCGTCGAACTCGAAACGAAGGTCGTGTGCGTGCGCTCAAGGCGATGCGATTGGTTCGAAGCGAGCGGCGAACCAGTGACGGGAAGGCGAAGCTGAACTTGCAGGATGCTCAGCGCAGTGGGGCCTTGGTCGCGGAACTCAAGAATGTCACGTTTGCTTACGACGACAAGCCGATCGTAGATGACTTTTCGACGACGATCATGCGAGGCGAAAAAGTCGGGATCATCGGTCGCAATGGGGCTGGAAAGTCGACCTTGCTAAAGCTATTGCTCGGTTCGTTGAAGCCGACCGAAGGTGCCGTTCGTTTGGGGACGAATTTGGCAATTGCCTATTTTGATCAATTGCGTGACACGCTCGACCCCGAGAAAACGGTCGAGGAAAACGTGGGCGACGGCAGCGACCGAATCCAAATCGGCGACAAGACGAAACACATCATCGGCTACCTGCAAGATTTCTTGTTTACACCCGAACGCGTTCGCACTCAGGTCAAGTTTTTGTCCGGGGGTGAACGCAATCGCGTGCTTCTGGCAAAGTTGATGACGCAACCGGCTAACGTGATCGTGCTTGACGAGCCGACGAATGACCTTGATGCAGAAACGCTCGAGATGCTGGAAGACGAATTGGTTGAGTTTTCGGGGACGGTGCTGATGGTCAGCCACGACCGAACGTTTCTGAATAACGTGGTCAGCAGCACGATTGTGTTTGAAGACGATGGTGTCAACGAATACGTCGGTGGCTACGATGAATGGCAAGCAGCGGTCAAGCGGCGTGAGCAACAGCTCTCCGGTGCGATCGGGCCCGACAAGACGTCCGCAGACAAAAAGCCCCTCGACAAGCGGATCGAGAAGGGCAAGACGACCGCGCCCTCCGCGACGCCGCCTAGTAAAGCAACGGCGAAAAAACTGTCCTACAAGGATCAGCGGGAGCTGGCGGAATTGCCGGGCAAGATCGAACAATGGGAGGCGGAGATCGAGCAAATGCATGAGTTGATGGGGGATCCCGGTTTTTATCAAAAATCAGGTTCCCAGATTGCCGCTGCGACCGCTAAGTTGGCGGAGCTTGAACAGCAGTTGGCCACGGCCTTTGCTCGTTGGGAAGAACTCGATTCCTAACCCTTTGCAGACGCGTTTCACAGACCATGCGTCAAAGGAACGTGCGACGATGGTCGTGCACGCTAAAGCTGATTCTTGCACGAGCTGGATTCGGCGATTTCCGTGATGTTTCGCAGCGTCGTTTCCGCGATGCACATCATGGCTTCTTCCGTGAAAAACGCTTGGTGTCCCGTGATGATCACGTTGGGGAACGTCAGCAATCGGGACAATGCATCGTCCGGTATCACCTTGTTTGACAAGTCCTCGAAAAATACATCGGCTTCTTCTTCGTAGACATCCAATCCAAGGTGCCCAATCTTGCCGGTCTTTAGGCCTGCGATGACCGCTTGTGTGTCGATCACCGCCCCGCGGCTGGTGTTGATAATCATCACGCCCTCCTTCATCGATGCAATCGTTTGCTGGTTGATCAAGTGGTGCGTTTCCGGTGTGAGTGGGCAGTGCAGCGAGATGATGTCGGATTCCGAAAACAGCTCGTTTAGCTCAACGTACTGCATGCCCAAACCCCGGCATGTTTCGCTCGGAAATTTATCGTAGCCGAGCAGTCGGCAACCAAAGCCGGACATGATTTTGGCAAACACCGTTCCGATCTGTCCGGTGCCAACAATCCCTACGGTTCGATCAACCAGGTCAAATCCAAGTAGGCCATCGAGTGAAAAGTTTCCGTCACGTACGCGAGCATAAGCTCGGTGCAATTTGCGGTTCAACGTTAGCACCAAGCCCGCGGTATGCTCTGCAACGGCATGCGGCGAGTAGGCGGGGACGCGAACCACCACGATACCTAGTTGCTTTGCCGTTTGTAACGCGACGTTGTTGAATCCGGCGCAGCGTAAAGCAACGAAACGAATGCCCTGTTGGTGCATCGAGCTGAGCACTTCCGCATCGAGTTGATCGTTGACAAAAACACAGACTCCGTCACAGTTTTGCGCCAAGCCAACCGTCGCCGGCGTCAACCGAGTCTCGAGGAATGTCAATTCGTGGGGATACTTCTGACAGGCTTTTTCCAAGAACTTTCGGTCATAGGCTTTGGTGCTAAATACGGCAATCTTCATGGTGCGTTCCTTTGGGAGCGAGCAGAAAAGTCACAGTGCTTCGAGGTTGACTTGGCTAACCATTCCCGTCTGCAAGGATCGCAGACGAGGGTCACTCGGGCAGAATCAAACCTCTTTTTGTTTCCGTTGCGTTTCAATCTCTTCAAAGGTGTACAGCCTGCCGCTTCCGGATCCAGGGCAAACCTTGCAGGTATCTTTCCAGTCGCTCCGTTTTTTTAACGTGCTGTCCCAGAAAGGCCATGTGCGACATTGAATCGGCCGAGCTTCGTAGACGCCGCAGCCTCGACTTTCGGGATCGAGCAGAATGCAGTCGCCATCCGGGTATTCCTTGAGGCTCTTTTCGCGTCCTACGATACGAACGAACTGATGTTCGAAATCGTCGACGTCCATGTCCATCTTGGTTGCCATTGCCTGAATCTCGGTTTCCGAAACCCAAACGAATCCTGGGGCGCCACTGCAGCAATCACCACACTGCGTGCACTCGAATCGAAGTCCATCGGAGTACCAAGGCTTTTTGTTTTCCGATTTCTTTTTCGCTTTATCTTTCTTTGCCATTGCTAGTTTGGTTAGAGGGCGCTTGTATGGATAAGTTTTCATGAGGCGGAACAGGACGGCGAGTCTCGCTTCCCCACCCTCCGCCCCCTGGTGTTTCGAGGATTAGCCGATCGCCTTCCTCAACGTGGATCGTTGTGGCCCAGGGCAACTCGATCGAGCGACCTTGATGAACCAAAGTGTTTCGGCCTCGCTTTCCGCTGCTGCCTCCGTCGATTCCATAAGGATCTCGGGTTCGACGGCCGGTGATCAAGGAAAGCGTCAGCGGTCGCAAAAACTCCATTTCACGGATCATGCCGTCACCACCTCGGAACCGTCCTTCGCCGCCGCTACCGAGCCGAATCGCGAACCGATGCAGCCGCAGCGGCAAACGTTGCTCGATGACCTCAGGATCGGTAATTCGTGTGTTGGTCATATGAGTATGTACCGCGTCGACGCCATCGGCAAACGGGGTCGCGCCGCTGCCGCCACCGATGGTCTCGTAATAACCGAAGGTGGCGTCGCCGATCAACACATTGTTCATCGTCCCCTGAGACGCTGCGGCAACGTGTAACGCGCCGAGCAAGACGTCCACCACTCTCTGGCTCGTTTCAACATTCCCCGCGACCACCGCTGCACACTTGGTCGGATCCTCGTCGCCGGGTGGGTTCAGCAACCCTGGGGGGATCACCAGATCGATGTCGCGCAGGACTCCCTCGCAGAGTGGCAAGTTGGACCCGGAAACCGATCGCACGACATACAGCACGGCTGCGTTGACAATCGATGGCGTCGCATTGAATCCGAAAGGGTGTACCGTGTCGGTGCCGGTGAAATCGATCGTCAATCGTTGGTTGTCGCGTGTCAGACAAACCTTGATCGTCGTTCCGTCGTCAAGCTCGTCACAAAATCGCATCGGTTCATTCGGTAGCGACGCGATCCATGTCGCAGCGGTCTCTGCGGCCACATCGAGAAGTCGCTGCATGTATCGATCGATTTCTACGACCGAATGGACTCGTGACATTTCCACCAGACCACTCACGCCTTCGAGTCCTGCGGCTTGTTGGGCCGCAATGTCAGCGAGATTTTCCTCCACATTCCGGCTCGGGTAGGGTCCGTCTTGGAGTCGTTTGCGAAGTTCGTTCTCGTAGCGGGTGCCATCGCGAACGAAGGCGAAGTCGCGAAGGAGGACCCCCTCTTCGGCCAACGATCGGGCATCCGGGGGCATCGACCCAGGAGTGCGTCCACCGATTTCCGCGTGGTGGGCACGTGATGCGACAAAGAAATCGGGATGGCCCCTCTTGACGTGCTCGTCGCAAAAGACGGGCGTGACGGCCGTTACATCCGGTAAATGGGATCCGCCTGAAAACGGGTCGTTGCTGAGGTAACAATCGCCCGCCGACATGTTCGGATACCTTTTCATCACGTGACGAACCGTATGTCCCATGGCGCCGAGGTGGACGGGCACATGCGGTGCGTTGGCGATCAGTGATCCGTCGCCACGGAACACCGCACAACTGTAATCGCGTCGTTCCTTCACATTGACACTAACCGACGTTCGCCGCAACACCTCGCCCATCGCATCGGCAATGCCTTGCAGTCGTCGTGTGATGACTTCGAGCAAGACCGGATCATCGCTGGCGTGGGGCATCACGGCCTCTACATCGGCAACATCGGCTGGATCGTGGATGAGTCGTATGATTCCGCCGGGCAACACTTGCCCTACCCAATTCGGCTCGACGACAAGGGTGGAATCGTTGCTGATGATCATCGCCGGGGCTTCAATCTGGTCGCCTGCCTGCAAGTCCCTTCGCTCGATGGTTCCGTGATGAGTTGTGGGATGGAGCTTGTTGCTTTCGTGAACCGCGTCGGTTGCGACGATCGAGTTCAACGAGGATCCAAGCGTCGCTTCACATCGAAGTGCCACCAATTCGACTGCTCGGTGGGGACGATCATAGCCGAACGTTTTCAAGTGCATTCGATGAAAACGATCGACAAGCGATTCGCTCGGCTCCATTGGAATCGCGAGGGGTGATTCGGTACCGACGTAGCGGATGTCACACTCGTAGCGGAAACAAGCGGATTCCGCATTGCCCCATTCTGACTTGAGCTGTTGCAACGCGTCCTGGCGAAGTTCCGCAGAAATGCGTGTCAACAAGTGACGCGTCTGATGGCCGATCGGTTCGTAGATGCCTCGAGTCACGACGCGTCCGACATCGGCCAATCCCATTCCGAGTGCACTGAGTGTGCTGCAGTCGGGGTGGTCGATAATCGTGGTCATACCCAACGAATCTGCGATTCGGCATAGATGTTGTGCAGCGGCTCCACCGAATCCGACCAACGACATCTTTCGTACATCGTTTCCTTCGGCGGTGCTGACGGTTCGGACCGCTTCTGCCATGTGGGTGATGGCGATCTGTAGGAAGCCTTCGGCCAACGTGTCGAGGTCCTGGATGCCAGGCAATTTGGCAGCGACCTGTTCCAACCGGCGGAGGGCGGCATCTCGGTCCAAGGGGAACGGGAAGCGATCGACCGGTAATCGACCGAGCAGCACGTTGATGTCGGTAACGGTCAGCGGTCCGCCGCGGCCATAGCAGGCTGGGCCCGGGGCCGCACCGGCGCTGTCAGGGCCCACGGCCATGCGGCCATCGAGGACTTCACAGATGGACCCTCCGCCCGCAGCAACGGTTTGGATATCCATCATGGATGTCATCACTCGAAGCCCCGCCACGCGGGACTCAAAGCGGCGGCCAACGCGTCCATCGAACCGGCTGACGTCCGTGCTGGTTCCTCCCATGTCAAGTCCGATCGCGGCATCCACTGCGGCCGCCTTGGCGACATGAGCTAAGGCGACGACGCCTCCGGCAGGACCTGACAAAATGCTGTCGCGACCACGGAAATCTTCCGCCGTGACAAGATTTCCAGCACTAGTCATCAACTGCAAACGGCACGTTTGTAGGCCACCGAATTGTTGCAACACCCGTGCGACATAATCGGAAAGGATCGGGTTCAAGTACGCATCGAGCGTCGTTGTTTCCGCCCGTGAAACCAACTTGATCAGCGGCGCCACTTCGCTCGATCGGCTGATCTGATCGAATCCCAATTCGCGAGCCAATCGTTCGACCGCTTGTTCATGAACATCCGATACGTGAGCATGCATCAAACAGATAGCCAACGATTCAATACGAGCGGCTCTTAAGCCTTCTAGGTCGGTTCGTAATTTTTCCAGGTCGAGATCGACAAGGACGTTGCCGTGACCATCCAAGCGCTCGACCACTTCGACGGTTCGTTCCGTTAGCGGTGGCGGTTTACAGATGGCAAGTTCGAACAGATCGGGACGATCTTGTTCGCCGATTCGCAAAACGTCTGCGAAACCGGCCGTGACCAGTAACGCGGTGTTGGCACCACGACGTGTCAGAAGCGCGTTCGTCCCGCGAGTGGTGCCAAGTCGAACGTCCACCGGCGGTAAGGGGGTGGTCAATGCAGTGCCCAACAGCAAACGTGTTGCCAGCACCGGTGCTTCGATTTGTGGGGCCAATTCGATGACGTCGCCAGCCGCGATGGAAAACTCCCTTGGGCTGAGTCGCAGCGTCGACTCCGCTGCATCGAATTGGGTGACGATGCCAAGGAATGTGGTCTGGCCGTCCTTCTCCAATCGGCTCACGCGGCTGGTGTTCCAGAAGTCGTCGGGCAGATTCGGGAAGGTGGTGTCTGGATGAATCTTGATCGAGCCGTCTCGACTGCGAGCGACGACTGCGAACCGAATGACGCCACTGCTAAGCACCTTTGCGCTGCGTCGTCGCTGCGCGATGACGACAAAACAATCGGTAAAGGTGCCACCGACATCCGCCCACACTTGGATTCGCGGATCGCAGCTGGAGTCTTGTAGGGAAAGGGGGCCGGTCTTCACTCCCGAGGCGTCCGACAGACGACTGGGGGAGATGGAATTATTGCGCGACATTGAACAACGACAAGCAATCTTCGGCGGATGCTTGGTCAACCAACGCAACGACGATGTCACCCGGTTTCAATTGGTCATCTGCTCGCGGGACACGTACAAAACCGTCTCGCTGAATCGCGGCGATCAAACAGCGACCCGCCAGCGGCAATTCCGCTAGCGTTGCGGTGGTCACTCGAGTCCCTTGGACCACTTCCAACTCATACACCGTGATTTCACCGTTGGGCAATCGGCTTTGGCTGATCACCGCTCCTTCGTTCAAGAAACCAAGGATTTGTCGGGCCAGCACATCTCGCTCGCTGACGGCAAGGTCAATGCCCAATTTGCCAACCACATTCGCATAATCAGGTCGCCCGACAACGCACATCACTCGTGACGCCCCAAGTTCGCGTGCCTCCACGCCTGCCATGATGTTGCTTTCGTCGTTCCCGGTGCAGGCGACAAAGTAGTCGACGGTTCCGGCTCCCTCGTCTTCCAGGATGCTACGGCGGTTCGCGTTGGCGTGAATCACCGTGACCTCCGGTAGGAATTTTGACAACTGTTCACAGCGATCCATGTCTTGTTCAAGCATCACGATTCGGTAGTCGTGGGGGCTCAGTGAACCAGCCAGGTGATAGCCGGTCTCGCCTCCGCCAGCGATCATCACTCGCTTTTTCGAGGGGCGTTGGTCGCCGGCGCCGAACAGCACTCTCGCCTTACTGACCGCATCGGGTATGCCCACCAAACTGACCCGGTCGCCCGCGTGCAACTCGTCTTCGCCGCTGGCAATCCACATCCGGCCTTCGCGCGCTAGCGACCCGATGCGAACGCCTCCCGCTAATTTTAAATCACGAAGCCGTTGCCCAGCCGCGCTCGCTTTCTTGGCAACTTCCATTTCGTAGACTTCAAGTTGACCGCGCGCAAAATGTTCGAGCGGAATCGCATCGGGGTTCCGAATCGCTCGTGTCAACTCGAATGCAGTCAGTTGTTCCAAGCTAAGGATGCTATCGATATTGAAGTGCTTTTGATAATCGAACGTGCTCAGGTCGCGAAACGCCGGTGCATAGACTCGTGCGATGCTGCGGCGTGCTCCGAGTGCCTTGGCCATACTGGCGGCGACGATATTGACTTCGTCATCACCGGTGACGGCGAGACAAATATCGGCACCGCACACGTCCGCCTGGAACAGCACGGTGCTCTGGGAACCGCTACCTTCGATGGCACGGACATCCAATTCACTGTTGATTCGCCGGACGTTGTGAGGATCAATGTCGACCACGGTGACACTGTGCCCGCGACGACAAAGGATGTCGGCGATCCAGCGGCCGACGGTGCCGGCGCCAAGGGTGAGAATGCGCATCGTTCCTACCTAGACCATCCAGTTGATTGCGAGCAAAACAAAAAAGATGATCGCCATGAATCCGAAGATCCAACGGGCCGTGCCAATAGCGTGCTGGATAATCAATTGGTTGTCTTCATGACGCGTGGCACCAAAAACCAGTGAAATGGAAACGACCAGAGGTACGAAGTACAGCAGGTACGAGGGAGAGATGGAAAGTGTTGCAATCAGCATGGCAGTTAGTCAGTGTTGGAGTGCACGCATTCGCGTGCGGTGAGGGTGACGTTCGATCCTTCCGCGAGCCTCGTAGCCGACGGGTCCATCCGCCGAGGGTCATGTGACGCGTTAACTCACACCCGTTTCGTCGTCGACTTTGTCCTCTTTTCGTTTGCCACTGATCGGCACCGCCAAGGGGCCGCCATAGGCGTCGTAGATCACCAGAATATTCAGAAGACCTGCAATCACCGTGTACCACGTCCCCATTTCATAACCCGCTCCGTGTCGGGCGTACCAGGCGGAAACGTCGTCGGCTTGGTCTTCAATCACGGGCCGACGAGGTGGAGCCATGAAGCCCCCCCAATAAGGCGAGTAACTCTCGAGCGTCCGGCCGCTGCGTCGGTCGGTTTGCGAATTCATGAATTTGCCTTGCACGAGTGCCGGCAAGGCTGCCGCGCCGACTCCCGCTTGCAGAACATAATGCCACCGTTTGTCGCCAGGCTGCCAGGACGCGTAAACGACATGGCCACCCCCAAGGGCAAACCCGAGGATCCAGGTGGAAAAAATGCAAACGAAGAACAGCCCTGCCTTGGTCGTTCGGCCTTGATAATAGTGCCCCGCTCCGGGGAGCAACCACGCCAAGAATGCGGCCAGGGTGCGATTTCGCAGGTCAACTTCTTTTCCGTCGACCTCGATCACGGTTTCAGCGTCAGCGGGCATGGGGTTCTTTTCGGGGCATGGGAGACATTTTGCTGCACGCGGAAGTCGCTTTGACTTCTGCTGTTTTGCCCATTGTGCGGGAAAACAGCCGCGATGGGTAGATGAATCTAATGACTTGTTCGGAAACTACGACGACATCTTGTGGATCGCGTCCGAAAACTCGTCGTAAGGGGGCTCGCCGCCGAGACCCTTGCCGAGATTCGTAGCGACTTTGCTTGTTGTTCTTAGGAACTTGTTTAATGCGACAGAATTGCCAGCACCACGGCGATCGTCAAGAGCACCGCTCCGGCTGCCCTTTGCAGCATAATGCGATGGCCGTGCTCCGCTTCGGCGCCACCCCAAATTCGGGCCGCCAACCATGCCAGCCCGACTCCCCAAAGCCCTCGCAGTGCGTACACCACGTTGACTCGTGCTGCGTCACCAAACACCGAGACGGCCAAGACAATGCAGAGTGCCTGCATCGCCACCAACGTCGTGCCTGGCAACAGCGATCGGCGAACCGCCGGATCACGAAATCGGGACCATTGGACCCAAGGGATCATGGCAAGGGACATCACGCCCACGATCCAGTAGACGATGGGAACAAAACGCCCCGCCCCCCAGGCTGGTGACCATCGTTGGACCAAGCAATCGAAAGTGGCGAATGACATGGCCGCCCCCAGTGCAAAGACCAGGGTAAAGACGATTCGTCGACGATGCCCGCGGCTCGTCCATTGAATCAAAACGATCCCAGCGAACGCTAACAAGGCGGCAACCCAGACGGGGGTGGACAATGATTCCTCGGTCGTCAACGTCAACAAGAAGGCCACAAAGACGACCTTGACACCAAACACAGGGGTCGCGATCGACACGTCCCCGTGTTCGACCGCCGAGAAGGTGCAGGTCAAACCAATCATGTAGATGACGGCGATCAGAAACGGCTGCCAAAGCATCGTCCAGGGTTGGCCGGGCCCACCGAAAAGCCAAAGCAACGAGAAGGCCGCAGACGAAACCATGTTGCTGCAGAACAAGATCGTGATGGGGCCGATACGGGCCTCGCTTGCGCGCTTGACAAAAATCAAGCCGCAAACAAACAGCACGCTCGCGGCGAAGGGAAGCAGTAGGTACATCGTCGCGCTAACATACCCTGTTGGGCCCCCTGTCAGGAACCCGGTCCTGGGCAAGCGGAACAGCGATGCCCTACAATGACGGTTCTTAGCCTAAGAACCTATCCGAAAAGGGGTCTGACCCTTTGTCGACCGACGTTTCGATTGCTCAAAACTCGTTGTTTTCCAATGGATTCGCTACCGATACGCTCAGACCAAGAGAGGGTCACACCCCTTTTCGGATAGGTTCTCAACCCAAAACGGAGTCCCAGTCCCATGAGAGCTCTCGTCAAGCGGCATCGCGACGTTGGTTTGGTGATGGAAGACGTCCCGATCCCGACGATCGGGATCAACGATGTTTTGATTCGTGTTGATCGAACCGGCATTTGCGGGACGGACGTGCACATTTACCAATGGGATGATTGGGCACAGAAAACGATTCCGGTTCCGATGGTGGTCGGCCACGAGTTTGTCGGCGAGATCGTCGAAATCGGATCGAACGTGGTGGAGTTTAGCGTCGGTGATTTGGTCAGCGGCGAAGGGCACGTTGTGTGTGGGCATTGCCGCAACTGTTTAGCGGGGCGGCGACATCTGTGTGCAAAAACCAGTGGAGTCGGCGTCAATCGACCGGGGGCCTTTGCGGAATACATTTCGTTGCCGATGACCAATGTTTGGGAACATGATCGTCAGATCGATCGAGACGTCGCGTCCATTTTCGACCCGCTTGGAAATGCGGTGCACACGGCATTGTCGTTTCCGCTTGTCGGTGAAGATGTGTTGATCACCGGCGCCGGCCCGATCGGATGCATGGCGACCGCCGTCGCTCAGTACGCCGGTGCTCGCTACGTTGTGGTGACGGACGTCAATCCGTGGCGATTGAAGCTTGCGGCTAAAATGGGGGCCACTCGTGTGATCGATGTGCGAACCGAATCGCTTGCCGACGTCATGCAAGAGCTTGGCATGAAGGAAGGATTCGATGTCGGGCTCGAGATGTCGGGCAATCCGAGCGCGTTTCGATCGATGCTCGAAACGATGTGTCACGGCGGCAAGATTGCGATGCTTGGAATTCCTTCGGTTGAAATGGCCATCGATTGGAATCTTGTCATTTTCAACATGCTTCACCTGAAAGGAATCTACGGGCGAGAAATGTACGAAACGTGGTACAAAATGACGGTGATGGTCCAAGGAGGACTCGATGTTTCGCCGGTGATCACGCATCGCTACGACTGCGAAGATTTTCAAAAAGGCTTTGACACGATGCTCTCGGGGCAATCCGGCAAGGTGATTCTCAATTGGTAATCCGTCATGACGAGTAACAGACTCACTCAGGTTCTTGGGGACACGATCGATCAAATCCGCGAGGAAGGATTGTACAAGTCCGAACGCGTGATCACGACGGCCCAAGACGCTCGTGTGCAAGTCGAGCCGGGGGGCGAGGTCTTGAACCTTTGCGCGAACAATTATTTGGGATTGGCAAACCACCCACGCATTGTCAACGCCGCCCATGCAGCATTAGATGATTGGGGGTATGGGCTCGCCTCGGTACGTTTTATTTGTGGGACGCAAACGATTCATCATCAACTGGAGCAGCGGATCTCCGAATTTCTCGGCTCCGAGGCGACGATTTTGTACTCGTCCTGTTTTGACGCCAATGGCGGTCTTTTTGAAACGTTGTTGACCGAAGAAGATGCGATCCTGTCGGACGCCTTGAATCATGCCTCGATCATTGATGGGGTCCGGTTGTGCAAGGCAAAGCGATTTCGCTATCGCAACAACGACATGGCGGACTTGAAGGCTCAACTCGAAGCGGCCGCAACGAG
The DNA here is from genome assembly GCF_007860135.1 of Novipirellula artificiosorum. Classification (NCBI taxonomy): domain Bacteria; kingdom Pseudomonadati; phylum Planctomycetota; class Planctomycetia; order Pirellulales; family Pirellulaceae; genus Novipirellula; species Novipirellula artificiosorum. Next base: position 262,288 of record NZ_SJPV01000011.1, read on the forward strand.
TCGAATTCGCTTGATTGCGACCGATGGTGTGTTTTCGATGGATGGTTCGATCGCCAAGTTAGCAGAGATTTGCGAGCTTGCCGATCGTTATGACGCCTCGGTCATGGTCGATGATTGCCACGCGACAGGGTTCCTCGGAAACAGCGGGCGTGGAACCCATGAGCATTGTGATTGTATCGGCCGAATCGATATTCTGACCGGAACGTTAGGCAAGGCGCTGGGGGGGGCAAGCGGCGGATACACCAGCGGACGGGCCGAAGTGATCGAATTGCTGCGACAGCGGTCCCGACCCTACCTGTTTTCCAACTCGATCGCACCGCCGATTGCTGCCGGAGCCATCGAGGCATTGGATTTGCTGAGCGAATCGACAGCGCTTCGCGATCGTTTGATGGGCAACGCCCGATTTTTCCGCCAAGCGATGACGGAGCATGGGTTTGATTTGCGTCCAGGCGAACATCCGATCATTCCCATCATGCTCGGTGACGCTCGCGTGGCGGCCGAGATGTCACGTCGGCTGTTGCAGAAAGGGGTCTACGTGGTCGGGTTTTCCTACCCCGTCGTTCCCAAAGGCCAGGCGCGAATCCGCACGCAGATGTCGGCCGCCCATGCGCAAGACGATCTTGCGCTGGCCGTTGAGAAGTTCGCGGAAGTCAAATCCGAAATGGGGCTTGCTTAAGCGTGCTGCGTTTCAACCACGGCACCCTTCGGTTGGTTGATCGCGCCAAGCAGTTCGCCGAACCATGCGCAGTCAATATTGAAGGGCTTGCCACCTTTGATTCGCTCAAACTCGATGGCTCGGAGTTCGTCGCCGCGATCTTGGTCTTCACCGATCACGCCACCCTCACCTTTGAGTGCACATTCAACCGCCTTGGACGCGCACCTTCCGATCAGTTCAATATCTTGATCGTTTGCTCGAGCCGCCCTGCTGTAATAGCCGCTCTTTTGGATCAAGGTCTTTTCTGCGCCGATCATTTTCGCGAATTGCTCGCCAAACCATTTTCCCGGGTTCACCGCGTCGAGTTTGTAATGCCCAAAGGCATCGCGCGGAACGTCTTCACCCCGCGATTCCATTTCTTGCACGATCGTGTCGACGCCAGCACCTTCCGAAATGAAGAGGTTGACGCAGTCGATTTCGTCCATGATCGTACGCAGCCGACTGGCTTCCCGCTCCAGATCAAAGTGCATTTCAGGGACAAAGATGCCGTGCACCTCTTTGCGATCGCGGCTCAATCCCGTCTCGGGAAGAAAATCGAGTGCATTCAAGCGATCGCGGTATTTTTCGGCCGTTGCAGCGGTCAGCCATCCGCAATTGCGCCCCATCACCTCATGGACAATGAGCATCCTTGGGTTGGCGTTGTGTTCGGCAACGACGTTCTCAAAGAACCGAGCACCCTGTTCCGCGGCCGTCCATGCTCCCAAGCTTTGGCGGATCGGAATCACGTCGTTGTCGATCGTCTTGGGCAATCCGACGACGGTCAAAGCGTAATCGTTCTTTGCAAGAAACGCGGCTAAGTCCGCAGCGGTTGTATTGGTGTCATCACCGCCAATGGTGTGCAACACATCGACACGATCGGTTCGCAATTGCTCGGCAGCAACCTCCAACGGGTCTTGCCCCTTTTTGACCAAGCCACGCTCGACACAATCGTCAACGTTGGTCAACTTCACGCGGCTGTTGCCGATCGGGCTGCCACCATGCTGGTGCAACACCTTCGCTTTTTGGCGAACCGCGGGAGTGACCAAAAAGCTATCACCGAGTAGCAGGCCTTTGTAGCCAGAGCGGTAGCAAATGATTTCCACTTCGGGCGCCTGTGCGGTGTAGCTTTCGATCAAAGCGCCGATGGCAGAGGAGAGACAGGGGGCTAGCCCGCCGGCGGTGAGGATTCCGACTCGTTTAACAGTCATGATTGGGACTCCAATTGGGGATGTTCGGTGAATTGCCGCAAGTGCGAACGACGAAAACCGCCTCTGCGCTAGCAATCGATAGCCAAGAAAATAGCGAGTGGATGGAAAACCGTCGCCGGGGGACGACGCGAGCTTGGGCCGGCCGGCAGCAGCAGTGTCGCGTTTTGTTCCGCAAACGGGGGTTAAGGAAGCGGCCCTGCGCGAAACCGCCGGCCAGGATTAAAAAGTCGCAGCCAAAAAACGCAAGCTGGCAACGATCAATCTGTCGCGACTTCTGTTCTTCGCACTCACGGGCTGGTCTTTGGCAAATCGATGGCGGGACGTGCTTTGGCAGCCGGCGGGTGGTCGTAACGTTGTTGCGGTGGCACGACAACGCCGCAACTGACGATGAACTGGATGGCCTCGTCGACGGTCAGATTCAAGTCAATCGCGTCGCTCCGCTTCACCGTGACGGTAAAGCCTGTCATCGGCATCGGGCTGGTCGGCATCAACACGCTCAGCATCGGTTCTCCGTTGGCGATCGAGATTTCCTTCATGCCGTTTCCCGTTACAAAACCCAAGGACCAAATTCCTTTAGAGGGGTACTCGATGGCGACGACGCGATTGAATTCGATCTCGCGATCGCTGAAGGCGAAATCGGTCACCTGTTTCACGCCACCGTAGACTTTGTTGACAATTGGGATCCGCAGGATTCCAGCATCGAACGACCGAACCAACCAATGCCCCAGCCCGAATGTGAACAAACGTCCCACAAAGTACAGCACCGTCAAGAAAACGAGCAAGAAGACCGGAACCACGACCGAGCGAGGCATGTAGCTGATCTCGACATAACGATGCCAGTACGCGTTGGCACTTGCCGGGGCAGGCGTGTAGGGACCGAATCGATCGGCATTCTCGTTGACCGTGTTGACGACTTCCTCGGGAAGAAAACGGCGGTTGGTCGGGTCGGGGACGTAACGCTCACCACGCAGTGTAAACCCGTCGAGTCGTCGTTCACCGGTCGGAATCGCACCTTGGGGAACCGCCGAGTAGGTTCGACTCGGTGCAATCGCTTTGACGATTGCCGAGCGGATACTCGATTCGATGGGTCGGAGCACGTAACTCTCAATCGTGCCCCAGGCCCAAATCAGGACCGCAATCGTCAGCAGCGGCGGCAAGACCACTCCGAGCCCGCGCAGCACCGCACGCCGAAAACCACCAGTCCGTTTTCGCTTCAGTTCACCCGGTTCTTGCGTCTCGGGATCGGTTTCGGATGCGTTCTCTTTTGGGGGCAGTTGCATCTTGGAATCGTTGTGGACCTGGGGAGGAGTGTGCTGAGCGAACCGAGCGGGCGACAACCGCGACGCTGACCTTCGAAACGCCACCCGACCGCAAAACGCGAGCCACCTCGTTGGTGGTCGCTCCCGTCGTGAACACATCGTCGACCAACAAAATATGCCGGTGGCACAAATCGGGCGAACTACCGAAAGCATAGCTTTTTTTTAAACGGAACGCATCGCGGACATTGTGAACCCGGCTGGCATCGTCGAGCCAAGCCTGTTTGGCGATGCGCCGGGTGGCTTTTAGCAGGGATTTACATGGAGTTCCCATCCTTTTCGCGACCGCAGTGGCCAACGTTTGAACACCAATCCCCCCACGAGAGAGCTGCCGAGTGAAATGGGACGGAACAAAAGTCACCGCGTCGACGCGATCCTCCGCCAATCGCTCGGAGACGATTCCACCGAGCCGCCGGCCAAGTGTGTCCGCGAGCGAGGATTGGCTGAAATACTTGGCCGCCACGACTGCGTCACAGACCATACCCTGATACATCCACATCGGAATGACCCGATCAAAATGGAAGGACTGATCCTTGCATTGCGGGCATTCGGTCGGAAGTCGTGTCTCTTCGGCGGGCATTCGCCCGAGGGGCCACCCGCAGCGACCGCAACCGCATCGCATCTGCGGCTCGCTGGCGGTCAATCCGACGCGGCACGACCGGCAGAAATCCTGATTCGAGGCGACCAATCGTTGGCAGAATCGGCAGCAGGGCGGAAATGCAAGGTCGCGAACCGATTCCGTCGCCGCTCGGGCCGTCGATCGGCACCGCTCGAGCATCTCGTCGAGAAAGGTGGCCATTGGCGAGCGTGGAAAAAGTTTCTGAAAAAAAAGACTTTTCGATTTTACCCGCGAACCTTGAACTTCGGGCCCTGTCTATTCGATCATTACCAAGAGTCGAGGAAACTTTTCACTGGTTTTCCTTGCCCGGGGTGGATATTGTTCATCTAGGGAACCTAGTAGCTCTCGTTTTGCGATTAGGTTGATTCTGTTTTATTCCGTTGCTCCGCCGCCGCACCCAGCTTTAGAGGTGCCGGGAGGATTGAAATGCGTACCGTATCGATTACCGCCGTCGTCGCACGTTTCTTCGCCGCTGTCGAAGTCCGTGAGATCATTGCCGTCGAATCGTTCACAGCCGCGTTTCGTCTCCATCTCAATGCATGGCGGATGCGACTAGGGATGCTGTGTTACCCAGGCTTATCCCCGCTGCGCGTCGTCACGCTTGATGACGGCACGATGGACAAGATGAGTTGGATGCACGGCATAAAACGCGGCAGTCAACTCGGCATCCGGAGAGGCTCCTTGCAACCGCAATGGATCCCCTCGCGTTGCGTTTCGGATCGCGGCCGAGCTTAAGGCTCAAGCCCCGTTCCACGTTCTCGCCTCGTTTTGACCTTCGAAACAAGAACGAGAACGACGACTGAAAACGCTTCTCGGATGTTTCGCGAGCCGGAAATGCATTGCTTGCAATTTCCTCAGCTTGCGATTCCAGCGATCCGACGAACCGTTTTCCCATGCTGGCCATCCAAGCTCACTTTGAACGAGAAAGGTTCAAGGTCTTTGGTTAGCCACTCCCTAAACAAAACAGAAACACTGCGGTCGCGCGTCATGCCGTACCGCCTCCGTTCGGCCCATTTCACTGAAGCGATGGGAACGAAAGCACCCACCACCCGAGTGGTCGAGCGGATCGGAGAGGAACCGAACATGAACATTACGGAAAACAGCTACTTGAACGTCCAGGACGAAACTCGGACCGTCGCACAATTGGTGATTGCGGCCCAAGGTGGCGATCGGGACGCGTTTGGCGCGTTGTTCGAGCGGTACCGGTCGGGCATCGTTGCGCTGGCGATGCGTCGGGTCCGCAACGCCGACGAAGCCGAAGAACTCGCGCAAGACGTTTTCATCCAAGCGATGCAAAAAATCGATCAATTGCGGGTCCCTGAAGCTTTCGGTGGATGGCTTCGCCAGATCGTGCACCGAATGGCAATCAACCGGTTGACGCGGAGCCGAGTCGCGGTGGCCTGCGATCCCGAAACGCTCGAAGCAACCTGCTATGCGGTCGGAACGCCTGACGTTTTTGCCCAGGACCGTGAGCAAGCCGAAGCGGTTCGCAGCAGCATTGATCGACTTGGTGCATTGGATCAACAAACGCTCAAGGCGTTTTACTTGCACAGCAAGTCGTTGATCGAAATGAGCAACGAGTTTGATGCTCCCGTAGGAACGATCAAGCGGCGATTGCACGTTGCACGAAAGCGATTGCAAAAGGAAATGGAAGAAGACACGCTGCAAGCGGTCTAGCTTCGGTTTCTCGTTGCCGTTCTGGCTTTTGTGCGACCGTTTGCAGCTTGGAACCTATCCAAAAAGGGGGCTGACCCTCTTTTGGTCTGAGCGTATCGGTAGCGAATCCATTGGAAAACAACGAATTTTTGAGGAATCGAAACGTCGGTCGACAAAGGGTCAGACCCCTTTTCGGGTAGGTTCTTAGCGGTGCGTGTTCCAACGTCTTTCGTCCAATTCGGCGGTTTGGACTTGCTCGTCCACGCCGAATTGCTTCATGTAGCGGCTCGTTTCATTCGTGAAATTCACCTCCACGTCGCGGTTTTCAAAACGAAACCGCTCGACCGGTGGCGCGGTGATCTCGCGGATGGCATACAACTCGACCAACGAAATCAGTCGTTCGGCATGGTCGGTGTTGTTCTTGGTCGTTGACGTTTCCGCAGCGGGAGCAGCAGAATAGTATTCAAAACGAACCGGCAGGAATTTGCCGAATCCTGTTTTGCTGTTCCCCGTTTTCGAAATGGCGATTCGAATCTTGGCCGGGTAGAGTTCGGGCCACTCGCTGCGGCCACTTCGTTTCATCAGCTCGTCACGCTGTGATTGTGGCATCACTGCGGTAATCACCCACACGGGTTGTCCCGTCATCGTTGCGCTGTTGACCTGTAATTGATGATCTTGTTCGATGGATTCGAGCATCTCGATCCAACCACCGACGCGGAGTCGCAACGGCAATTGGTCCTCTGGCAGATCTGGGTGAGTCCATTCATCGAGTCGGCTGACATCCACTCGTTTCAAGGTCACCTTGTCGGCGATCGCGGTGCGGGTCCAACTCAACCGGCCATCGCTGATCTGTTGCAGCGTGTGTTTGCCGTCTCCGTCGAACATGGTCATTTGCAAATGAAACTGGCCGGTTTGGTAGCCCGATTGCTCGTAGGTTCCCACACCGATGCCTTCGCGACCGGTTGTCCAAACACGCTGACGAAATTTCGATTCGAATGCCGGTCCGCTGGCGAGTCCAAAAACGACTCGGCGCAACAATTTTTTTGCGGCGTCATGCGACTTTGGTAAATCATTTTGTGTTTTTTTTTCGCTTGTCGCCTGCTGCGTCGCTGCGGCGGATTCGCTGGCATTGCCAACGGCCTCAAATGGAGCGAACGGCAAAAAGGCCGCAAAAACGAGGGTCACCAACGATGGGAGGGTGCCCCAACGCGTGAAACGTCTGACCGGGAAACCGCATCGCCGCTCCGAGGACGGGTGGGTTTGGTTGTAGCGATCGATCTTCATGGTCGGGTTATGTCGGTTTTTTCAAAGATGACGCCTGTTTTGTGCCGATGACCAACTACGAAGAAAGGTCTGGCCGTATGCCATGCGGATCCTAATCGGTTTCTTGGCAGCGCGTCCACCCAGATCATTCATAGTTACAGAACAATTATCAGTCGGTGTCGCCCGCGGCTTGTTGCTTTCTTAAGCAAGACAGACCACTAGGTACATCACCCAAGGAACGGGGGGAAAGATGAAACGGATCGTCACTCATTTGTCGCTATTGGCGGCCACGGCGGTGTTCGCCACCGGGTGCGTGCCGGTTCGCCACAACTTGCCACCGGAACAGCGATTGCTGGAACCCGGTCCAGGTGTTGGCGGTCCGGGACCAGGCGTTTTAGGACCACCTGCGATGCAACCAGGCATGGGCGGGGGAATGCCCATGATGATGGGAGCCGGTGGAATGATGGGAGCCGGTGGGTACGGTATGAATGGTCCGATGCCCCAAGGCGCAATCGGTGCCGCGGGGCCCGACGTGATGCGGAGTGCTCCGTTGGCTCAAAACGGTGGCGGGGGAGAAATCCAACTTGCCAGTTGTGGCCCCGAATGTGGATCTTGTGGTGGCAGCGGAGCGTGTGGCGACGGCGGATTGCTCGGGATCGGCGGTGGAGCCTATTCGAACATTCCTGCGGGTGGCGGTGTCACCTCAGGCATGCCCATGATGCCGGCCATCCCCGCGACGGTTCAAGTCACCCTTGGACAACCCGAAGGGATGCATGTTCGCTACGATGCGACGGGCGCGGGCATGTTCGACAGCGAACCGCTTGTCGTTCCCGCTCGCCAAAACTTCCCTCAAGGTGGACTGTATCGTCTGAAACTGACGAACATTCCATCGCGTGAGGGAGTTGAACTCTACCCAACGGTTGAGCTTGCCTACGCAAACCCACGAACGGGTGCCTACTTGGCACACAATTCGATCCCACTTCAGTTCACGGCCGAAGACTTCGACCAAGTGCTGACCGGAAACTTCGTGACCAAAGTCATCTACCTTCCCGATCCCGATTTCCAAGGTCCTGCCTTGGCCGGTATCGACACCTTGGTCAGCACACGGCTTGACCCAAGCATCGACCCGATCGTGGAAGCGGACCGTCGCGGTTCGATCCTGGCGATCATTCGCTTGGGCGACAAGGATATCGAAATGGCGGGAGCCGGTGGAATGGGCGGCGGCGTGATGGCACCTCCGATCGCTGGACTCCCTTCGCCCTTCGCAGCTGCGATGACCGAAGGATGTGGCGGACCCGGTGGCGGCGCAGGATGTGTTTCGACTCCGATGGGACTTCCAGGAATGATCGCGGGGGTGAACGCTCCTCAGTACGGCATGCCAATCACAGGCACACCGATCGGGTTGCCCGGACCACCTCACATTCCACTTGGAAGTCCAGCGGGATTGAAGAAGCATGTGATCAAGAATCACACGCCGATGCACATCCCACAACCTGTTGACACGATGAAGATCGGCGTGCGAATGCAACCTGGATACAGCTATCCTAACCCCGTCAGTCGCATCAACATCACCGAGCAGAACATTCATCCCGGTGTGCCGAATCAGCGTGGCTTGTATCAGCACGCCAGCCAGCAAGTGGATCCCGATTGTCGTCAGTAATCGGATCTTCACGCAAGCATGAAATGAAACGCGGCGATGAATCGAAAGATACGCCGCGTTTCTTTTGCTCTAAAGTTGGAGCTCAGGCTTTCGCCTGCGTCCGAGTGTCTTCCTGGCTTTCACGGAACCGCCCGAGGCCCCGGCAGCCCGAACCTGCAACGGACACTGGTCTGTCTATCGAATGATTGGTTATCCCATGACATCTCGCCGAAACTCCTGTTTGCGAACCGCCGCAACGATCACTGCGATCATCGCGTGCTTTTCGCAAACCTCCGCAGCCGACCCGAGTCAGTATCTTCGCGGTTACGGCAACCAGCATCGGATTGTCTCGGGCGACATGCCACCCGGCCAGGTAGGCCAAGCACGATTGACCGGCCGCGGCCCTGTTCAAGGCTACTTTCAACCGGTCGCCTTTTCGGGGCCCAAGGGCGTCGGTTTCTCGATGCCTGAACACGGGAACCTATTTGGCAAGGAAGATCCGACGCTTCAACTGGGATTGATGGTCGGAGGCGTCTATCGTTTTCGCATTACCGGTATTCCAAACGCCGAAGGTGCTGAGCTTTACCCGACCATCGAATTGATCGATCGAATTTATCCGCCCCCAGGCTTGGCCACGTCCTTTCCGATTTTGATCAACCTCGATCAAGACGATCTTGATGCTGCACTTGACGGACGTATGGTCACTCGGGTGATTTACCTTGAAGATCCCGACACCGCCATCGCACTTCCAGAGACCCCGAAAACTTCACGCGCCATCGAAATCTCGGAGCATCAAGATGCACTCGAGGTGGCAGATCGTTTTGGTCGTCCCGTTGCAATCGTCCGAATCGGGTCGGTCGCGCCGCCCACCGCCGAGGCCTTGATGCCACAGTTTTTCTTCGGCTATCCGATCTGGGCTCCGATTTACAAACCTGAGCAACCTGAACACGCGGTAACACGATGAACCGAACAACACAAAGCTTCCGTCTTGTAAGCTGCGTTGTGCTCGCCATGGCGGTAGGCTGTCAATTGCCTCAGCCACGACAAACTCAACCTGTTGCTCCGACGCCGCTACGTGTCCCTGCGCCGGCACCGACTGCCCAGGCAGCGGCGCCGACGACGATTCAGCAAGTTGGATTTGTCTCTCCGAGCAGTGGAGGGTCTACCTTTTGCGAAGATACGGCCTGTCAGGGTGAAACGTTCTGTCAGGGAGAAACGTTCTCGATCAGCGATTGCGGTGGCCCGACGCCCTCTTGCCAATCGGGCGGATGCTTGGCTTGCCAGCAAGATTGCAAAGTCGTTCCACACGGGTATGCCGATTGCGGTCCAGTCGATTGGAACGCGTATGGGATCGATCCCAACGAGTTCCTTTGTGATGGCGGCGATCAACCTCCCAAGGCGATTCTGCAAAAGAACGATCGGTTCGCGGGGCTGAACCTTGAGGACACCGTTGCCCACTACACAACCGAAGCAGGGGACGTCCATGTGCAACCAAGCAACCGGACTTGTATCTACTCACCTCGCTTTGCTTCGGTCCGTAAGATCACGGGCGCGGTTTCAGGAGGCAGAGCCGTTGGTGCGGCTGGATTGAATCTGCCCGTTGGCCCCAACCGCGTTCAGTACGATCAACCTCAGCTAACCATGACCGACCTGACCGAACTGGGGCACGCAGATGTCACCCGTCGGATCGACGCGATGCGTGACCGCAACCGCGGTGTCCGCATCGAAGGGATCCTCCAGCCCGAAATGGCTGAAGACGTTCTCGTTGCCTTGGTGGGCTTGTCGGCACTCGAAATCAATCTGCTACAAGAAAACCAACTTGCCCTGTTGCAAGAGGCAGCCAATGCTGCGGTCGCTTGGACCCTTGACGAATCCGTCGAGGTGGCCATCGAAGACATGGCGCCACCGACTTTGACGCGTGATCAACGGGTCGAAGAACTGACGATTTACGAGTTCCCCGACGCTGGCCGATTGCAGATCTGCAAGCTCGCCGACAAAAAGCATGCACAGCCGGGCGAGATCGTGACGTTCATGATACGAGTGGAAAACGTTGGCGATTCCGCTGTTAGCCAAGTGACCTTGACCGACAACTTAACCACAAGGCTTGAGTACGTCGAAGAGAGCCAAACGTGTAGTGGCGGTGCAGAGTTCACGTCCGAAGCAAACGAGGGTGAATCGCTGCGGTTGCAGTGGCGGTTGACGGACCAACTTCGCGTCGGTGAAAGCGTGACCATGCGATTTAGGTGCAAGGTGCGGTAAGGGATGCGAGAATCATCCCGATGAGCGCTCGGCGGCGGGCTATCCTTTTTTGGCCTCAGCAAGTTCTTTTCGCTCGGGCATGTCTTTGTAGAAAGGATCAAGTGGATAACAACCACTGACGATTCCGTTTCGTGGGGCTGTGGTGCAATCGCTAAACGTTCGGCAAACCTTCTTGCGAACCAGCGTCTTGCCGCTGAGCACATCGGCGGGCAGATCAGGATACGACAACACCATGCGGCCGAGCCCAACCGAATCGACCATGCCGGTGCGAACGACCGCCTGTGCTACATTCGGTAGCCAATCTTGCAAGTAGGTGTAGCCCGATCCAACGATGGTCAAATTTGGGTGTAAACGCGTCAGTTCAGCGGTTGCAAGGATTTGTCGCGTTACTCCCACCAAGGGATCCTCGGGTGGTTGGTAACCATCACTCGGCGGGAAATAGGCGGGCCGCTGAATGTGCGGGTTGTAATAGGGGCTTCCCGCCGTGCTGCACACCAACTCGATGCCCAATTCTTCCAACAGGGTCATGAACAGCGATGGCTCGCTCAAATCGATCCCCAGCCCGCTGCCATCGCCACCAAACGTCAGCCGCGGGTCGGCTTTTTCGTCCGGAATTCCGATCCGGTCTTCGTCCGAGGGGCGATACGGAACAAAGTCAAACACGCTGACGCGCACCCCCATTTCCAATCCAGGGGCTTCGGCGCGGATGCCGGCGATGATGTCGCGGGCGAACCGCGTCCGGTTTTCGAACGATCCACCAAATTGGCCAGGTCGATCAAACCCGCTAAGCAATTCGTGCCCCAAGTAGCCATGACAGTGTTTGATGTCGACAAAGGCATAGCCTGCTTTTTTCGCCAACACCGCCGCCGCGACGAAATCGTCGATCAGCTTCTTTAGCTCATCGTCACTAAGCATTTTGGAATCGTCGCTGATCCCGAATCGTGGATCGAGAGCGGGGTTCCGCTGAGCGGTGCGTGGCTCGGCAAGCGTCTTTTGGTTGGGGCGAGCAAATCGGCCTGAATGGGTTAGTTGTAAGCCGACCAGCAAATCATCGGTTCGATCGAAACGCTCTTGGTGTGCGCCGACAAGCTCGGTTCGCAACGATTCAATCGAGGACAAATTCGCGTCATTGATCATCAATTGGTTCGGGTTGGCCCGACCATCATGACGCACCGCAACCGCTTCGCCGCCCCAAATGAGCTTGGCTCCGCTGATGCCAAAATTGACCCAGCGGCGACGAGTCAACTCGGTGGGTTTTCCATCCGACGTCCCATCCCATCCTTCCATCGGCAGAATGCAGAACCGGTTACCAACCTTCCCCGACTTCAGCGTGATCGTTTGCCCGAGCGGCGAATCGTCGCCGGATTGAACCTCCGCATCACTTGGCAAGTCCAGACCCAATTCCTTGAGCCGGCCGGTGAAGTCTTCGTGCGATTTGAAACTAGCGATTCGAGGATAAGCCATGATGTAAAAAAGGCGAGAGGGGTGGCAAGGATAGTGGGCTGCGAGAGATCGGGTCACCGAGGAATCCGGTATCCCACCCGAGTCGTTTGAATGACCGTGGAATGCGGGTGCCTTCGATTCCCTCCATTGTTACGTTTAGGGATTCTCGCACAATCGGGGGGAATGTTAGCAAATCGCCAAGCCACACCGGATGTTAAATTCTACCGATTATTCGGATTTGTTGGACTTTGACGGTTGGGATGGACGATCACTGCTACGGTCACGTCCCCAATCGGTCATAGGATTCTGAACATGTCTTTGTTGCGGAAATTGTCAATCATTCTCGTCTCGGTTTCACTTCTTGGTGCGGCCGGGTGCGTCGGCCCGATGGCATGTGGTCCGATGGGATGCGAATCCGGCGGTGCCTGTGGACCGATTGCATGGGGGGCCGCCTGTGGTGGCTGCGGCGAGTGCGAAGGATGCGGCGAATTGTATGTCGACCCCTGGATCAACGAGCCCGCGGATTGCTGTGACCCCTGCGACCAATGCGGCAACTACAACGGACAATCGTGCGGTAAATGCCGGTCGGTCTTCTCGGGGATCGAAAGTCTGTGGGGATACCGTTGCGGCAACGATTGCAGTTGTTCGGACATGGCCTGCGGCGGCAGTTGCGGTGGATGCGGCGGATGTGATTCGTGTGGCAGCGGCGAGACTTATATCTCGGGTGAGACCTACATGTCGGGCGTTCCAACACCCGCTGGCGATCCAATCGTCGAAGGAAACGTTGTCGAACCCCCTTACCAGCCGGCTCGGCAACGGCAAATCTTTCGACCCAAGCCACAAGTCGCCGGTCGGACGACCAGCAAGGCTTACTAAAGGATCAGGATGAAGGCCGTGGGCATCGAAGGGCCGGCTCCGGCCCTCAACCGACGTGTCGAAGGGCTTCGATAGGGTTCATCGCCGCGGCACGCAGGGCGGGGTAGATCCCGAAGATGATTCCGACGGTGACCGAGATTCCAAACGCGATCGGAATCGACCAGGGGATGATCACGGGTTCCATCGACTGAACCGTTTCGGGTAACGATTTCATCAAGTCTGGGAAGGTTGTCTCCGCCATCCAACGCAACGAATCCATCAGTTTGCCACAGGTCAGCCCGCCCAGGATTCCGGTGATACCGCCGCCGACCGACAGCAAAATCGTTTCGATCAAGAATTGGCGAGTGATATCTCGGCGTCGTGCACCGAGCGCCCGGCGGATACCGATTTCGCGAGTCCGTTCGGTCACGGTTGCCAACATGATGTTCATGATGCCAATCCCTCCGACGAGCAGCGAAATGCTGGCCAACAGCCCCATCATGGCCATGAACATCAATCGCGTGTTTTGAGCTTGCTCGAGCAATTCCAGCGGGATTCCAACGGTGTAATCCTCATACAAGTGAGTGCGTTTGAGCGTCTGTTCGACTGCCTTGCCGGTCGCGACCGCGTCTTCGGCATCACGGAGCCGCAAGGTGATTTGCGAAACCGCTCGCTCGCCGTTGTTTCCAAACGACGTTGAATCGCCATATCGCAACCAATACGTATTGAGCGGAATGTAAATGTTGTCCGAGAAATCCTGGCCGCGACTGGTTCCCTTGACGGTTTCAAGTTCCGTGCGCGAACCGACCACTCCGACGACACGATAAAAATCGGCGACGATTTGGACCGATTTCCCGATCGGATCTTCGTGCCGAAACAATGTTCGAGCGAGTTCCTGGGTCACGACGCAAACGTTGGATGAGTTCTCGTTGTCCTTGTCCACCAGGAATCGGCCGCGAGCGATGTGCAGCGAATACAGATCCTTGTATTCGGGGGTGCAGGCGTTGATTTCGCCCAGCGCGACTCGGTCGGCATATCGAAATTCGCGCGAATTGCGCCGGCAAAATGCGATCGCCATCTCGACCGACGGGATGGAGGCTTCGAGATGATCGCAATCGATTTCGGTCAACCCGTAGAAGTAGATCTTCTTGCCTTGCGTGTCATCGCCCGAGGGGCGTGAGGTGGTCAACAGGATGTTGTTTGCTCCAAGTTCTTCAATCTGCTGGTTCGCTTTTGACGCGATCCCTTCGCTGATCGCCAGCAACCAGATCACACTTGCAACGCCAATAAAGATCCCCAATACCGTCAACATCGATCGCAGCGGATGCATCAACAGTGTTTTGATCCCGACGCGAATATCGCGAGCGCGAAGACGTAGCTGCGATGGGCGACCGGACCGCACCTTGCCTTGACCTGCACCCGCTTTTCCTGCATCGGCGTCCGCTGCACTGGGTGGCCGAAGTCGCTCGTCTTGTTCGACCACGCCGTCACGTAGCCGTACAATACGCCTCGCACGCTGGGCAACTTCTTCCTCGTGCGTGACCATGACAATCGTGGCACCTTGATCGTTGAGATTGTCGAATAAGTCCAAGATCTCTTCGGTCGTGCCCGTATCGAGGTTTCCGGTGGCTTCGTCCGCGAGGATGAACTCCGGTTGATTGATCAGACTTCGCGCGATCCCAGCCCGCTGTTGTTGGCCACCTGAAAGCTCGGTCGGCCGATGGTCGACTCGGTCGTCCAGTCCCACCAACTTTGCAAGCTGCACGGTTCGATCTCGATCGCCGGCAGTCATTCCTCCGTTGTATGCCAGCGGCACTTCCATGTTTTCCAGCACGTTCAACTGGGGCAACAAGTTGTAAGCCTGGAAAACAAATCCAATCCGTTGCGCGCGAATCGCGGACAGTTCATCATCGCTGAGCTGCGCAACATCGCAATGGCCAATCAGGTACTGACCGGAGGTCGGGGTGTCGAGTCCACCAAGAAGATTCAGCAGCGTGCTCTTGCCCGATCCCGACGGCCCCATGATCGCGATGTAGTCGCCACGCGGCACATCAAGATTGATGCCCTTCAAGACATGGACCGTTTCGCTGCTAAGCTGATAATCCTTGCGCAGGTCGCGAATGCAGAGTGCCAACGATGGTTCGTCGACGACGCTCGCAGCCGACTCGATCGGCCGCGATTGACTGGGTTCGATGAGCGACTCCGCGGTGGACATGGAGGCCTCGCAGCCTGTGGGAAAAAGGGGGCTCAGGAATCTTTTGCTGCGATCGTCTCTTCTTCAACCGGCAGGTCAAGGAGCCCAAGGACCTCTTCGTCACCAAGACTCAGCACGACTTGGTCGGACTCGGTCAGCCCCGAGGTGATCACGACGTCGGTTTCATTCGTTTTGCCAATCGTGACCTCGCGTGTTTCGAGCGTTCCATCGTCGAGCGGCAACGCACAAAAACAATGCTCCCCTCGCTCAATGATCGATTCAATCGGCACTTGCAACGCATCTTCAATCCGCTGGATCATAAGGTTCACCTCGGCGGTCATTCCCGGTCGCAGTTCCAAAGGCGGATCGGTGATTTCGACGAGCACCGCGTACTCTTTCACATGAGCGGTGTAGACGTTCAGCGCGGGCAGCGGGTACTCACTGACCTCGGTCACACGGCCGCGAAGCGTCCCTTCGGGGATATTGCGAACACTCAGTTCGGCGTCTAAGCCTGGGCGAACATCGCCAATACGAGACTCGTGGACTTTCACCATCACCTGCATGTTGTTTGGATCAGGCAAATAGATGATCGCTTGCCGTTCGCGAACGGAGAGTCCTTCGGCGATCAGCAACGTGTTGCTGGAACTGCTGCGGCCATCGCGGTTGTTTGCATAAACGACTTGTCCGGCAACCGGGGCAACGATCGTGCATTTTGCGATCAGATCCTCGGTTTCTTTGCGTTGCAGTTTGTCGAGTTCCCATGTTTTGCGGCGAGCATCGAGACGGGCTTCGGCGGTTTTGATGTCCGCTTTCAGTTCGGTGAGTTTCTTTTCTTTCGTGTAAGTCTCAATCACCTCCAATTTCGTCACGGCGACACCCAACTCCTTGCGCGCCTTTTCTACCGCAAACGTATCGGCTTCCAACTGCGCTTCGGGGATGTAGCCTCGTTCAGCCAACCGTTTGCTGTAAGCCAAATACTCTTCGGCACGACGCATGTTTTCACGAGCGATAAAGACGGCGCTTTCCTGTTGCTCGATCTGTTCCGGCAACGTTCCCTGTTCATACTCATCCAGACCCAATCTCGCTGCGTCGAGCGTCGCCTGGGCTTCGATGAAGGAGGATTCGCTGTTACTGCAAACAATTTGCTGCTGGATCAACTGCGTTTGCAAGGCCGCATCGTCCAATCGCACCAAGAAGTCCCCCTTTTCGACCCAACTGCCTTCAGGAACAATTTCCAAAATGTCGATGCTCGATGAATTTCGCGAACGAACTTCGCAGCGGACTTCAACATTGCTTGAGCTTTCGATTTCGCCACGTTCCAACACCGTGTAAACAAAGGGCTGGCGGATCACCGGGGTGGTCAAGAATTCGATCGAAGCTGTCTCGGAAAAGAAACTCGAAAACAAGCCCGCAACACCGCCCCAAACCGCTTGGACAATCAGCCCGGAGACCAGCAATAATGCGGCAGCAGCCAATAGCGGAGTACCGATGGAACCACGGCGGAGACGAGCTCGTTTGCGAGCCAATCGGGCGAGGTGGCATTCGGATGCGGCATGCTCGCAGCCGGTAGGTTCACAAATGGCAAGCGTCATCGGTCGAGCCAATCGTCATTGGAAGGAGGAATGGCCGTCAGGTGTGGGCAGGATTTGCGACGGCCGTGGTAGGATCTCCTGATTATAGCCAAACAGCCGCTCGGTGCTAGTCGAGAGAACGGTTGGCCATATTTTGTACAGGAGCCTTACTCCATCGTCACAGAGACCGCCAAGAATGGATGATTTCGCCGCGGAAACCAGCATCGGCAGACCCCTTCCGTCGGAATTTGCCTGTTCTTCCGCATGCAACGGTCTGTAGCGGCGGCGAACGGTTGAGGGCACTCAACTGAGGGACACCCATGCTTGCTTGCGATGGCTTTCAAGAATGGCTTCGCACAACACGATTTCGCGATGCCCATCGGCAAAGCTTGGGAACGTCGCTTCCCCCGCATCCTCACCCAACAAGATCTGACCATAGAAATCGAGGAAGATCTGCTTGAAAGCGTCGGGAAATCCCTCGTTGTGACCGCCCGGGTAGCTGGTCACGTTCGAGGCGGGGGTGCTCATCAAAGCAGGATCGCGAATCAACACCTCGTTGGGCTCGTCCCGATGTCCGATCCACAACTCGTTGGGGGACTCGCTGTTGAATGCCAACGCCTGCTTCGATCCGGCGAGTTCGAAACGCAGACAGTTCTTTCTGCCTGCCGTGACTTGCGAAACCGTCATCACGCCTCGCGCGCCATTCTCGAAACGCAGCATGACGTTGCCAGCGTCCTCGGTGTCAATCGCAACGGATTCGGTGTTGTCAGGGGTTATCTGCTTGCCACTGAATGTTTCTGTGGCGCCGATTGGGCGTTGCCGTGTTGGGAAGACGGTGTGCAAGTCCGCACACACCGAGACGATTTCTTGGCCGGTGATGAATTGGATCAAATCTAACCAATGCGTTCCAATATCGGCGACCGCCCTCAACTCGCCGCCTTCCGAAGCAAGCACTCGCCAATTGAAATCGGTTTCCTTGAACAGCCAATCTTGCACATAGCCACCGGAGACATGATGCAGTGCCCCGACGCGACCCTTGCGAACGCGATCGGCACTTTCCACACACAAGGGATAGTACCGCAAATTGTAGTTGACCCCTGCACAAACACCCGCCGACTCTGCTAACGCCACCAGCTTTGCGGACTCGTCCGAGTTCATGGCCAGGGGTTTTTCACAGAGGGTATGCTTGCCAGCTTTCAAACATGCTGATGCGTGTTCAAAGTGAAAGCGATTGGGTGTGGCAATGTGTACGGAGTCAATTTCGTCATCGTCAAGCAGTTCGTTCAGGTCTTTATAAACTCGCGGGATTCCAAGTTGCGTTGCAGCCATCTCGGACTGTTCGACGGTTGCATCCAAGATGCCCACCACCGGGACTCCGATGCGACGCAATGCCTCGACGTGAATCGGACCGATGAATCCCGTTCCGATCACCGCTGCTTTGAGTTCATGGAGATACGCCTTGGATGCCATGGTTGTTTGCCTCTCTATTGGGGTGGACGGTGCGCGACACTCAACTATATCGCTAATCCGATTCAAGTTCCAGCAACAGCCGCTTTGTTTCCAAGCCCCCCGGTGCACTGAATCCAGAC
This sequence comes from Novipirellula artificiosorum, assembly GCF_007860135.1. Lineage (NCBI taxonomy): Bacteria > Pseudomonadati > Planctomycetota > Planctomycetia > Pirellulales > Pirellulaceae > Novipirellula > Novipirellula artificiosorum. The sequence goes on from NZ_SJPV01000011.1 coordinate 280,594, forward strand.
AGACCGCCGCTGGACGAAACGACCCGGTGGCAAGGGATCACGATTGGAACCCGATTACGAGCCATTGCGGATCCAACCGCTCGGCTGGCACGCTCGTTGCCTGCGCGTTGAGCCAGCTGTTTGTAGGTCATCGTGCTGCCAGGCTTGATTTCGCGACATTTTCGGTAGACCTTGTCGGCGAAAGGCGTCCACCCCAACGAGTCAATGCGGACCCACGCGAAATCCTCCGCGTGCCCGGCAAAGAATGCGATCAAGGCAACGTCAAGTTTGTCAGCAGCGGATTTTGCGGACGCGGAACCGAGTGTCTCGTCAACGATCCATTCGGGCTGTGCCGTGTCAGCCCATTGCAGTCGATACAAACCGCGTTTCGTCCAATAGGACCATAGCGGCCCAATCGGCGAGTCGTGTTTTAGGGCGTAGCACAAATTTTGCATGGCTCGGCTCAGAAGGCGGGACGTCCTCGACAAGCAAATGCGATGTCGGTATCAAGGATACCCCTTTTCTAGCGAGTTGTTTGACTATCTGATAGGATGGTCCGACTCCCGCCTCCGCTCCGCTCGATCCCCCACCCCCTTCGAACAACAATCGAATTCTTCCTTGTTGTTTCTCAATCCCCGTTTGGCGGCATCACCCTTTCACGATATGAATCAATGAACAGCAACGTTTTCTCAAAGATTGAGGTTGGCAGGTTGCCAAAGACCGGCCTTACAAGGACCGGCGAAAAAGACACCGTCTTTGTGAATCGTAAATGGATTCGGGGATACCGGAACCGTTGGCGATTCCCGCTTCAGGTTTTGGCAGTCGTTTTGCTTGTTGGCTGTTTCCACGTGACGCCCTCCCATGCGCAAATCAACCTCGGCACACCATGGCCAGCCACCGATGCTCTTGGCCGAACGTTGCCCTCCGACTCCGAAGTTCCCTCGCCTCGTGGTGATCGATTCGTTGGCATTTTTTACTTCCTAACCGCTGGGCGAGACATCCACCTGCTGCCAAATGATCTTGCCAAGATCTTGCCGCAAGACCCTGATCTTCTGAGTAAGCCAGACTCTCCGTTGTGGGGACCGCGAGGGCCGTACTATTGGGGAGAACCGATCTACGGCTACTACAACGCACGCGACCCCTGGGTGATTCGTCGGCATGCGACGCTGTTGGCTGATGCGGGGGTGGATACCGTCATCTTTGATACGACCAATCGGCTGACGTACCCCGATGTCTACATGCAGATCTGCAAGGTTTGGTCGCAGATGCTTCGCGACGGCGAACAAGTGCCGCGACTCTGTTTTATGGTCAACACCAAGGCGGGGCAAACCGCAGACGAGCTTTATCACGATCTGTACGAGCCGAGGCGGTATCCCGAACTCTGGTTTCATTGGCAGGGTAAGCCGCTGTTGATTTGTGATCCCGAGCTCGCCAGCGAGGACGTGAAGCAGTTCTTTACGCTCCGCAAAGCGCATTGGCCGTTTACGATGGAGGACACGCATAACGCTTGGCACTGGGAAGCGACTTACCCGCAACCTTACAGCTACGATGAATCGCCGGATCGGCCCGAGCAGGTTAACGTGTCTGTTGCTCAGAACTTGGATGTGACCAGCGGCAAGCCAGTCAACATGAGTCAGAAAATGGCGCGGGGTCGGAGCTTCCATGATGGTCAGCAAAACATTGGACCCGACTCGGTCAATCGAGGTGCCAACTTCAACGAGCAGTGGCGCCGAGCCTACCAGTTGGATCCACCTTTCGTGATGGTCACGGGCTGGAACGAGTGGACGGCAGGCAAGTACTCGCGTCCGGGCGTGCCGGTGGTGTTCGTCGATCAATTTGATCAAGAGTTCAGCCGCGACATTGAACCGGTTACTGGATTGCACGGTGATAACTACTATTACCAATTGGTCGCGGGAATCCGTCGGTACAAAGGCCTGCCAGCCTTGCCGAAGGCTTCATCCCCGAAGACGATTCAATTGGACGCCGGCTTTGATCAGTGGCAAGGCGTTAGCCCCGAATTCACCGATCACGTTTTTGATACCGGTCATCGTGACTTTGGAAAAGGAGAAGTGCATTACACGAACACCAGCGGACGCAATGATTTTGTGACCATGAAAGTGTCGCGTGATTCGGAAAACCTTTACTTCTATGCAAAGTCTCGCCTGCCACTCACGGCTCGCTCGGATCCCAATTGGATGTGGCTGATGATTGATATGGACCGCGATAGAAACACGGGGTGGGAAGGGTACGACTTCCTTTTAAATCGCACGATCGATGGTGATCAATCCTGGCTGGAAAAACACTTGGATGGGTGGCAGTGGCAGAAAGTATCCCAAGTTGAAATTCGCGTCGAAGACAACGAGTTGATGTTAGCGGTGCCTCGTGAATCGCTTGGACTGTCTGCCAACGGCGCGATAGAGTTTGATTTTAAGTGGTGGGACAATCCTCAAAGCCCAGGCGAGATCATGGATACGTACTCCAGCGGCGATACCGCTCCGGACGCTCGGTTCAACTTCCGTTATTCCGCAGCAAAGTTTTGAGTAGATTGAATCGCGTTTCCTTCATGCTATTTTAGTTTTCGCAAAGACCTTCTTTTTTAAGGAAAATGAAATGTTTCAAACACGTAAGAGATTTGTCATTGGGTTGTCGGTTGTCGGTATGATCGCGACTCAGCTTGTTTTGATCGGTCGGTTGGGGGCCGGTGAGGTTGATCCTCAACAAAGCGAGTGGTATCAGAAGTACAAAAAGCAAGCCAATGTACCAGAGCCTGAAAACATGTTGCTCAACACGGACCCCGAGCCCGATCTGGCGGAGGGTTTTCAACCGCTTTTCAATGGCAAGGACCTGAGTGGATGGAGTCCTAAAGGGGGAACTTGCACGTTTGAGGTCAAGGGCGATTTGCTCGTCGGGTCCTGCGTTCCCGGTTCGAATAGTACCTACTTGTGTACGGACAAGTCGGACTACGAGGACTTCATTTTTACCTGCGACATGAAATGGGAAGTCGACGGCAACTCGGGAGTGATGTTCCGGGCTCAGGTGAAACCAGGTGGAACGGGTGAAACGGTTTTTGGCCCACAAGCCGAAATGGAAGGGATCTCAGGTGATCGCTTTTGGTCTGGCGGGATCTATGGCCAAAGTTGTGGCGGTTACTTCTATCCCTTGTGGCTCAAAGAGCATCAAGCCGCTCGTGATGCCTTGGATCGTAGCGGCTGGAACCGTTTGACGGTCATGGCCAAAGGTAACGTTGTGAAAACTTGGATCAATGGCGTTCCTGCAGCGCACTGGATTGACGATGGAACGTATCCAAAGGGGTTCTTCGGCTTGCAAATTCACAAGGGCGCCAAAGGCATCGTGCATTGGAAAAACGTCAAGGTGAAGGAACTTAGCGAGTAGTGTTTACAGGATCGGTTGAAATCGCAGCCAACCTCGCGAGTTCCTGAGGGCTAAGGGCTCGATCAAAGACGGCAACGCCACCGATCCAGCCGGTAAAACCAACGCTTCGTGAGCTGTGGATCACACGTCCAATCGTAAACGGGCCACCACCGGTCTTGTCGGCTGGTGAGTAGAGGTCGTGTTCGAACCACCATGGATTCAATTTTATGGCGACCAAGTCACGATCCGTCGTGACGAAGGTTCCACTCGCGTCTTTCGCAAGGGTGGTTTTCACTCGAGTGTAGCCATACTCACGCACCTCGACGCGTTGGTCTTCGCTCTGGCTGACCGTTTCAACCGAAACAGGCTCAACTTCGGGTGGGTTGTAAAACTGGTCGATGGGGAAGCTTGTGTCCTCGCCCACTTGCAGTCCCGGTTGTCGATGCAGTTCCCCTTGCCGCCACGCGTTGTAAACAGGCGCCAAAGTTTTTTTGGGGTTCTCCCGCCAACGCTCGGTTGCTTTTCCATTGAGCCAACTGGTCAGCCGATCTTGCTGGTTATCGAAGGTCATTGCAAAGCATTGCCAGGAATCGGCAAGGATGTCCGCAGGGGAATCGGCAGAGATTTCAGGCGATAGATCACCCGAGTTGGACTTGTGCATCGCATAACGATAGTTGAAGGAGCTTGCGCCATTTTCGGAGACATGCCCACAAGCAGCGCCGGGTGTATTCAGTCCAGCAAAGAGCGCGTATTGTCGCTGGCCTCGTTCGACACGCTTGATACCGGTCGTCGATTCCTGCTTCAGGTCCGTTCCCTCGTGCCAGATGCCAGCCAATGCATGATTGCCGCTTTCGCGAATCGCCCAAACGACCACCGTTACCGATTTGCCAGGTCCCTTGATGTCCAAAGGCGAATCGTGCAATCGGGATCGTGGGACAAACAAGAAAGGCCGAAATGTCGAATCCGATTCTTTGCAGAGTCGAATGGCTTGACCAAACGGGCCTGACCCCAGGAGCGGAAAGTCATCGTACGTCGCATCGCGTCCTTGGTCCCAATAGTCACGAACGTAATTGCCGGCATCGAGCGCGTATTCGTTCGTCGCTCCGGCGGGAACATGAGCAACAAAACGGTTGCTACCGCTGGGCTCGCGTTTCACAAAATCCCAAAAAGCGACGCATCCTGGTACCTCGACAACCGTCGCAACGTGCTGTGTGGCGGTTGAGTCTGCTGCGGATAGAAACGACCAAGGTGGGACGAGGCATACAAGCGAAAGCGGAACGATGAATTTCAATAACACTGGCTTGCCTGAGGTTGGTGGTGCGGTTCTATCGCCCGGTAAGGAACTTTCCGTCTTCGCGAACTCTGGGCGCGGAGCAAAGACACCTGCTGACGAATCGTTTTCGCGGAAGGCGGAGGGCATTCCGTGGTCGAATCGCTATTTCGGTTGCGTCCCAGCGCCGCTTCCACACCCAACGCAATGCTGCAGATGACAGCAAGCAGTCCTGAGCCGGCCATGATGGCCACGCCGTAAGCGAACGAGAGTAGACTTCCAAGCAGATGGTTGAGCCAGATTCGCGACGTATGAGCCGCATTGATGTCGAATCGGCAAACGAGTCCGCCGGCAACGAAAAACGGAGAAAGCACCGTCACGACCCCTGCCGCCAATCCAATGAGGCACAAGATGGAGAGTGTGATTCGGGACATCATTTGCTCCTGGATTGTTTTCCGGCGTTCGTTTGGGTGGGTGGCATTCCTGCGACGGGATCGGATCTTTGACCCAAGAGCCCAGCCGTCTTGCTGCGTTTTGCAAAAAAAGAGAGTCGTTCAACTTGTCTCTTGATGCCCCCCCGGTTTTCGATCCACCGCATCGATTGGAATTGCCGGTGCGTTGCGATTAGGCTGCTGGAACTTCGATCCAAAACCATCCCCGCAGGTCACCTTCGTTGAAGCCGGTCGCCTGATCGTCGGGATAGAGCGTTTCGAGTTGAGCCTTGACGTCATCGGAAATCTGATCGGCGGGGCCGTGGCACATCAAGCAGGTGGCCTGCAGCCGAATCGGCAACACGACATGCAGCCCCCCGTCCGCAAGTTCCTCGAACTTTGGCTCCGCCTCGATCGGCATCTCCGAATCGTAGTGGATCAGTTCCGCAACCCAAGGATCCGGTGCGTTCTCTGGATTGCGCAGCTTGGCCGATGTGCGACCAATTCGAACGCCATGGCTCTGGCTAACGGTTTCCGCGATTTTCGGTGCCTCTTTGCTACAGACGTTGATCGCGGCCGCCGGCCCCGTGGCGGTCATCGCCTGCATCAATCGCCCCGACAATTGCTGGTACAGATCCTCTTTTGCCGCCATCGCGATCGCTTTTGGGTCTCGCTGCATGGTGGAATCCGCCGATGGCGACGCATCGTGGCTGCATCCTGCGATGACCAACACGCAACCCGCTGCGGCAAGCATTTTCAGTGCATTCATCTTTCGACCTTTTCTATACGGTGCAGATCGTTACGCCTTGCTTGAGCGATGCGATCTTGTCTTCTCGCTTTGGAATAAACTCTTGAGCAACGTAGCCCTTGTATCCCGTCTCGACAATCGCTTTCATGATCGCGGGGTAATAGAGCTCCTGCGTTTCGTCAATCTCATTTCGGCCAGGAACGCCGCCGGTGTGATAATGGCTGATGAACTCATGATTCTTTTGGATCGTCGCGATTACATCGCCTTCCATGATCTGCATGTGATAGATGTCATACAGCAACTTGAAACGGTCGGACCCGATTGCCTTGCAAAGTTCGACGCCCCAATCGGTATGGTCGCACATGTAATCGGGATGGTTGACTTTACTGTTGAGCAATTCCATGGTGATGGTCACTCCCGCTTTTTCTGCCGCCGGCATCAATCGCTTCAGTCCGATCGCACAGTTCTTCAGCCCTTGCTCATCATCCATTCCGTCACGGTTGCCAGAAAAGCAAATGATGTTGTTGAGCCCCAATTTGACGACCTCGTTGATTTGCTGCTGATACCCTTCGACGAGCACGTCGTGATGCTCAACGCGATTCCAAGCTGAACCGATGCCACCGACGCGTTTTCCGCTCGCGGTCTTTGCGTCTGGACCTGAAACCATCGAGCAGGTCAATCCGTGTTTCTGCACCGCAGGAATTTCCGCCGGCTTCAACAATTCGATCGATTGAAGGCCGAATGCTTTCCCTGCCACGCACAGATCCTCCATCGGAACGCTGCCGTAACACCACTTGCAAACCGAGTGGTTGATGCGGCCACCGACCGCCTCGGCAACCTTGTCTTCCGCCTCAAGTCGAGTTTGCAGCGACGTTGCGACCGCGGCAGCTGCGGCGGTTTTCGCAGAAACAGAAACGAAGCTGCGGCGATTCAGGGATGGAGACACGCGAGAACTCCTCGAAAAAAGGGATGGGAGAGATGCAAGTGGGAAGGTTTCCGATAGTTTAGATCGAGATCACTTCGGAAAGAAGGCCTCGGCAGTGGAGCGATGGTCGCAAGTGCAGTAAACTTCGAATTCAACGTTGTGGAAATGCTGAAACGTTTATCGTGCGAGCCCTCCAAGAAGGAACCATCATGAAGATCGATCATCAAGTCACCGCCGAGAGTCTGCGCCCGAAACTCAGTCGGTTCTGGCAGCTTTCCGGGCAGAAGATCGAGGCGATTTCAAGCGACTACGATGCATCCCAAGGTTCGCCCGTCTTTACCGTGAACGGTTGCTACTCCACGCGTGGGTGGACCGAATGGACTCAGGGATTCCAGTATGGCAGCGAAATTTTGCAGTTTGATGCAACCGGAGATAAGGCGATGCTCGAGCGTGGCCGGACCAACACGCTTGAGAAGATGGCCCCCCATGTCACCCATTTCGGTGTCCACGATCACGGCTTCAATAACGTCAGCACCTACGGCAATTTGCTGAGATTGATGCACGAAGGTCGGATCGATCCGAATGACTGGGAACGGCGTTTTTACGAGTTGGCGATTATGGCGTCCGGCGCGGTCCAAGCCAAACGTTGGACCTCGCTCCCCAGCGGCGGGTACATCTATTCTTTTAATGGCCCGCATTCTCTTTTCGCCGACACCGTTCGCTCATTGCGGGCGTTGGCCTATTCTCACCAACTCGGTCATTCGCTGATGGATGAGAATGATTGCAACATCAGTTTGTTGCAGCGATTGGTCGAGCACGCGAAAACCACGGCCGATTATTCGGTCTATTACGGGGAGGGACGAGATGCCTATGACGAGTGGGGCCGAACGGCACACGAGAGCATCTTTAACCTCAACGACGGCAACTTTCGGTGTCCGAATTCGCAGCAAGGTTTTTCACCGTTTACGACTTGGACGCGTGGGTTGGCGTGGATCATGGTTGGGTTCCCAGAGCAGCTGCAATTCTTGGGCACCCTCGACGATGCCGAACTTGAACCGCTTGGCGGACGAGAAGCCATCGAAGCCTTTATGTTGAAGGCGGCAACAGCGACGTGTGATTTCTACATCGAAAACTCGGCCGCCGATGGCATTCCGTATTGGGACACGGGGGCTCCGAAGTTATACCAACTAGGGCCTGACTACTTGGAACGGCCTGCGGACCCGTTCAATGCGTCGGAACCCGTCGACAGTTCCGCCGCAGCGATCGGTTGCCAGGGACTGTTGCGTTTAGGGGCCTATTTGGCTCGTCGCGGCGACAAAGACGCTGGTACGAGGTACACCCAGGCGGGATTGACGGTGATGGACACATTGCTTGAGGAGCCGTACCTCAGCACCGAAGCATCGCATCAAGGTTTGATTTTGCATTCCGTCTACCATCGCCCCAACGGCTGGGACAACGTTCCCTCGGGACAAACGGTCCCCTGTGGCGAAAGCAGCATGTGGGGCGACTACCACGCTCGCGAAGCCGCTTTGTACGTCCAACGCATGGCGGACGGTCCGCGTGAGTACCGCTTTTATCTGTAGGGACGCGAATCCGTTATCTTTCGCCCTAGGGCCAGACGATTGGGATGTGCGAAAGGCATTCAGATTGTCATCTTGACAGAACGATCTCACAAAGGAGCATCCATTGAATACGAAACGTGTCGCATTGGTCACCGGCGGCAGCCGAGGGATTGGATTCGGCGTTGCCACTCGGCTTGCGCAAGAAGGGTTTGACCTGGTTGTCTGTGGTGTACGAGACGCGGCGGCGGTGACCGAGACGCTCGGTGAACTTCGCTCGCTCACATCCGACGTGCTGTATTGCCAATGTGATGTTGGTTCGGCGAAGGATCGCGACAAGATGATCGATGCGGTGAAGGGCCACTTTGGGCGTTTGGATGTGCTGGTGAACAACGCAGGGGTTGCTCCGCGGCAACGACTTGATGTGCTGGAGGCCAGCGAAGAAGACTTTGAGTGGGTGCTCAAGACCAATTTGCAGGGTCCCTACTTTTTGACGCAGCAGGTTGCACGTTGGATGATCGAGCAACAGGCGGCCGATTCGGCCACCCAGCGATGCATCGTGAACGTCTCGTCGATTTCGGCAACCGTGGCCTCGCCGAGTCGTGGCGAGTATTGTGTTTCGAAAGCTGGGGTGAGCATGGCAACGCAGCTTTGGGCGGTTCGCTTGGCGGAATACGGGATCCCTGTCTTCGAAGTCCGTCCAGGCATCACGGCAACCGATATGACCAGTGGTGTCAAGGAAAAATACGACAAACTGATCGCCGAGGGTCTTGTCCCGCAAAACCGATGGGGCGAACCGTCCGACACCGGCCGAGTCGTCGCCGCGATGGCCCGTGGCGACTTCGCCTACTCGACCGGCCAAGTCGTGATGGTTGATGGTGGGATGACGCTTGCCAGACTTTAGAACCTATCCGAAAAGGGGTCTGACCCTTTGTCGACCGACGTTTCGACTGCTCAAAAACTCGTTGTTTTCCAATGGAGTTCGCTACCGATACGCTCATACCAAGAGAGGGTCAGACCCCTTTTCGGATAGGTTCTTAGTTTGACGCTTTCATCACGAAGCCACCGAGAGGTCGGTCCGGTCTAAAGTTCCGGCAACTCGTAACCTTTGCGACGGGGACGCGTGACGTACCACGACTTGTTGGCTTCGTCGCAATTCGTGAATTGTTCCGTTTCGGGATCCCAGCTGAGTGGCTCGCCGACCCGTCCCACTTCGCGAGCGATATTGACCAAGTAGCAAAGCGTGGTCGATCGCAAACCGATCTCAATGTCCGCATTGCATCGTTCGCGTGTTTTGATGCAATCGACCCAATTTTCGATGTGGTACTGGGTTTCGGGTTTGTCGATCGGCCCGGGGTTGTCGGCTGACTTCAGCAATTCCTTATTGCTTGCGGCAATTTTGTTTCGGTTGATCTCAAGCTTGCCGTCTTGCCCGACAAAGATCGCTCCAAGACCAGGGCCCCAGTCGCCATCCAGGTGTAATTTGAGTTCGGTGCCGTTGTCGTACCGCATGGTCATCTTGGCGCGAGGCCCTTCGACGGGGTTGGCCAATCGGATCAAGTAATCGAGTCGTGTTTCGTCGACTTCCGTTACCGTTTCAAACTTGCCACATGCGCGATCCGTGACCGGTTCTTCAAGGATGATCGTGGTGGGCCCCGTTAAATCGGTTCCCAGTGCTCGTTGGATTTGATCGTACGAATGGGTGCCCCATCCCGTCACGCCATAGCACAACCCGCCGCCATCGTACGACCACCATTTCTCCCACCGATGATGCAGATCGTGTCGATAAGGACGCATTTCGGCTTGATTGGTCCACACATCCCACCATTTTGGCATCCCGCCGCTGGGCATCGGTTCGGCTTCGCCACCTGGAAAACGAACCGGGCCGACAAAGTTGGGGGCGAGGACGGTTTTGATCTTGCCAATCGCTCCATTCTTGACCAAATCGCTGGCCCAATTGTTGATCGGCATCGAACGTTGCTGCGTCCCGACCTGGGTAACGCGGTCATACTTGCGGGCCGCGTTGACCATGTGCCTGCCCTCTTCGATCGACAAACACATCGGTTTTTCGATGTAGGCATCCATCCCCGCTTGCATCGCCTGCACCGCGATCCAAGCTCGCGCGTGCGTCGTCGTTTCGACCATCACCCCATCAAGATTCTCGTCATCCATCATCTTGCGGAAATCCTCGTAGGTAGACCAATTCTGGTCTTTCCCCACGACGTTCACGAAGGTGTCCATATCGGGTTTGAAGCAATCGCAAACCGAGACCACGTTCATGTTGGGAATCAAGTTGCACGATTCGACGATCGTTCGAGCACGGCCCCCGAGTCCGATCACACCAACATTCACGCGCTCGTTGGCTCCAAAGGCGGACGCAGGAATGAGGGTGGGAAGGGCGAAGGCAGCGGCACCTGTTTGAAGAAGGGTTCGGCGGTTCAATCCGAGACGTGTCATGGAGGGGCTCCGGGCATAGAAGGCGATCGAGGGGAGCGCTTTGTCAATGTCGAAAGGTAGGAAGCCCTTTCCTTGGGCAAACCCGTGATTTAGCCCTGACAAAGCGGTGGGAAGCGTTTCGAGCCCATTCTACCACAGCCTCACTGCAAAACACCTTGCGTCAAATGGGCGCAGGCCACAGCGTGTTGAAAAGGTTGTGGTTCAACTTCGCCGCCCACTTCAAATCATGAAAACTTACCCAATCTCAGTGGCGTCATCGACGGAATCATGCCGAAACATAGCATTCACAGCAGAAACACCGAGAGCGATTTACGGTGCTCGGAACGAAAAAGTCCGCTGTTTTGTCTTCTTGAGGGGTAACTTCCCTTTGACAGCCAAGGGACTTTGCGTAAACTCTGCGATTCCGATTGGGAATCAGGCGACAGTTCTTGGCAGGCACGGTTTTTTCGTGTTGTTGATAAGGCAGGACCTCTGATTTCTGAAAAAGGGCGTGTAGCTCAGTTGGTTAGAGCGCGTCGCTGATAACGACGAGGTCCCAGATTCGAGTTCTGGCACGCCCACTTAGGAAGTTTGAAAGAAGAAGGGTGAAGGGTGAAATGGGCCAATTGACATTTCACCCTTCACCCTTCAAACTTCAGACTTCCATGGGGGTATAGCTCAGTTGGGAGAGCGCCTGCTTTGCACGCAGGAGGCCGTCGGTTCAAGTCCGTCTACCTCCACTTTTGTGATTCGCAAAAGTGAATTACAGCCAAGGAATGTAGGGGTAAGTGTCTAGAAGACCCGCGAATTGCGGAACTTCATCAGACCCAAACAAAATTGCAGCTTTTCGTTAATCAGAGGTTGACCAAAAGCTGCGAGCCGCTATCTTTCTTACTCGCTCAGGAAATGAGCCAGAACGATCCCCGCAAGGGAGCGAAAATGGCCTCCACTGAGCAAATTCAGCCAGTTTGAAAAAACTTTTCAAAAGTGCTTCAAGCTCGGTTGACGGCAAAGAATCGCCTCGCTATTCTTCGCCCTCGCTTGTGACCAACCGGCTGACGCCGAACGCTTCAGGAAGACATTTCTGGGCTACCCGCGTCGGCCGGCTGTTCACAAAAGCAGCGTCCCTTGCTGGCTGGTTTATCGCCACAGGCAGGGCATTGATTTTTGACAATTTGGTTGTTTTGGTAGTTGGCATCTGAAAAGAGCACCACGCTCATTTGGAGAAGCTGATTCGAATCGGGGCTTGCCTCGACGAGATAAAGTGTCCAATTGAGTTGGTAGTTTAAGAACAAGTTCTAAAGAAGCGTGCCAGTTCGAGAAGCCTTGCTGTACTTAACGGCAAGGGTGACGAGTTCTGGCGATTAGTATTCTAATAGGATTCTGTGCAACGTGATTGCTGTGCCAGTAGTTGAGACCCGTTGTTCCTACAGGACGTGTGGTCAAAACCAAAGCGTGGCAGTCAACACATGTGATATCGTTAATCATAGAAACCATCGAGGTTCTAGATTTCAAGATCGCAAGCCCGTGTAAGCGAGTTTGTTGTTTTGAGTTCGGGATTTCGACGGCCAATCTATTAAGGGCACATGGGGGATGTCTTGGCGTTAAAAGTAGAAGGGCGTGGAAGTCTGCGAAATGCCTGGGGGAGCTGACAAACAAGCAATGATCCCGGGATGCCCGATTGCTACCTGCTGAATTCATAGGCAGGCTAGTTACAACCTGGTGAACTGAAACATCTAAGTAACCAGAGGAAGAGAAAGAAAAATCGATTCCGTCAGTAGCGGCGAGCGAAATCGGAATAGCCCAAACCGAGGGGGTTTCCCTCTCGGGGTTGTAGGACTCTAACATTGGATTGTGTGTTGTTAGTGGAAGATTCTGGAAAGGATCACCACAGAGGGTGACAGTCCCGTACACGAAAATAAACACACACCATAGGAGCACCTGAGTAGGTCCAGTCACGTGAAACCTGGACTGAATCCACGGGGACCATCCCGTAAGGCTAAATACTCTTTAACGACCGATAGCGTACCAGTAGCGTGAGTGAAAGGTGAGAAGAACCCCCGCTAGGGGAGGAATGTGAACCTGAAACCATGTGCCTACAAGCGGTCGGAGCACTATTTTAATGTGTGACGGCGTGCCTTTTGCATAATGATCCGGCGAGTTGTGGTAAATGGCTTGGTTAAGTTCTTACGGAACGAAGCCCAAGGGAAACCGAGTCTGAATAGGGCGATTTTGTCATTTGCTGCAGACGCGAAACCTGTGTGATCTACCCATGAGCAGGTTGAAGCGCGGGTTAAACTGCGTGGAGGACCGAACCCACTTAGGTTGAAAACTGAGGGGATGACTTGTGGGGAGGACTGAAAGTGTAATCAAACCAGGAGATAGCTCGTTCTCTCCGAAATATCTTGAGGGATAGCGTCGAGTAAATTAGTGACCGGGGGTAGAGATACTGAATCGGATGGGGGCCCTTCCCAGGGTACCCCACCGAACCAAACTCCGAATACCGGTTCACCTTACCTCGGCAGTCAGTCCCTGGGGGATAAGCTCCAGGGTCGAGAGGGAAACAACCCAGATCGCCTGCTAAGGTCCCGAAGGACCACTTAGTCACTAAGGAAGTTGAAATGCTGTGACAGCTGGGATGTTGGCTTAGAAGCAGCCACCATTTAAAAAGTGCGTAACAGCTTACCAGTCGAGCATTTCTGCGCCGATAATGAACGGGAGTAAGTGGTACACCGAAGCAGCGGGTTCTAACATTCGTGTTAGAGCGGTAGGAGAGCGCCGATGATCAGATACGAGCCGTACGGTAACGAGCGGTGTTGGGGTCATCGGGTGATTATGCCGGAATGAGTAACGATAAAACAGGTGAGAATCCTGTTCGCCGAAAGCCTAAGGTTTCCTGGGGAAGGCAATTCCGCCCAGGGTTAGCCGGTACCTTACTCGAGGCCGAAAGGCGTAGAGGATGGATAGTAGGTCAATATTCCTACGCCGGTTGTGTATTCGATGCAGGGACGGCGTCCAGAAAGTGAGCGGTACGAATAGAAATGTCCGTAGCGAAAGCTGAGAGATTCGGGATTAAATCACCGATGTTTATCAAGGCTAAGCTCGAGAGCGTTTAAGTTCTCGAAGTTACTGGAAGGACGTCCAAGAAAAGCTGCTAGGTTAAGCAACTGACCGTACTAAAACTGACACAGGTAGGTGAGAAGAGAATTCTAAGGCGCTCGGGAGAACTGTGGTTAAGGAACTCTGCAAAATGGCCCCGTAAGTTCGCGATAAGGGGCGCCCACCTCGGTGGGCCACAGAAAATCGGCTCTAACGACTGTTTATCAAAAACACAGGTCTCTGCTAACACGCAAGTGGATGTATAGAGACTGACGCCTGCCCGGTGTTGGTAGGTTAAGGAAGAGGGTTAGGTCTTCGGACCGAAGCTCGCGACCGAAGCCCCAATAAACGGCGGCCCTAACTATGAGGGTCCTAAGGTAGCGAAGTTCCTTGTCGGGTAAGTTCCGACCTGCATGAAAGGCGTAACGATTGGAGCACTGTCTCAACCACAGACCCGGTGAAATTGTAGTTGTGGTGAAGATGCCACATACCCGCGGTTAGACGGAAAGACCCCGTGAACCTTTACTGTAGGCTGATATTGGGTTGAGATATAATTTGTGTAGGATAGCTGGGAGGCTTTGAGACCGGTACGCCAGTATCGGAGGAGCCATCGTTGAAATACCAGCCTGGTTATATTTTAATTCTAACTTCGATCCCCTGAATCGGGGCGAAGGACAGTGTCAGTCGGGCAGTTTGACTGGGGCGGTCTCCTCCCAAAGAGTAACGGAGGAGTGCAAAGGTACACTCAGCCTGGTCGGCAATCAGGCGTAGAGAGTAAAGTTAGAAGTGTGCTTGACTGCGAGACCCATAAGTCGAGCAGGTACGAAAGTAGGTCTTAGTGATCCGGTAATCCCGAATGGAAGGGTTATCGCTCATCAGATAAAAGGTACTCCGGGGATAACAGGCTTATCGCATCCGAGCGTCCACAGCGGCGATGCGGTTTGGCACCTCGATGTCGGCTCATCACATCCTGGGGGTGTAGAAGCTCCCAAGGGTTTGGCTGTTCGCCAATGAAAGTGGTACGTGAGCTGGGTTCAGACCGTCGTGAGACAGGTCGGTCCCTATCTGCCGTGGGCGTTCGAGTCTTGAGGAGATTCAACTTTAGTACGAGAGGATTTAGTTGGACGAAGCGCTGGTGTACCAGTTGTCGCGCTAGCGGCACGGCTGGATAGCTAACTTCGGAAAGGATAAACGCTGAAAGCATCTAAGCGTGAAGCCCGCTCCAAGATTAGGACTCGTAGTCATACGACGAGAGCCCCCTGAAAGACGATCAGGTTGATAGGCTGGACGTGTAAGCATGGTAACGTGTTAAGCTAACCAGTACTAACGGGCGAAAGATTGGCCGTCGATATCCCGCACTCAAATCTATTAGATTCTAAGTGCTTCGGCGAGCTTGCTTTGAAGAGACAACTACCAAACAACCGGCGTCATAGCGGTGAAATACCCGTTATGATGTCTTTCCGGCGACCATATCGTAAAGGTTATACCTGTTCCCATCCCGAACACAGTAGTCAAGCTTTATGAGCCGATGATAGTGCATACCAGCGTGAAAGTAGGTATTGCCGGATTTTTAAAAACCCCTTTGCAGTTCGCTGCAAAGGGGTTTTTTTGTAGACCGGACGAGCGGACTCTTTGGGGCGAGACTTGTTGCCTTTGGCATGTTCGCTCGGATAGAATGCCCCGCTTGCTTTGAAATTGCCTTTCCCCACTCATCCCAAAGTTGGAGTACTCCGTATGCTGAAACACCTGTTCCTTACCTTAACCCTTACCGCGATCCCCGCGTTTGCGATTGGACAAGAAACTGTGAAAGAAGACCAACCTGAAATCAAAGCGGGTCCCGATGACTCACAAGAGAAAGTCAAGCCAGGACCGATCGACAAGGACGCGCCTCGCGAGTTCAAGAAGACCGACTCGGGTCTTAAGTTTCGCATCCTGCGAAAGAGCGACCAACCAAAGCCAAAGGCCACCGATGCGGTCGAAGTTCACTACAAAGGGTGGCTCGACGACAAGAAGATCTTTGACAGCTCTTATCGACGGGCTGAGAAAATCTCATTCCCCCTTCGCGGCGTTATCGCGGGATGGACCGAGGGAATGCAATTAGTGGGTGAAGGCGGAATGATCGAGCTCGAGATTCCAGGGGAACTCGGCTATGGGCGTCGCGGGATGCCCGGTGCGATCCCTCCAAATGCAACGCTGCACTTCATCGTCGAGTTGTTCGATGTCAAGTAGTTCGTGGTCTGCGAACAGGAGTTTCTTCAACGCCAATGCGTTAGGGAAAACGTCGTAGAGCGTATTGACGGATGGGGGCGATTTGAGGCCAGGACCCGTCCTGGCTTGATCGATCAAGCCGGAACAGGAGCCGGCCATCGGTTTTACACGGCAACGAGTTTTCCCGAGAAACAGGATCAGTGGAACGACTCGTGGACCGTCAAGTTTAAAACCTCGAGTTGGGACGTAGTGGACTTCGCCAGAAGTCCCTTAGAATATTTGAGTTACGGATTTCTGGCGAAATCCACTACCCTAAAACTGAGTGCTGACAGTCCACTAGTACTCCACTTCGACGCCGATGTACGGGGTGATGCCGGGCGACAGAACGATGGTCTGGGCGAAGTCGTTGGCCGGATCGGCGGGTAACCTCAAATTCAGATGTTCGTAGTAGTTTCGATCGAACAGATTCTCGACGCCTGCGGTGATGTTGACATGGTCGCGAGGGCGCAGGTAACCGCGTAAGTACGAGGTCGCGAACCCAGGAGTGTCGGTCTCTAAGGGAATCGGGACCGTGGAACCCGATGCCGGTACCGGCCGAAGCCGCAGGAAGCGTGCCAGCGTTGACGGGACCACCGCCTGCACCGGAGCCGCCCCATTCAGCGTCACCCCATTGTCCACGTGTTCGCAGTCACCGCGCACTGCACCGGAGCACTTCGATTAAGTTCAACATTGTCCATCACCCGGCCCTGGCAGTTGCACCAGATGGGAGATCCTCATCTCGGCCCCGGTCGCATCCACTGGATCATCGTCGACGTTGGCGTTCGGCGGCCGAACGAACCGTGGATTTGGCCGGACTGGTGTGTTCTTACCGCTGACGATTGCCGCGAACTCACGTCGGTCCTGCGAGGAAACGAGCATCCCGTCTGGGCAGCCGGCGCGGAAGCTCAGCAGATCTTCAAAAAACTCGGAGCATACGTTTCGAGCGAGGATCCCGCCCGCCTCGCTTCGCATCTCATGGTGGCTTTGAATCAACTCTTGCTGGCGATTCTCGATTTGCTGCGATGCCAACACATTGTTCCCGATCGAAGCTTGACTTCGCGATGCCGGACGGTCGATCTCTTCCTCAAGGAACTTCGGCGCTCACCGCGCATGCAAGCAACGATTTGGACTCTCGACGGCATGGCCGAAATCTGCGGCATGGGGAGATCGTCGTTTTCCGATTACTGCCATGAACTTACCAACACCAGTCCGATCGACTACCTGAACCGTTGCCGCCTGGAGAACGCAGCGCAGCGACTGGCGAGCCAGCCCGAAGCTTCTATTACTGCAATTGCCCTCGACTGCGGCTTTTCCAGCAGCCAATACTTTTGCAGGAAATTCAAGGCGTGCTACGGCATGACACCGCGTGCTTGGCGTACGAACCAGGCGTGAAGGCGAACCACCTGAATGCACCGAAGTCCTGATGAACTCAGCTGTGGTCGCGGAGACCGTCCCCGCATTTTGCGTTGGCAGGGATCACTTGGGTCGGCGGCGCTGGAACGCGAAGGGTGCGAAATCGGCTTTCCGTTGCCTCGCAATTCGGTCATCCCACTCTCGGCGGTTGCATCGCTGGACGCAGATTCGACAAGGATAGAATTCCCTTCGGTACGCTGACCGACGCGTCAAAATTGTCCCTTACCAACTCCACCCGGTTTCATCGACCGGGATCCGTCGCGTTTGCTCGAACTATCCTGGAAAGTCACATTTCCATTCCCAGATTCGGAAGTCGAGCAAGGAGCATTCAGCCCCGTAGCACGTCGAGTGGAGCCTACTGGAGGTAGTCGACGGCAACGCAGGAGGTTCTCCAAATGTCGATAAAGTTTCCATCCGCTGTACAACGCTATTGCAAAGCCAAAAAGCACTCGAAGGGCACAAGCGACGAATACAAAGCCACAGTGAGAAAGTGGGTCAGTTGGGGGCAAGAGATTCCTTTGGAGCATCTATCCCGATCAAGCATTCGAGATTTCCTGGATTGGGTTTACGACGATGCGGTTGAACAAGGAGGTGAGAATCCGGAGCGGACATCGAATAAGGCACGTGATCATGTCCGCGCTGTCGCCGCATGGGCATGGGAAAACGACATCATTGAATCACTTCCGCGATTCCCAAAGCCGCGTCCGCAACGCGATGTCGCCGGTCGTCAGTATCTGAGCAAGGCGGAACTGAACGCACTTTACTTTGCCACGTACCAGATGCACCGACCACGTGCGTGGAAGCAACCGCACTCTTTTGGTCAGTACTGGCGATCCGCAATCGTTCTATTCTTCAATTACGGCCTAGACACAGGTACCATCTGGAAGACCAAAACCACTCACGAACCGCTCTTATGGCGGCACGTTTCCTGGAGTCGTGAATCGCCCGATCGACAATCGAAGCTTCGATCTCGCTATGGATGGCTATTCTACAGACGAGTGAAGACTCACAAGTCGTTCTATCGGCCAATGAATCGAACGGTTCACGCACATTTGCGTCGGCTTCAACCTCCGACGCACGTGCCAGAGGAACCGATCTTCGTGGGTGGAACTGCGAGGCCCAACGCGGTCTTCAAACGGTTGATCGCCCTCGCCGGGATTCGCGATAAAGTCGACATTGAAACCGGCGTTGCCAAAGACTGGCTGCTGAAGGACCTCCGCAAGACCTGCGCGACGTACTATGACGAACATATGCCTGAGTCTTCCATCGAAATCCTCGGTCACTCTGTCAGCGGCGTCACGTACCGGCACTACGCGCATCGAGATCCATTGGCGTTTAAAGCAATCATGACGATCCCTCAGCCTTCCGCTTTCATGGCTCTACCAAAGGGAATCGAGGGCGAGTGCCCTTGCTGCCGGCGAAAGTTCGCGGGCAAGTGATCCACCGGTCGATGAAGCCGGAGCATCTCAGCCGATCTGCGTTTGGGCGCGGTGGTGTTTGACCGAAGCGGATTTGGGCCAAACGGAAACCGACGAAGTCGATGCAACCTCCAGCAGGGAGAAGCCAAATATCTGCTGGCAACCGAGTTATCTGCCAGCCGGAGCGATAATTGCAATATTTTCAAAATCAACTGAATGCTAGTGAACTCCGCAAGTTTGAATCACACCGATAGTAGCGAAATCCTCGTAAACCTACGCAACAACTCGACTGATATAGCAAGAAAATCCGCCGCACGGTATCGTTT
>NZ_SJPV01000012.1:0-237934 GCF_007860135.1 Novipirellula artificiosorum
TGAGTCTGGGTTCCGCGCGCTTCGGTCGGATGAGCCGGTTTTTTGACCGAGGAGTCCGAGAGCCACCGCACCCATGAACCGCACCTCCGTGCAACAGGCTTTCCCATGTTCGCAGCACCAGCGCGAACCGCAAGGCAACAATCATTCGCAGCGGTTTGTCGAAAGTCCAGAGCGAAATCTCGTCACCTACCCCGCAGATGTATTAAACACCACCCGAGATGCGCGGTACAACGAGCCGCGCAGCGGGAGGGGTTAGCAGGCGTGACCCTACACGCGAGGCCGTGCGAAAAACAACTTTGGTATCTGAGAAGCTTACGCCACTTATTTATCGCACGTCCCTTGCCGCTGGCGAAGCACAGTCAGACGGATCAAGGCTTTCTTGATGGTGACGAAAGTCAATCGGAGATTCCTTGTGAGTAGCAGGCTTTTGGCCTCCCGACTTTCTGTTACAGTTGCTACTCGGTCCAGAGAGGATCCTGGCTGATCTAGCGGCCGTATCCATATTCGCCGTCGTTCCACGAGGTTTGATCAATGAAGACCACGGGTCTTGCTGTGTTGCTTGTTGCTTCCAATCTTGCGTTGACTTACTGCACGACTGGGGCTGAGCGGCCCAATCTGCTTTGGATTACTGCGGAAGACATGAGCCCCGTGCTTGGGTGCAATGGTGACCTGTACGCGGACACCCCTCATTTGGACCAACTCGCAAGTGAAAGCACGCATTTCACGAACGCGTTTTCCAGTTCACCCGTCTGTTCGCCATCACGCTCGACCTTGATCACAGGTGTCTACTCCACTTCGCTCGGCACTCAAGATTTGCGTAGTGATTTTCCGTTACCAGCGTTCGTTCATGCGTGGCCGGCTCTGCTTCGTAAGGCAGGGTATTTCACCACCAACAATAGCAAGACCGACTACAACACGATCGATGAAGAACGGCTGATCGCAGAAGGTTGGGACGAGAACGGCGCCGAGGCACATTGGAGAAATCGAAAGGGGAAGGTGCCATTCTTTTCCGTTTTCAATGATATGTCGACACATCAATCGCGAACGGGTGTTTGGCCTCGCGAGAGGTTTGAAAAAACGATTCAAAGCCAGCTTTCTTCCCCCCGAATTCACGATCCGGACAAGGCCCCTGTTCCCGCATACTACCCTGACACTCCAGCAGTCCGTCGCGGTATCGCTCGGTTCTATGACTGTGTCAGCGTGATGGATTTGAATGTCGGCAAGCTAGTTGCACAGTTGAAGGAAGATGGACTGTACGACAACACGATCATCTTCTTCTATTCCGACCACGGGTCCGGAATGCCGCGAGGCAAGCGGTGCTTGTACGACTCGGGCATGCACGTTCCGCTGCTGATTCGGTTTCCGAAGAAGTATCAGCACCTCGCGCCGACAAAACCGGGCGAACAAACCGATCGGCTTGTAAGTTTTGTCGACTTCCCCGCGACCGTGCTGAGCCTGCTTGAAATCGATGTTCCCGAATACAGTCAGGGCGAAGCATTCTTAGGCTCTCGGCAAATGAAGCCTCGTCGGTACGTTTTCGGAGCTCGGGATCGTGTGGATGAATGCTACGACCGATCACGCTCGGTTCGTGATAAACAATATCTGTACATTCGCAATTATCGTCCTGATCTGTCTTGGAGTCAGCCGAGTACTTACAGCGATTTCAGTGAAGTCCAGCAGACGATTGCAAAACTGGCTTTGGAAGGCAAGCTCAACGAGGTTCAACTTGGCTATGCCGGCCCCACTCGATTGCCAGAGGAATTGTACGATGTCAAGAAGGATCCACAAAACTTGAAGAATCTTGTTGGTGACGCGAATTTCAAACCGGTTGTTGAGCGAATGCGCATCGAGTTGAGAAGTTGGATTCGGCAGACTCGCGACGTAGGTTTCATTCCTCCCGAGGAAGCAAGAATTGCTTTGCAACAGCATCCCTCCTTGTTCGAATGGACCCGAGCGGCGGAAACGTTTCCAAGCAACGATTTGCTCGCTGCAGCCGAGGTGATCGGTCGTGGCTCGGATCGGTTGGAGAAGCAGATCAAATCCTTACGCCATGAGGATCCTTCCGTGCGGCTGATGGCAATTTTCGGACTGCAGGCTCAAACCGAGTTGCCGACAACGTGCATCGAATCGGTTCGCCAAGCCACACTCGACGACAAGGCGATGATCCGAGTGGAATCGGCATCCTTGCTCAAGGATCCAAATTTGCTCGCAAAAGAACTTCAAAGTGAAGATGAGTATCTCGTGCTTCGCGCCAGCCGAGCACTGGAGTTGCTAGGCCCGATGGCTAACAACCAGTTCGCAACGATGCAATCGACTTTGGAAAAATGGAAGGCGCGACCGTCCGGTCCAATCGCACTGTTCATTCGTTTTTCGCTCGAAACAGCACTCAAAAAACAGGGAGAGGAACCCGACGATCCCTTCACTCCTTAAGCTCCAACACCGATTGCGCAGGGATTCTAGTGGACCGTCAGCATTAAATTATTGGGTAGTGGATTTCGCCAAGAATCCGTAACTCAAATGTTCTTAGGGACTTCTGGCGAAGTCCACTACGTCCCAACTCGCCGTTTTAACCTTGACGGTCCAATAGGCTCGTTTTCAGGAGCATTTGAACCCTGGCTGACTTGTTCTACGTCACACGTCCGTGTTGAAAACGCTACGTCGCTTTGATCCGGCTCTTGGTCCGCAGTCGATTTTGTCGAGCGTGATTAGGGAAGTGGTATGCCCAGCATTTCGTGCAAACTGCGGTTCACTTCCCTCATGATTGGATCCTCCGCAGCACCACGCACTCTTTGAGGACTCACAAGAACCGGATCCCCGACCTTAACGGTCGCTGCCATTGGCCGATGAATTCGACTCTCGTCGGTAAGGTCCTCTTCAAACTTCTCCACCGTCTCGAGGAGTCGCTCGTTTGTCGGATTGCCACGAACGTAGTCCGGCGGGTAGTGACTGAATTGCTGTGCCATGTAGACATCTTCAAGCTGGGCCCACCGTCGTTTGCGTTCTTCCTCGGTCACCTCGCCCGCAATCATATCGCGCAGAATCGCAATTCGAAGATTTTTCACCCGAGCAACGGTTGTGGTATCGCTTCGCCCATCGGTCCATTCGTGCTCCAGCGGATCGAGAATTTGATCGATCAATCGTTTCACACGTTCGAAGATCGCCCCCAATTGTGGCTGACCAAAGTGCTCAATTTCCTTCAGCCACAGCAGGGCTTCGCCAATTCGATAGACCCGTTCGATGCGATCGATCTCTCGCCTTGGACGCCAGGACAAGCGATTCTCGATCGCATCCAAAGTTCCGTGCAGTGCGACGTCGATGTCGCCGTGAAAGCGATAGCGAATTGCCACGGGATGGATCACAACTTGACCCGCAGGGCTGCTGGCCGACCGCTTCTTGGCGGCTGCCCTGGCGACAAAGGAAACGCCTTCCATCAATGCCAGAAGCCGATCATTGGTTCGAGTGATGACACCTTCGGGGAAGATCACCAGTGGCCGCTTTGCCTGTTGCAGAATATCGACCCCCGCCTGGAGCGCTTGGCGATCCATCCCTTCGCGGTAAACGCTAAACGCACCGATTCTTCGCAGCAAAAAGCGGCGAACACGTCCCTGCATGAAAAGGTGCCAACTGGCCATGGTAAATGGAGCTACACCGGCGCGTCGACACAGCTCGGTGACAATCCCGGGGTCGCAGGGACGGCAATGATTCGGGGCGAGCAAAATTGAATGTCCAGCCGATAGGGACTGTTTCAACCGATCCAGCCCTTCGCAATGGATCTCCTCGATGCCGTAGTCCCTACGAAGTCGTCGCCGGATGAGTCTCTGCAAGATCCATGGCCAGCATCGACCCTGGTAGGGAGGTACAAACTCATAGGGTTGATCAAAAACGACGGGATGCATGCGAATACCGCTAGCGTATCGGGATTGAAAACTTGCAAGGAACCGAGACGTTCTACCCGATTACACGATTCACGAATGCGCCGCGAGGTCCATCAGACCTAAATGGAGCGATCCTGTGAGGCAAGTTGGGGATCAACGGCTGGTCTGACGAATCGATGTGAAGACGTATTGAAAAGTTGGCCGCGCGCTCGGGGCCCTCCCCCTCGCTGCGCTCGACCCCTCCCGCTCGCGGGAGGGGTGTTTTGACTCCCCCTCTGGGGCAGGTCGAGCGCAGCGAGGGAGAGCGGTGGTGTACCTCGCCCTCTGGGAGAGGTCGAGCGCAGCGAGGGAGAGGGTTTCTTGGCACCCAATTGACTTGCTCCATACAACCTCTTTCGAATCGGTGATACTTTTCATCGGTCTCCAAACCCCCACCGATTCGTCAGGCCAGCCAACGGCTGGGTTCCACTTGGTCGAGAGTCAAAGGGCGTACCGTTCATTCGGCGTCATGGCCCCTTGATGCTCGTGACGACGACGTAATATGCGCCGAGTTCCCCTTCCTCGATTTCAAACACCGGCGCCAGTCGATACGAGCCCTTTTTGAGCTCCGTGACGAAACTCACCTGTTCGGCATCCTTCCCGACGGGTTTACGGTCGAGATCATTTTCGTCGATTCGTAGGACCGCATGAGTGGCACCGATGGCGTTCCCGACGACAGCACGAAAAGCCTCGGTTGCACCCGGCACATTGTCTCCGGCAGCAAGCGAGGCATTGATCGCAGCTCCCGACTCAACCGGCCAGCGGCGAAGCGAGATCTGATACTTACCATCTTGGATCACCTTGACCGCCCAATGGCCTTGGTGGGTGAGTTTTTCGTTGGCCGGATGCTTCCGGTCGGCCAACCGAATGGATCCTTGATGCCATGGGGGATAGACCTTTTGGATCCAATCGTGGGCGGTGAGGCTGACGACGGGGTGTTTGGGGTGGCCGAGGTAGATTTCGGTGGTCTGCGAGAAGCTCGGTTTGAGCTCGGCCCACCACTGTTCATAAAACTCGCGCATCGTCGCCACCACTTCCGGGTGCTCTTTGGCGATATTGTTCTTCTGACCGGGGTCCACCGCGATTTCGTAAAGTTCCTTGCCATTGATGAGCCGATACTTCTGCGACATCACCGACGAACTGCGCCACTTGATCGGATCGCGAACACGCTGAGAATCACTAATCACGAAGCGTTCAGGCCAATCCACTTCCTTGGCCGGGTCAAGCAGGTCGGCAATCGAGACCCCATCAAACTTCACCCCTTCCGGCTTCGTCACGCCGGTCATCTCAAGCAGCGTTGGGACAATATCGACAGCGTGGGTTAGCTCACCGACGTCATGCTGTTTGGTGATTCCGCCAGCAGGCCAATGGAGAAAGAACGGGACACGGTGGCCCCCCTCATAAGGACTTCCCTTGCCGGCCCTCATCCCCGCGTTGTAAACGTTCGCCCCGCTGGCCGTTCCGTTGTCGGTCGTAAAGACGAAAATCGTATCGTCCGCGATTCCCAGTTCTTCGATCAAGCGACGCGTTTTACCAACATTGTCGTCGATCTGGGTGATCATGCCGTAGAAAGCAGCGATGCTTTCAGACTGCCCATCATACATTTTGAAGTAATGGGGTGGGCAATGCAGCGGTTTGTGTGGAGCGTTCGTAGAAATGTAGGCAAAGAAAGGTTTCTGTTGCTCCGCACACTCTCTGATGAAGGCGTTGGCTTGCGAGAAGAAGACGTCCGTGCAAAAACCTTTCGCGGGAACGATCTTTCCGTTGTGGAAATAGGAACCGTCGAAGTAGGCGTTGTCCCAAATGTCGGGAGTCTGGCCAATGCCGCCGCCACCATGCCGATAGACCTCGGTAAAGCCACGGTCCTCGGGCCGATAAGGATAGTTGTCACCGAGATGCCATTTTCCAAACATACCGGTTTCGTAACCAGCATCGGTAAACATTTGCCCGACGGTGACTTCATTCTCTCGCAACATCGAACGGCCCATGATCGTGTGCCAGACTCCGGTGCGGTTTGTCCAGTGACCGGTCAGCAGCGAGCAACGCGTGGGGGAACACGTTGGGGCAACGTGGTAATTGCTCAGTCCAGAGCTTTCCGATGCCAACTGATCAATATTTGGCGTCTTGATAATCGGATTCCCGGTGCAGCCGAGGTCACCATAGCCTTGGTCGTCAGAAATGACGAACACCACGTTGGTGGCCGCCGCGGTGAGGGCACTCGAAATGAGGAGCCCAATCATGAGCAGAGAGATGCGAAGATTTAGAGTCATGAGTTGTCGTCACAGGATGGGGGATGAGAATCCGAGCAAGTTAGCAGGGGGCACAATGAGTTGCGTCGAAACCGAATGGGCATTCTAGTCGATCCTGCGACGCGAAGGGACCACGTTTTTCAGGCTACACCGAAGGTCATCCTAGC
This sequence comes from Novipirellula artificiosorum, assembly GCF_007860135.1. Taxonomy (NCBI): domain Bacteria; kingdom Pseudomonadati; phylum Planctomycetota; class Planctomycetia; order Pirellulales; family Pirellulaceae; genus Novipirellula; species Novipirellula artificiosorum. The sequence goes on from NZ_SJPV01000012.1 coordinate 6,331, forward strand.
TCTTTTTGATGACGGTGTTCGAAGGATACTTGATTGTCGTGCCCCTCGTCGTAGGCTAAATTGACCGGGTTTTAAGCCATAGGCGATCTTCATGGCTGACGTTGGCGTGACGGGTGGAGACAGCATGAGGAACGGTACAAGCATGCGGCACTTCGACGAATCCAAGCAACGCGTATTTGAAACAAGGCACGCCCCTTGGCAACATCAACCCTAAACCGAATCGATCGAAAATGAATGCGAACAGCATCCGATTCCTAACCTTTCTTGCCGTTTTTGTCTGCGTCCGGTACCCGCCGGTGCTGGCGGAGTTTTCTCACCCCGGCATCGCCCACAGCAGTGAAAGCATCGAATTTGTCAAGACAAAGATCAATGCGGGTGAGCAGCCCTGGTCCGCAGCCTGGGAGAAATTGCTAGGCTCTCGCTACGGTTCTCTGGACTGGAAACCTCATCCCTACCCTCACGTCGAACGTGGCCCGTACAACGACCCCAACATTGGATCCTCGGAGTTCAGCGAGGACGCCAAAGCGGCGTACAACCACGCACTCTGCTGGGCACTTTCCGGAGAGGAAGCCCATGCGAACAAAGCTGCGGAAATTATTGATGCGTGGTCGGAAACCCTTGAGTCAATCGAAAATCATGATGCCAAGCTGTTGATCGGCATGAGTGGATACCATTTTTGTATCGCAGCAGAGATTCTAAAGCATTCATGGGATCAATGGCCTCAACCGAAACAGGCCCAGTTTGCTTTGATGCTGCGAGATATCTGGTATCCGGTCATCCAGGACTTCTACCCTTCCGCCAACGGCAATTGGGATGCGTCCATGATGCAGGTCATAATGGCCATGGGCGTTTTCTTGGACGATCAAGGGATGTTCGATCGAGCCAAAACCTATTTCTTAAGCGGTGAAGGCAACGGGGCCATTGGCAACTATTTCAAGGAATCCGGCCAGTGTCAGGAAACCGGTCGTGACCAGGGCCATACGCAAATGGGCCTAGAGTATTTGGCCAACACTTGTGAGACGGCGTGGATACAAGGCGTTGATCTGTATGGAGCGTTGGATAATCGCTTGCTCAAGGGCTTCGAGTACACCGCAAAATACAACCTGGGCTTTGACGTTCCCTATGAGCCGTATGAGAGCTTTGAGGGACGCTATCACTACGACAAGATCTCGAGTGATGACCGGGGCAGACTACGTCCAATGTACGAGAGAGTTCTTAATCACTATCACAACCGCAAAGGCTTGGACGCTCCCTATACGAAACAGGCTGCTCTGAAACTCCGCTCCAACCCGCCGGAGCGACGAGGGCGTCGGGGCCGTCGGTCATCATCGCATCTGGACACGCTGATGTATGCAAATCCGCCGTCCGAGCCTCTCACCTTTCACAAACAGGTCTTAACCGACCAGTACTTTTGTGACGGCATCAACTCCGCTGACTTCAACCGTGATGGAAAGCCCGATATCGTTGCGGGGCCGTACTGGTATGAGGGACCCGAATTCACGATCAAACACGAGTTCTACCCGGCGAAAACGTTTCCCCGAGAACCCTCGCCGAGCGACTCGATGTTCAGTTACACATGGGATTTTAATGGCGACACTTGGCCTGACATTTTGGTGTTGGGACGAGTGCACCTGCATCCGGCGGTCTGGTATGAGAATCCGCAAGGCAAAAATGAGCTGTGGAAACAACATTTTGCGTTCGAACGCGTGCAAGGAGAATCACCGCCTTTCTTGGACGTCGACGGCGATGGCAAGCCCGAAATCGTGGCACTCTGGGAACAACGCTGGGGACTCATCCAGCCGGTCTGGTCCGATCCGCAACAGCCGTGGCGATTCCGGCCAATCACCCTCCCCGGCGATTGGCAACGGTTCCATCACGGCACCGGTATTGGGGATGTAAACGGCGACGGACGATTCGACTTGATTCTCAACGACGGATGGTGGTCGCAACCCGCCGACTCGAATGAGGCCTGGACCGCTCATCCCGTTGTCTTCTCCGAGGACAAAGGGGGCGCCCAAATGTTTGCCTACGACGTCAATGGTGACGGTTTGTCGGATGTCATCACGGCGCTCAATGCGCACGGATGGGGACTGGCGTGGTTCGAGCAAGTCCGCAACAACGGCGAGATCTCGTTCCAAAAGCATCCCTTCATGGGAGACCGAGACGACGAGACAAAGTATGGCGTTTGTTTTTCGCAACCGCACGCGTTAGCCCTTTGCGATCTTGATGGCGACGGCCTACAAGACATGGTGGTTGGCAAACGAATGTGGGCCCATCCACCCCCGAAGGACATTGAACCCAATGCGCCACCCGTCTTGTATTGGTTCCGGTTGCAGCGCGAGAAGACGGGTGAAGCGAAGTTCGTGCCCCATTTCATCGACGACCAATCTGGCGTCGGTGTGCAAGTCACATCGGCAGATGTCACGGGTGACGGACGACCCGACATCCTGACGGTATCGAAGAAAGGCAGCTTTCTGTTCGTCAACCAGCAACCGTAGCGATCTTGATCGCGGACGGTCATCTCGGCTATGGGTTTTCTGTATAGCGTTTTTCAAACCTCAATCCGAGGTCGTTGATCTTGGTCCGCAAGGTGCTGCGGGCGATTCCGAGTATCTCACTCGCTTGAGCTTGGTTGCCGTCGACATGATTGAGCGTCTCGGTCAACAAGATGCGGTCCACTTCGCTGTGCAATTGATGGTACAGGTTCGTTGGATCATGACGAAGTCGATCGCTTACGTGTTGTCGAATATTGGCCAAGTCCAGCTTAGCGGTGACCTCGCCTGAATCACCCATCTCACTTCCACAGATTGCCGTTGGCAGCGAATTGACGGTCAACACTTCGCCAACATTTCGCACCAGCGAGTGCTTGATCGCGCTTTGAAGCTCTCGTACGTTGCCCGGCCAGCGATACTGTTCCAACCGTGCCATCGCCTCTGGTGCAATCGAGCGAATCTGTTTGTCCATGGCACGGCTAAAGAGGTTCACAAAATGCCGCACAAGAACGGGGATGTCATCGGTGCGATCACGCAGCGCAGGCAATTGAATCACAAAGACGCTGAGACGATAGTACAGATCCTCTCGAAAGTCACCATCCTTGACCATTTCCAGCAGGCTGCGGTTGGTCGCGGCAATGATTCGCACGTCGACCTTGATCGTTTCATTGCTGCCGACCCGCTCAAGGCTGCCGTCTTGTAGCAGACGTAGCACTTTGGCTTGTGTTGCCGGGGTCATATCGCCAATCTCATCGAGAAAGATGGTGCCACGGTTCACCTGTTCGAATTTCCCGATCCGGCGTCGATCCGCTCCGGTAAAGGAACCACGTTCGTGTCCGAACAGTTCGCTCTCGAGTAGATTTTCGGGCAACGCTGCGCAGTTGATTGCGAGGAAAGGACGATCGGATCGACGGCTGTGTTGATAAATCGCACGAGCGATCATCTCTTTGCCGGTTCCGCTCTCACCCAGAATCAATGCGTTAACGTCTTGCGGTGCGACTTGCCCGATCGACTTGTAGACTTCCTGCATCGCCGTCGACCGACCGACGATTTGATCTGCACTGACGTCGTCGCCGTCGCTGATTCCAAACGTTGCAGGGGTACGACTCATCAGACTGATTTCGATCGCGCTGTCTACCGTGGCCAACAACTTTTCAAACTCGACCGGTTTGAGCAGATACTCAAACGCCCCCCGCTTCATCGCCTCAATCGCCGTCTCGGTCGTCGAATAGGCCGTGATGATGATCACTGGGATGCGTGCGTCGATCTCGTGAATGATACTGAACGCATCGAGCCCCGACATGTCGGGTAACCGCACATCCAAAATCACCGCATCGGGGCGATGTTCACTGACCGCTCCGATACCCGTTTCGCCAGTTGCTGCGGTAACAATTTGTAAAGACTCCGTTTCCAGGCATTTCTTCAGCGAGTAGAGCACGTTGGGCTCATCGTCCACAATCAATAATTTTGGCACAGCTATTTCCAAGTCGGATTCGATGAAAATTCAGCGGATTGAGTATCCCACATCCGTGAGAGTTGCGTTGTCACGACAGCGGCAAGACAACCGTAAAAACCGTTCCGCCACCTTCGAGATCTTGAGCACTGATTTGCCCGCCATGCTCGTCAACGATTCTTCGACAGATCGCCAGCCCGAGTCCCAACCCGGGATCCTTCGTGCTGAAGAACGGTTCAAACAGACGATCGCGCTGTCCCGCGGGTAGTCCACAGCCATTGTCTGCCACTTTTAAGCACGCAGTACTCGGCTTGTGATTGGCGATTGGCGCTGAGCCGCCATCACGACAAAGCGACTGAACGGTCACCGTGATTTTGCCTTCGTTCGGCACTGCGTCCAAAGCGTTCAGCAGCAGATTCAGCAGGACTTGGCGCAGTTGCATTGCATCGCCTCGCACCGCAACCGACTCATTAGGCAGTTGGGTGTCGATCGTAATTCGACGAGAAACCGCACGGCTTGAAACAAGGTCGACCGTTTGGCGAACAATGGGCGACAGCTCCACAGATCGGATCTCGGCGTCCGAGGGACGAGCGAAATCCAGAAACGATTGCAGAAGACTGTTGACGCGAGTAATCTCTTCGTCAAGTACCGCGATATCGGTAGCATTCAAACTAGCATCCGACGGCGTGCGTCGCGCCGATTGAACCAAGGTCTTCATGCACATCAGCGGGTTCCGCAACTCGTGGGCCAATCCAGCGGCCAATTTGCCCACCGCAGCGAATTGATCGGCACGCACCACCTTTTGTCGCTGTTGGCTCATTCGCCTAGCCACCAGATACCCTGCTTCCAATCCAGCGATTGCGCCGCAAAGCCCCAGCAGCACCATCACCAAAGCCACCTTCTCTGCTAACCGCTGATGCTGCTGATTGCTCTGCTGCAATTCCTGCTCGTTGAACTTAAGGTAGTCGTGAGCGACAACCAATACACCACTCGATAGCGTTTCCTCGGCGAGTGTTTCAACGGCGAGGGGGGTCGTTGTTGCATCGGAATCATCAATCAATTGATTCAGCCTAAGAAAATAGACTTCGAGACCATTTTCGAGTTCCGAAACAAAAGCAGCCTCTTGCTCGGATGCGGAGAGTTGACGGACGCTGGACATCCACTCGTCCGCTTCGGTTTTCGTCTGCACCGCGTGGAGGAGATGTTCTCGATTCTTGGTCAGCAAGTAACGATCGAGTTCATGTCGCATTTCCAGAACCAGCCGCTCGAGTTCTTCCGCGGCGCGAATGCTTGCGACGTTGACATCCAATAGACGTGAGTTTTGTCTTTGAAGCTTGATGACATACCAAGCGCCCGAAAACCCGAAGCATAGCAAGATCAACCCAGTCATCGGCAGGAAGCACCCAACCTTTTCTCGCAGCGTCATCAGATCGGCCTTTTGATAGGGTTGGAGCTCAGTTATTTTTTCCGCGCGAGAGAGAAAGGGACACGTGCAGGGCGTCTGGGGCAAACGCCGTGCCTTCAAATGGTTTGGGCAAGGCAGAAAAGCTGGATTGCCTGTCTGCTTGATGCAACCCAGCAACCGACGCCTGATCGCGACCCGTTTCAGCCGTCATTCGCTCGGCTCTCGGGCCCGCTTCGAAGTAGGTTTGCCGGCGAGATTTGCGCAGCGCGACTGAATTTCGACACTCACCACCGGCGATCATCGCAGAACTCCTTCCTCATCGTCGTAGAAGCCGAGAAAAGTTGCGACGACTTGCTGCCCCGTTCAGGGACACTTTAGCATTTCGCGACGTTTTCTCCCTATTGGAATAACATTTGCTTGCTATGTCAGGGTTAGTGGCTTTCTACCATGCGTCAATCGCCTACGGTAGGTGCGGATCTCGGTTCAGCAATGGCGGTCGCGCCATGACGCTTCACGCAAGGACGTCCCGGAAAACGACGAGGTGTTAGCAGAGCCGCTGCAAACGGACAGGTTGACTCGCAAACCACCCGCGAAAAAGGGAAAGCAGATGAAGACGTGCAATGCGCTTGACAGTCGGCTTCGAGCTCTTGAAGACGAATTTTTTCGTCAAGTCGACATCAAACTTTGCGAACAACTTCGCGAGCAGATCTTGCGGGAGGGAAAGCGCGAGAAGTTGACCAAGTTGGTCAGCATCGAAGATCAGAGCATTCTAGATGAACTGATCGATTACGGCATCAATGACGAAACGGTCGCGGTGCTATTGCTCGTTCCGCTGGTCTTTGTTGCCTGGGCGGACGGACACGTCACCGATGCCGAACGGCAAACGGTGATCGAGATCGTGATGCGTTATTCGCCGGGTGATCGCAAGGCGTACCTGTGCGTGATCGAACAGTGGCTCGATCGAAAGCCTAGTGAAAAACTGTGGGATGCCTGGAAGGCCTATGTCCAAGCGGTTCGAAAGCGTTCCTCGGGAACGGTTGCCGCAATCCTGAGCGAGAAACTGCTTGAACACGCCGGACGCGTTGCAAAAGCCTCGACAAGCTACTTGAACCTCAAACGCATCGCAATCGAAAAGCAGCAGGCGCTGGCACGGCTACGTGAAGCGCTGGATGATTGAATCGTTCCGCTGGCCGCCTCCACACACATACACACACACGCGGGAAGCTTAGCTAGACAGCGCCACTTTGTGATCGGCAAGGCGCTAGCCGCCGGTATTTCATGGTCCCAACCGGCGGTTAGCGCCTTGCCGCTCCGTCCGAAATTGATTCGGAAAGAATACGGTAAATCGCCCACAAAGTGGCGAGGTTTTAGTTAGGCTGGTTCACGGTCGCCGTGATCCCCGATCCGATTCCTTTCCCTCCAGGAGATTTCTTAGGTGAAACGTTTCAAAAGCATCCTCGTTACCACCGACACGCGTCTCGAAAGCCATCCCATTGTTGATGAAGCGGCCGAGGTGGCGCTACGTAACGATGCCTCGCTGAAAATCGTCGATGTCGTTCCACCGCTGCCTTGGATCGCAAGAATTACCATGGAGGATCCCGGTCATATCGCTCAGTTGATGGTTCACGAGAAGGCGGAGGAGTTGGAGGCATTGGCAAAACCGATTCGCGAGCGTGGCGTTCAGGTCGAGACAAAAGTGCTTTCCGGTACAACATCGGTAGAAATCATTCGAGAAGTTTTACGCGGTCAACATGATTTAGTGCTTCGTGTTGCAAAAGCAAAGTCGAGCCGCAGTACCGGATTTTTTGGAAGTACAGGGATTGAGCTACTTCGAAAATGCCCCTGTGCGGTGTGGCTGGTCTGCTCCACAACCTCCGCACAGTTCAAACATGTTTTGGTGTGCGTTGATACTTGCTGTGATGCCGAAGTGAACCGAAAGCTGGATCAAAAGGTTTTCGAAATTTCGAGTGACATCAGTCGCACACATCGTGCGGACCTTTCTGTGGTACATGCTTGGTCGATCGACGGAGAGCAGTTTTTACGGAAACGAATGTCATTGGCCGAATTGGTCGAGATCGAGCGAAAACGTCGTAGCGATGCAAAATGGCGACTGGACGAATTCTTAGCCAAGTGCGACGCGAGTGTTGAGAAGAGCCAAGTCCATCTGGTCAAGGGCGAAGCTTGCGATGTGATCCCGATGACAGCGACCGAGTGCAATGCGGATTTGGTCGTCATGGGAATGGTCGTTCGTTCGGGGCCCGCTGGATGGATCATGGGGAATGTAACGGAACAGGTGCTCGCCTCGCTTGAATGTTCCGTCTTGGCCCTCAAACCCGATGGTTTTGTTTCGCCAATCACCATCAAGGATAAAGAAACCGCATCGGTCTAAGGTTTTGGGAAGTACTCGACGTTTTTGGCGCTGTTGAGATCGCTTGGTCGCCATGACGACAAGCCATGGAACCCAGTTCACTTGCCACTTCTCCCTACGAATGCCTCCACCGTGAACTTTCCCGAACTCTTGTCGCACAATCGCGTGATCTCGATCGTAGGGGATATTCTGCAAATTCAAGCCAACGGTGTCGCCCTGGGAGAACTGGCTTGGGTTGAAAATGGTGACCCAATCCCCTCGCTTGCGCAGGTCACCGAAATCAATCGCGATTGCGTTTCGTTGCAGGTATTTGCAGGGGGCAAAGGGCTTCGCTCCGACGCTCGGGTGCGGTTTTCCGGCCATGCCGCGCAAGTCTTATTCTCCGATAGCATCTTAGGACGCATTTTCAATGGTGCGGGGGCTCCCATCGACGGCGGACCCCACCTGCACGGCCAACGCCGCATCGATATTGGCGGCCCATCGGTCAATCCGATGATGCGAGTCGTTCCGTCACGGTTGATCGAAACCCAAGTTCCGATGATTGATGTCTTTAACTGCTTGGTCGAAAGCCAGAAGATTCCGATCTTCTCGATCGCCGGTGAACCGTACAACGAACTGCTCGCGCGAATCGCGATTCAAGCGGATGCGGACGTGGTCGTCTTTTGTGGGTTGGGATTGATTTTTGACGAGTTTCATTTCTTTCGAGATTCGTTTGAAAACGAGGGGGTGTTTCCGCATACGGTGATGTTTGCCAACCAGGCGTCGGATCCGATCGTCGAACGCTTGCTGGCTCCTGACCTGGCCTTGAAGGTGGCCGAGCGTTTTGCGGTCGAACAAAACAAACGCGTATTGGTATTGATGACCGACATGACGGCATTTGCCGACGCGTTGAAAGAGATCGGCGTGGCGATGGAACGAATCCCGTCGAACCGAGGCTACATGGGCGACCTCTACAGCCAATTGGCGTCGCGATACGAACGCGCCTGTGATTATCGAGGCGCCGGTTCCGTGACGTTGCTGGCCGTCACCACCATGCCCGGCAACGATGTGACCCACCCGGTACCGGACAACACCGGATACATTACCGAGGGACAGTTCTACTTGCACGATGGCATGCTTGACCCGTTCGGCTCGCTGTCTCGATTAAAACAGCAAGTGATTGGAAAAGTCACACGAGAAGACCATTCGGCTGTCATGAACACGATGATTCGTCTGTACTCGGGAGCTCGCCAGGCAGAGCAAAAACAACAAATGGCGTTCGAGTTGTCAGAGATGGACTACAAATTGCTGAAGTTTGGTCAATTGTTTGCTGAGCGGTTCATGCGAATTGATGTCGCCGTACCACTGGAAGAGGCTCTGGATCTAGGCTGGCGAACCATGGCCGAGTGTTTCGAGCCACAAGAGCTATTGGTTCGCGAGAATCTGCTGAGGAAGTATTATCCCAAATGATGACCCTGGCACTCAACAAGACGACGCTGAAACGACAACGCGACCAAGCAAAGCTTTACAAGCGGTTCTTGCCTTCGTTAGAGCTGAAGCGTCAGCAATTACAGGCAGCTTGGCGGCATTCCCAATCCGAGTTGGCCACGATCGAGGCCGAAATTCAGCGTCTAAGTGTGGAGTTACAAACACTGTATCCGCTGATGGGTGGTTCGACGATCGACATTTCCAATATATCCGATTGGGTGCGCGTTGCCGCGTTGGACATACAGACCGAGAACGTCGTTGGCACCTCGGTGCCGATCGTCTGTGAAATCCAATTAGAAGTCGACAACTACTCGCGGATGGTGATGCCATTTTGGGTCGATTCGCTCGTCGAGGGTCTCAAGCGGATGATTGATTTGCGTGTCAGGCTGAAAATTGCAGTCCAGAGGACGGAGTTGCTCGGAGCGGCACTACGGAAAGTAACCCAACGAGTTAATTTGTTTGAAAAGGTCTTAATTCCCAGGGCAGAGGAGAGCATCCGCCGGATCGTCATCTTCCTTTCTGACCAGGAACGTGCGGCGATCGTGCGTGCCAAAATCGCCAAAGCACGGTAAGTCCATTTTCCCTATCGGATCATGCTAAAGAATCACCCAAAAGAGAGCTTTCACAAAATCGACGATGAAGGGAGGAGAAGCGAAACTTGGCCATTGTTCCGCTGCAGCGAGTGACCTTAATCGGTGAACTAAGATTCCGCGACAAAGTCATCTTTGAACTACAACGCATGGGCTGTGTCCATGTCGTCGATAGGGGCGATGCTGACGAACGGACCGATCACACCGCGATGAGCCAAAACGACTTAAAATCGGCGATTGCCTTTTTGCAGCGATGCCCCGAACAACGCCCACCCTTTTCGCATTCGGCCACGTCGGATGAGATCAAGCGAATCGCAGAAAAAGTGCTGCAAACGGAGTCCGAATCAAGGGCTTTGGCAGAAGAAAGAGAGTCGCTTGCGGAGACAATCGAGCAGAATCGCCCGTGGGGAAACTTTCAGCTACCCTCGCCCGATGAACTTCGCGGTTTTCGGCTTTTCTTTTATCGCTTAACCCCTCGTCAAGTTCGCGAGCTTGTGGCGGACGTGAAGAGCAATTTCAACGCCAATCGGATCAATCGTGATCGGCAACATGAATACTGGGTGATCATCGCAGATCAGCCGCCAGCGGGGATGCCGTGCGAACCGGAGGTATTAGATGCTCGTCCGTTGGAACAGTTGAATTTGCGGCTATTCGAGATCGATCAGCGACGTGAAGCCTTGCAGGTCGAGCGGATCGCATTGACGCGGTGGTTGGACCATTTGGAGCAGGAGCTTGGCGTCGTGCAAGACGAAACGGCCCGAGCGATCGCGACCAAGCGATCACGGGTCGATGGCCCCGTTTTCGCTCTGCAAGGCTGGATACCCGCCCGTCAAATGGCGTCGCTTGAAACGTTCGCTCGCGAGAACATGCTGGTGTGCCTCAGTCGAGCACCGAAAACGGATGAACAGCCACCTACGCTGTTGAGCAATCCGCGACCGATCGCCGGTGCCGAAGGTGCGGTCACGTTTTTCATGACGCCCGGCTATCGCGCCTGGGATCCAACGTGGGTGATGTATTTTTCGTTCGCCGCTTTCTTTGCGATGATCTTGGCCGACGCCGGTTACGGCTTGGTGCTTGGCGTGATCTTAGCCTGCCTTGCTCCGTCACTTGGACGTACCGAAGCCGGACAGAGATTTCGTCAATTGGCCACGTTCATGGTCTTGGTCACGATCGTTTACGGCCTGGCGATTGGCAGCTTTTTTGGGTTCACTCCTGCTGAAGGAAGTTGGCTCGATTCCGTCGTGATCAAAAGCAATGGCCGTTCCATCATGCAAGACCGAGAAGCGATGATGTTGGTGTCGGCCACCATTGGCGTTTTCCATTTGGTGCTTGCTAACGCGGTCGTTGCATGGCGGTGGCTGGGCAGTGGGTATGCGTTTTCGTCCGTTGGCTGGGCGATTGCGCTGATCGGCGGCTGGTTACTGGCACTCGCCCAGCTCCCCAAACCCGATGTAATGGCGCTACTTGCCGATTGGCTTGGCAGTCAAGCGAGCCAATGGACTGAAGCGGTAACCCAGACCGGATCGTGGATGCTTGGCAGCGGATTGGTGTTGGTGTTTTTGTTTTCTAGCGTCCGGCCGGTCTTCTCGCCTTGCCCTCGTGATTGGCTCTGGCGCGGCCTTGACGGACTGATGGGACTGACCAGTGTGAGTAAAGCTTTCGGCGACGCGCTCAGTTACCTACGGCTATTTGCACTCGGGTTGGCAAGTGCTCAGCTGGCAATCGTGTTTAACCAACTGGCATCGGATGCCGCTCGGGTGCAAGGCGCAGGAATTCTGTTGGGTACCTTGGTGTTTTTGCTGGGCCATACTCTGAATCTATTGCTGGCCGTCGTCGGTGGCGTGGTCCACGGGCTACGCTTGAACTGTATCGAATTTTTCAGCTGGTCGCTCACCGACGAGGGGCAACCATTCGAAGCCTTAGAGATGAAAGCGAACAAATGATGGACGTACCATTTTGGGACATGATGGGCATGCTGGGGATCTACGCGCCACTAGCCTTGGGGGCGATTGGCAGCATCCTGGGTTGCAGCATCGGCGGACAAGCGGCATGTGGTGCGATGTTGGATGTGGAAAGCGGTTACGGACGTTTGGTCGGCTTGTCGGCGCTACCGTCGTCGCAAACCATTTATGGAATCGTCGTGATGTTGTCTCTAAACCGCACCGTCGATATCGAATCCGCACCGGGGCTGTTCGCGATCGGATCGCTATGTGGGGTGGCGCTGCTATTCAGCGGTTGGTTCCAAGGCAAATGCTGTGCATCAGCAATTCAAGTCACTAAGAGTAAGCCGGAAGTGTTTGGCTTGTCCGCCGCACCGGCGGCGATCGTAGAAGGATTTGCCGTGTTCGCGTTTATTTTCGCATTGATCTTGGCAGGCGGTTTGCCCGTCGCTGCCGGAGGAGTTTGATACGATGTCATCGATTTCCCCTGACCGCACCCGTGCTCATGGTGAACCCAATTCCAACGGTGCCGTGGGCGTCCAAGATCTGATCGATCGGCTAAAATCCGAAGGGGTCAAGGAAGGCCAACAGCAAGCGGCAACCGTTTTGGCCGAAGCCAAAAAGCAGGCCGCGAGAATCGTCGAGACGGCTCATGCCGAGGCCGACACGATTCTGCACGAAGCTCAGCAGCAGGCAGAGCGGACAACGACCAACGGCAAGCGAGCGTTGCAACTGGCCAAGCGTGACACAAGTTTGCAATTAAAAGAACAACTTGAGCATCAGTTTCGAGGTTGGATTGGCAACCTGGTGAGTCAGCAGCTCGATGCGCCGGAGTTGTTGACAGACTTGATTCGCGAGATGGCGAGCGAAGTGACCACGATGATTGCAGAGCCGACGGGATCATCAAGCGTTGATCATTCATCCTCTGTCGATCAACCATCGCGGGTCAAATTCTTGGTCGCAGGCGAGGAATCGGAATCGCTGGAAGCGTATGTCAAAGGGCAAGCCGCCGAGATGTTCCGTCAAGGTGTACAGCTCCAGGCGGATCGTTCACTTGATCACGGCTTTCGCGTTCAGTTGGCGGGGAAGTCGATCGAAATTGACTTTAGCGACGATGCTGTCACTGCAGCGCTAATGCGTTTCCTCGCACCAAAGTTTCGCAGAATCCTTGGATCGTCGTCCGAGGGAGAATGAGACGACATGAGTACCTACTACTATACTTTGGTCGCATCACTGCCGGCACTACCGCTCCATTTCGATTCTTGGCCGATCCCGGTTACTGCAGCCACGCTGCGAAGTCGCTTGTCGATGCTCGATGATCCGCATCGCAATACGGTCCAGCAGCTTTCTGACTTCTTTCGCTGGGACCGTCAACCGCGCGATCACAGCGACGCGGACGTCATCGCAAAACAGCGACGTTTGGGGATCGAAATCCGTAATCCACTGGTTGCTCGACTCGTCCGACATCGATTTGAAATGCGGACATTGGTCGCGGCGGTACGATCCAAACGCGCTGGCGACTCCGTACCCGAATTGCCGGATTTTCCCTTGTCCGCTGCGATCCGTCGGCACTGGGATCAGCCCTACTTTGGGTTGAATGTTCGCTATAGTTGGCTGGTTCGGTTTTGCCAAGCTCTCGACGACCATCAACCATCGCAAGCTCAACGACATTTGTTTGCAGAGCTATGGGATCATTGGCGTCGTATCGACCAGCTCTACCATTTTTCGTTTGAGTCGATTGTGTTGTACTTGGCCCGCTGGGAGATTTTGAGCCGCTGGGCCAGCCAGAACACGGAGTTGGGAAAACAACGATTTGACGGCTTGGTCGATAGCATTCTGCGAAAAGAGGGCGCTGCCCTGTTAAGCTTGTAGTGCTTCATTCAAGTATGAATTGATTGAACGCCTTTTTGAGCGTATTGAGGTTTCGAGATGACCACCACTGAAAAATGCACACCCGAAACCACCGCCAGTGTGTTGGGTGTCAATGGAAACATCGTGCGCATTGAATTGGGCGATTGCCGGATCATGAAAAACGAGGTTGCCTATGTTCGCGTCGGTGAGGAACGGTTGAAGGCAGAGGTGTTGCGCATCCGGGCGAACGAGGCCGACTTGCAAGTCTTCGAGGAAACCAGCGGAGTACGCTTTGGCGACAAGGTCGAGCTATCCGGCGAAATGCTGTCGGTTTCACTCGGCCCTGGATTGTTAGGCACCGTCTATGACGGCCTGCAAAACCCGCTCGCTGAGTTAGCCCAGCTCGATGGTTTCTTTCTCAAACGAGGCCGCGACTTGCCTGCGCTCCATGCCTCCACCACTTGGGATTTCACGCCTGCGTGCCGCGTTGGAGATTTGCTGGTTGCGGGCCAAACACTGGGGACCATACCCGAAAAGAACATTGTTCATAAGATCATGGTGCCGTTCGACACGACAGCCGCAATGAAAGTCAGCTCCATCGCCGAAGGGCGGCTGAGAACCGAAGCGTCGGTGGCAACGCTGACGGATCCGAAAGGCCGCACGCAGCAGATTCCGATGGTACAAACGTGGCCCGTTCGCCGTCCGATCTCGGCGATGATGCAACAGCAACGATTGATTGACCGCGAATTTCCATCCCAGCCGCTGATCACCACCACACGGATTATCGACACCTTCTTTCCGATCGCCCGAGGAGGAACCGCTTGCATCCCTGGACCGTTCGGGGCTGGCAAGACCGTCCTGCAAGGACTGATTGCCCGTTACTGTAGCGTCGACGTCGTGATCGTCGTCGCTTGTGGTGAACGGGCTGGCGAAGTCGTGGAGACGATTCATGACTTTGCTGAAATGCCCGATCCCCGTACGGGCGGAAAATTGATGGACCGTACGATCATCATCTGTAACACATCCTCGATGCCCGTCGCGGCACGCGAAGCGTCCATCTATACCGGCATCACGTTAGGGGAATACTATCGCCAAATGGGCTTGGACGTGCTGCTGCTTGCGGATTCGACCTCCCGTTGGGCCCAGGCGATGCGGGAAACCAGCGGTCGGCTGGAGGAGATCCCCGGCGAAGAAGCGTTTCCGGCCTACTTGGACAGCGCGATCAAGGAGCTTTATGAACGCGCCGGCGTGTTGCGATTGGCAGATGGCGAAACAGGCAGTCTGACACTGATCGGATCGGTATCGCCAGCCGGCGGTAACTTTGAAGAACCCGTCACTCAGTCAACGCTGGGTACGGTCAAATGCTTCTTGGGGTTATCGTATGACCGCGCATACAAACGTTTCTATCCCGCCATCGATCCGTTGATCTCTTGGTCCCGTTATCGAGAACAATTAGAAACATTTTTCAACACCCAAGTCGATCCGCATTGGTCCGCCAGTGTTGCGGCAATGCAGAAGCTGCTACGAAATGGCGAAAGCATTGAGCAAATGATGCAAGTGACCGGCGAAGAAGGGATCTCGATTGAGGACTACGTGACGCATCAGAAATCGATGTTTCTTGACATGGTCTATTTACAACAAGACGCCTACGATCCCGTCGACGTTTCGGTGTCTCTCGAGCGCCAGCGAGAGATGTTCTTGTTGTGTAAGCAACTAATCGACACTGAATACACGTTTGACGACAAGGAGCACGCGAGAACGTTTTTCACCAAGTTGACCGGACTACTGAAGAACCTCAACACAGCTCCAATTGAGTCCGATGACTACGCACGCTTTCACGCTCAAATCACCGATTTGGCCACGGACGTCTCGACTGCAACGTGAGCTTCGCAATTGCGGTTTCTTCGTGCGAGTTCGGATGTTCAATCACCCTGCCGCCTGTTTCCTGGTTCTCGGCAAGTGCTGTAAGGGGGGCGCAAGCAAACAAGCTCCGAAGAGGCCAGCTTGAAAAAAAACAACCAGAAAATGCGTAACCTGGGCCGCTGCACCGCTATTTCAATGCATCCCGCCCCCATCCCTTCGCCCCGCGGGGGCACCGGATGTCGGAGGCCACTTGCCTTTTTTTCCTCTGCTCCCCACTTTCGGAACCACCGCTGCTCGTGAAAATCCTAACCAATCCAGTCTCTGCTTTCATCCCCGAATTCCGGCCGTCGCTGACGCGTCGGGAACCCTCCATTTCCAACTTCAAAGCGGGTAAAGAGCTTCCAGTTGTGCTGCTTTTCATCCTTGCCGTTGCAACAAACGCCGTTGCACAATCAGGCGTCGGCACGGGTGGAAGCAAACATAGCCCTACTTCGCGATTTGCGTCCTACGAAGGTCGCATCCTGTGCGGTTATCAAGGCTGGTTCCGAGCCGCTGGTGATGGATCGGACGGGGGCTGGGGGCACTATGGTTCGCGAGGACGCTTTGATCCCGATCACTGCACGATTGACATCTGGCCGGATGTTTCGGAATACGAGACGACCTATGCGACCGACTTTAAGCTGGAGGATGGGACGCCCGCACGCGTGTTTAGTTCCCGTGATGCAAGCACGGTGGATGTCCACTTTCGCTGGATGAAACAGTATGGAATTGATGGTGTCTTCATGCAGCGTTTCTTTGGCGTCACGCGGAGCCCGCGAAGTCGACGCGAAGGACGCATCATTCTCGGAAACGCTTTGAGGTCGTCACAGAAACACGGACGAGCCATTTCGGTCATGTACGATTTATCCGGTCTGAAGCCAGGCGAAGATTGCTCCTCGGTGATCGATGACTGGAAGGAATTGGTTGACGAGATGAAGTTGACAAGCCAAGGCGAGGATCAAACCTACTTGTACCATCGCGGCAAACCGTTGGTGGCGATTTGGGGCATTGGCTTTCCCGACCGCCCCTACGACCTGCGGGAAATCGGCATTGAAAAGCTGTTGGACTTTCTAAAGAAAGATCCCGAATATGGCGGCTGCAGCGTCATGCTTGGGGTCCCAACCTATTTTCGAGATCTCGAAACCGACTGCGTCGGTGATCCCTACCTTCATGAAGTCATCGAACAAGCTGACGTCATCATGCCATGGATGGTTCAACGCTTCACATCACTCCTACACAACGAATTGGAACGATACGGGAATCACATCCAAGCAGATCTCTCTTGGTGCAAGCAACGTGGTGTGGATTATGTGCCATGTGCGTATCCCGGATTCAGCTGGTTCAACCTGAGCCGACACGAGTTTGATGGCCGCCATCCGCTGGACCAGAACCCACGTCAAAAAGGGGCGTTCTACTGGGGCCTCTTATCTACGGCGATCCAGTCGGGAGCACCGATGATTTACGTGGCGATGTTCGATGAAGTGGACGAAGCGACCGCGATCTTCAAGTGCACCGACCATCCTCCTCAGAACCAACCCCCTTCTCGCTTCCTGACCAACGAAGGCGTGCCCTCGGACCATTACCTGTGGCTAACCGGAAAGGCCGCTGAAGTGCTGCGCGGTGAACGCGAGCTTGACAAAAACCTCTATCAAGAAACCGAACATTAACCAAATCGTCGCCCCCTTCACTCGGAGCGACAGAAACAAAGGTTCGCGTGCAAAGCTCGGGTCGTGGACCGAAGACACTTACCAGCCGACTCGGACGGAGACGCCACCGTACGATGGATAAGTCGGTGCGTAATACCCGGATCCGTAGTAGCTGCCGTAACGGCCGACGCTAACGGATACTGGCGGCTGATAGTAAACCGGGGCGCGGTAATAAGTCGCAACCGGCGCGACGTAAACTCTTTGGACCACGACCGGTGCCGGAGCGTAATAGGATCGGCGAACTTGCCGCCGTGCATAGCCGCGTCCACCGAACGCATCGGCGGAATCAGCGCAAAAAGCAAGAGAAGTCGCGACAGCGACGGCAGTGAGCAGAATCTTCTTGATCATGGTGGTGTCTCCAGGGTTTGAGTCGTTCCATTGTGAGATAGGTTAGGCGGGTCGGCAACCGCCCCCCGGAGTACGGCCGCTTCCTATCGCCTTTCCCGGCTCTGACTTCAGGGTTGAAGCTGTCGAGACGTTCGACGGTTCATGAAGCAGACTGGCCGAGAGAGGATCCTGACCTGAAATAGGGTGATCGGGCCAATGATGAATCGCGTGGTGATGAGACGTCCATCTCTCAAAGAGGGGCTCGAAGTAAGTGAGTCGGCAGAAAGTGAAGGCTAAAGAGAGGACTCTGCGGTGTTGCGCCATCGATAAGAATCTGCATCCGTCTCGCTCGGTTTGGCTAATTCGCTCGTGACTTCGTGGTGAGATTCTTGATATAGGTACTGAGTGTACACACTGGATCCCACGCTACTCTTGCAAGCATTCGATCTGACATGAATCTCCACGACACAGGACCGTCATCGTATTGCATGGGCCAGCATGCTTTGGAAACGGGCACTCTTCGCGAGGACGCCCCTTCGACACCGCATGAAATCCAGTCCACCAAGCGAGCATTCCTGAGCGTGATTCGCAGCCGTGCGGACATTGGCGTCCATGCATTTCTGGTTGGCAGGACGGTGATCGGGCGCAACACGACTTGCACCTTTCCGCTTCACGACCTCAAAGTGTCGGGGCATCACGCCACGATCACGCCCGAGCGGGATGGCGAGTACATTCTTGAAGACATGAATTCGACGAATGGTACGCGAGTCGACGGAACGGCGATCCTTGGTCGGACGGTGCTGCGCGATGGCGACAAAATCTTGATCGGTGAGACGGTAATTCGCTTCTCGCTTGCCGACGAATTCGATATCGACTTTCATAGTGAAGTCGCAACACTCGTCGGCACCGATCCACTTACGGGCTTACCCTCGAAACGTCGATTTGACGAAGCATTGGAATTCACGCTTCAAAACATGGTAAGACGCGACACTCCGCTCGCGGTCTTGATGATGGACATGGACGGCGTCAAACAGATCAACGATACCCACGGACACCTATACGGCGCACATGTCATCGGCGAAACCGGGCGACTGATCGCAAAGGTGCTTGGATCGACGGGACAAGCTTGCCGCTTCGGTGGCGACGAGTTCAGTGCATTCTTGCCTGGCCACCAACTGGACGCCGCCTGTTCGATCGGTGAGCAGATTCGCAAAGCGGTTGAATCCGCAGGATTTGAGAAGAATGGCATTGCGTTGCGTCCTACCATCAGCATCGGAGTGTCGTGCTATCCAAACACGCCTGCCGACTCACTATCGCTGATCACGAGCGCCGACGCTGCACTCTATCGAGCCAAAGCCAAAGGGAAAAACTGCGTGACGGGGTAGTCCGTGTCGCACTGCCCCCCCTTTCGGAAATTCGACTAGAATGGGGGCTGACTTCCTGCGATGCCACTTTCAGAAGGACGCTATGGGTGAGAGTGATTCCTACGAACCGCCACAAGACCTCAATGACACCTTCGAGAATTCGACTTCCGGTTCGCTGGAAACCGGGCCAGTCGAAACCGGATCGATGCAGGGTGGGTCGCTGCGGGTTGGATCGATGGAATACGAGCCGTTTCCCCAGCCTGAGCGGATTGGGCGCTACCGAATCGTTAAGATCCTCGGCAAGGGTGGATACGGAGTGGTTTATCTGGCAATCGATGAGAAATTGGAGCGTCAGGTTGCCATCAAGGTTCCTCACCAGAGGTTGGTTTCACAGCCGGCAGCCGCTTCTGCGTACTTGAACGAGGCACGCACGGTTGCCAATTTGGACCATCCCCACATCGTGCCAGTCTACGATATTGGCACTACGGAAGCGTGCCCCTGTTTTATTGTCGCGAAGTTCATTGACGGGACCGACTTGGCGGCAAAACTGAGGCGAGCTCGCCTGTCCTTCACTCGTTCGGTTGATCTGGTCGCGACGGTGGCGGATGCGATGCACTACGCACACCAGCAAGGGGTTGTCCATCGGGACGTCAAACCGGGAAACATTCTTATCGATGTCGAAAGCAAGCCCTGGTTGGTTGATTTTGGACTGGCGTTGCGCGAGGAAGAATTTGGCCATGGGAAGAGTTATGTAGGTACGGCACTCTACATGAGCCCCGAGCAAGCCCGCGGTGAAGGACATCGGGTGGATTCGCGTTCGGATATCTTCAGCCTCGGTGTCGTCTTCTATGAGTTGCTCGCTGGAATCCATCCGTTTGCCGGAGGGGCGACCAAGGAAATTCTTGCACGCATTAGTCGCGAGGATGCACGGCCGATAAGCCAGTTTGTCCCCAGCTTGCCCAAAGAGATCGAACGCATTTGCCAAAGGGCTATGGCAATGCGTGCCAGCGAGCGCTATTCATCGGCAATCGAGTTTGCCGATGATTTGCGGCGTTTCCTGAGCGAATCATCGGCTGCACCAAGCGACACCGCCCAAGCGGGCAACGAGTCTGCTACGATTGCCGGCGAGGTTTCTGCGACGTCGAGCCCCACGTCTGCGGCGGCCCACACACTCGGGGACGCAAGCGATTCGATGGTATCAAGGAAAAGGACACCCGCAATTCGGATCCTTCCCAAAGGCCTGCGATCGTTCGATGCGCACGAT
The DNA here is from genome assembly GCF_007860135.1 of Novipirellula artificiosorum. Lineage (NCBI taxonomy): Bacteria > Pseudomonadati > Planctomycetota > Planctomycetia > Pirellulales > Pirellulaceae > Novipirellula > Novipirellula artificiosorum. Next base: position 26,460 of record NZ_SJPV01000012.1, read on the forward strand.
GCCGATTTCTATCTGGATTTGTTGCCGGGGCCTCGGGACCGTGATGGATTGCCGGACGCCGTGCGGTTCTGGAAGCATCGTATTGAACAGTTCGATTCCGATCGTACGTTTTCCGTCGGTGTGATTTATGGGCCGTCGGGTTGTGGGAAATCTTCGCTGGTCAAGGCCGGTTTGCTGCCGCTGCTGTCCGAGGATGTTTGCGCGGTTTATGTCGAGGCAACCGCCACGGATACAGAGTCTCAGCTGTTGCATCGGATCCGCAAACAGACACCGAATCTGGAATCCAACCTTGGGCTGCAACAGATCTTGGCCACCGTCCGGGGAGCTCGTGGAATTCCGCAAAGCAAGAAACTGCTGATCGTGATTGACCAGTTTGAGCAATGGTTGCACGTCCAGAAGGACATCGAGAACACCGACTTGGTGGCAGCGCTTCGGCAATGCGATGGTGGACGCGTGCAGTGCATGGTGATGGTGCGAGACGAGTTCTGGTTGACGGTGAGTCGCTTCATGCGGGCACTCGAGGTACGTCTTGAAGAGGGGCAAAACAGCGCTCTGGTTGACTTGTTCGATGAGGATCACGCCCAGAAAGTGCTGGCTGCATTTGGGGCTGCCTACGGGAAAGTCCCCGAACTGACCGAGCAGATGTCTGAGGAGCAGAGGGAATTTCTGAAGCGGTCAGTGGCTGCACTCTCCAACGACGGAAGAGTGGTTTGTATACGATTGGCGTTGTTGGCAGACATGATGAAGAGCAAACCGTGGACGACCGACGGTCTGCGGCACGCCGGTGGCACACAAGGTGTTGGAGAGACGTTTCTCGAAGAGACGTTTTGCGTTTCCACAGCACCTCCGAGACACCGCTACCACGAGCACGGTGCCCGCGCGATCCTGAGAGCTCTGCTGCCGAAACGTGGAACCGACATCAAAGGACCGGTCAAGTCTCGCGATGCATTGCTTCAGGCCTCAGGCTATGTGGGTCGCCCGAAAGAGTTTGAGGAGCTGATAAGAATTCTCGATTCCGAACTGCGTCTTATCTCTCCCATGGATACCGCGTTGGACAGTTCACAAAAGCATGCGGAGGGGAATCGTCCCGTTGTCGAGCAAACGTTCTATCAATTGACCCACGACTATCTGGTCCATTCGCTGAGGGCATGGTTGACGGGCAAGCAGAAGGAAACACGACGAGGTCGAGCTGAAATTCGACTCGCCGAACGTTCCGCTCTGTGGAATGCCAGACCGGAAACCCGCCAGCTACCAACTTGGTGGGAATATCTATCGATTCGTCTTTTCACCCAATCGAGCCAGTGGAGTCCCCAAGAGCGGAAGCTCATCAAGAACGCCCAACGGCACCATCTCATCCGAAAGGCCGGACTCATCGCCTTCTTCGTCATCCTCGCATTCGCAACGTGGCAGCTGCTTGATTCCGTTCACAAACGCCAGCTCCGGGTTGAGGGCATGCTTCAAAAACAAGCGGCCATCAGTCGCACGGTGACCTTGCTGCAACAGTTGCGCGACATCGATACGGCGTCGGTTCCGGCTGTTGTTGCAGAGCTAGAAAACTGCCAACCCTGGGCTGATCCCATCATTTGGGAAGGCTTCCAACAGGCACCGAGCAGTTCCAAGCAGAAGCTTCACCTTGCACTTGCACTCCTTGCGACGGACCCAGCAGTCGTCGATTACGTCGTCGGAGCATTGCCGGGGCTTGACGATGTGTCGCTTGACGTGGCGCGTCAGGCCCTGCTGCCGCATAAGGATGCGACCTGTCGGGCTCTTTGGCGTCAGTTCAACGACTCGCAGCTCGATGAAGCGGAGTTGTTGTCAACGGCACTCTTGCTGGCATCGTTTTCGCCCGACGACGCCAGATGGAAGCAGCTTGCCCCAAGCGTCGCAATGCAGCTGACGAAGGTAACTCGCCCTGAAGCGTACGTTGACAAAATGGGGACGGTGACTCCGATGCTTGTGGAGCCGCTGCGAAGTTTGCTCCATGACGCGGCGTTACCCCATGTTCAAAGGATGCGGGCCACGATAGCGATTTGCCGTATTCTCAGCGTTGAACAACAGATTGCGGAAGGTTTTCCGGATCAACTCGTGGAGTGGATCTTAGAAACGAATGATGTGAACGCATTCCAGAGCCTGATTGGGGCGTTGCGTCCCCATTCGTATGGCGTTCAACGCCAGATGCGAGCGACGCTCAAGGAGCTGGCTGAAGCCGTTCCGTTGAATCAACGCATGAACGCCGCTGTCGTCTTAATCCATTTTGGCGACGCGGATGACGTCTGGGCGTTACTCCGACATGGTCCCGAGCCGTCCATGCGGAATCAATTGCTTGACCGCCTCAACCACTTCGCTGTGAATCACTCACAACTTGTCAATCAGTTGGCCAAACAGGAGGACGCTTCGGTTCGACAAGCGATTGTGTTATTGCTAGGAGGGCTCACGGAGGAGTTGCTTTCCGATGAACGCCAAGGCATTGCCAAGCAACTCGAAGCTTTGTACATGGACGACCCCGATGCTGGGGTTCATTCCGCAGTCAACTGGACGTTTCGCAAGTGGAAGATGGAATCCAGACTCGCGCAACTGGATGGCAAACTGCAGCGTCAATCTGAATGGGGACCCAAGCAGCAGAACGACTGGAGCATCAATTCCATCGGGCAAACCTTCATCCGGATCTTACCGCCATCCAGATCGGCTGCGGGAGATACGTCGGTCGGCACAGCGCTCCATTCAACGAAGATTGATTACCCATTTGCCATTGCAGATCGCGAAGTCACCGTAGCGGATTTTCGCGTGTTTCGTAAGCAACACAAGCATGACGTCAAGTTTGCTGCCGACATCGAATGTCCTGTCAATGATGTTACTTGGTACGACGCCGTTGCGTTCTGTAACTGGCTCAGTGACCAAGAGGGGCTTGCTCGTTGTTACGAACCCAATACCGCATCGAACGATGCCGTTGGCATTCGGATTCCCGAGGATTTCATGCAACGCGATGGCTATCGTCTGCCTACGACTGCGGAATTGGAGTGTCTTTGTCGAGCCGGCACGGTTTCTACCTACGCTTTTGGTGACTCCATTCGCCTGCTCGATCACTTTGCTTGGTACGAGCGGAATTCTCAGAACTCCACCTGGCCGGTTGGCAGTAAGTGGCCAAATGTGTGGGGAGCCTTTGACACCAATGGCAATGTCTGGGAATGGACTCAGGATCTTGAGCGAGAGGCCGATCGATCCACGGATCATCTGGTCTCGGATAGGGAGGCGAGATTGTTGTGGGGGGGAGCCTTCGACAACCCGGCGAATCGTGTGGAGTCCACGGATCGGCTGGTGCATTTTCCGTACGAGTCCAAATACAGTTATGGATTTCGCCCGGCACGCACTCTCGCCAAACACCTCGCCCTCTAATACGCTTGCAACTGATTTCATTGTTCCGAAGTGAGCTCGGTTCAATCAGCGGTTGTTTGCCTCGCCCGTTGCTATTTCGGTACCTCTCTCTCGTTACGCCAAGATGTCTTTAATCACCTTCGCGGGTTTTACCCCCGTTAGCTTGAAATCGAGTCCTTGGAACTTGTAGGTAAAGCGGTCATGGTCAATACCCAACAGGTGCAGCATCGTCGCGTGGAAGTCGCGAATGTGAACCGGATTCTCGACCGCGTTGTATCCGAGCTCGTCGGTGGACCCGTAAGTCATTCCGGCGCGGACACCTCCTCCAGCGAGCCATATGCAGAAACCCTTAATGTGATGGTCACGTCCGTCGCCTTGAGCCATCGGCGTGCGTCCAAATTCGCCACCCCAAACGATCAGTGTTTCCTCGAGCATGCCGCGTTGTTTGAGATCTTTTACGAGCGCCGCCGTCCCTTGGTCCACTAAGGACGCCGTCTTCGCGACTCCGCGCTTGACGCCGCCGTGGTGATCCCAACCACGATGGTAGAGCTGGATGAACCGGACACCGCGCTCCGCCAACCGTCGAGCCAATAAACAATTGCTATTGAAGGATCCATCGCCCGGAGTGCATCCGTACATGTCGACGATCTTTGGTGGTTCCGACGAAAGATCGGTCAATTCGGGAACTGAAGTCTGCATTCGGAACGCCATTTCATAAGCACCGATTCGCGTTGCGATCTCAGGATCTTCGAGTGCCTCGTTACGATGCAAGTTAATTTGAGAAACCGCATCCACAATCTCTCGCTGCTGTTTCTTACCGACTCCAGCCGGATTGCCGACGTAATGAACAGGATTGCCGGTCGAGTGCATTTGCACACCTTGGAAACGGCTTGGCAAAAAACCGGAGTGCCATTGCCGAGAGCTGATCGGTTGGCTTTGGCCGCCTCCTTCACTCGTCAAAACAACAAAGCCCGGCAAGTCCTTGGTTTCGGCACCAAGTCCATACATCACCCACGATCCCATCGAAGGACGACCGCTGATCACGGTTCCGGTGTTGAAAAAGGTATGTGCAGGGTCGTGATTGATTTGCTCGGTATGCATGGACTTAATGACGCACATGTCATCGGCCAAGTCACCAATGTGTTGGAACACGGTTGACATTTCCATCCCGCACTTTCCGTGTCGGACAAACGGGTGCTGGGGTCCCATGACATTGAGAGCCGCATTCTGCAGCTGGGCGATCGGCTGGCCTTTGGTCAGCGACTCCGGCATCGGCTTTCCATCGAGTCGGGCGAGTTCAGGCTTGTAGTCAAAAGTCTCAAACTGACTTGGACCACCTGCCATACAGAGGTGGATCACTCGCTTGATACGAGGCGCGTGATGCGGAAGGACCGAAGCCGATGCGGTCTCGTCCTGCATAAGCGCAGCGAGTGCCACCGACCCTACTCCGGCGCGTTTGAGAAAGGTACGCCGAGCTAAGTGAGGACCGCTGCAAAGGAAGTCGTTTTTCATGAGGGTCTGCAAATGGAGTATTGCGCGGTAAACAAAGGCCGTTTGCCATCCAACGCTGTGATCAATAACGCATGATGGTTTCTTGTAGGTTCAGCAGCACACGTGCCACACCGGTCCAGGCAGCCAGTTCGGTGGTATCGAGATCCTCGGCAACGGGCGAATCGCCAATCGAAACCAGATCCTTCGCTTGCTGCGCGTGTTCTTCATAGTGCACACGATGGTCGAGGTAGATCTGCCGCAGTTCGTCTGCGACAAAGGAATCAACTTTTCGAGAAAGCACCTCCAGATGTGACCAGCCGATCTTCTCGTCGACCGACGATCCACCTTCACGCATGATCCGCGCGGCGAGGGCGCGAGCTGCTTCGACGAAGGTTGGATCGTTGAGCAACGTTAACGCCTGCAGCGGAGTGTTGGATCGCGAACGCATGGCCGTGCATTCTTCACGGCTTGGTGCATCAAAGGCCTTCAGCATCGGATGCAAAAATGTTCGCTGCCAATGCGTGTAGACGCCGCGCCGATATTGGTCGGGGCCCTTGTCTGCCACGTACTGACGACGGGGAAAGTTCAATTGGTCGTAATACCCACTGGGCTGATACGGTCGGGTGCTCGGTCCGCCGATCTGCTCCACCAACAGGCCGCTTAACAACAGTGCATTGTCACGAACCATCTCGGCACTGATGCGAAATCGACCCTGACGAGCAAACCATTCGTTGTAGGGATCGGTGCTTCGCAGATTCGGACTTGGCTTGGACGATTGACGATAGACGGAACTGTTTGCGATCAACTCCATGATATGCTTGATGTTCCAGTTTGACTCGACGAACTCGACGGCGAGATAGTCGAGCAGCTCGGGATGACTCGGGAACGAACCTTGACCACCAAAGTCATCGATGCTCTCACAGAGCCCTCGTCCGAACATCAAATACCACAACCGATTGACCATGGTTCGCGAGGACAACACGTTATCGCTTTGACAAAGCCAGTTGGCGAGGTCCAACCGAGTCGCCGGTCGTCCCGCTACGTCAAGCGAGCCCAAAAATTCAGGAATTGCCGGTTCGACAATCTCACCCGTATCATCCATCCAATCACCGCGGCGCAAAAGGCGTACCGGCCGGGGGCTAACCGCGCGGCTGACCACGGTCGTCGTAGCACTTTCCAAGATCGCCCGCTGCTCCGTTTGCAACCGATCAAGCACAGCATTCAACTCGACCAAGGATGGCGAAACCGACAAATAGTAGTCGCTCAGTTGCTTGCTCTGAGCTGGGTCTCGATCGGATGGGTCGGACGAGAGGATTTCGGCAATTCGAGTTGGCATGCCTTGCCTGTGATTCCAGCCCGCGTCATCCCAAACTGCCGCACCTTCAAATTGCGTAAACGCCATGCCAGCGATGGTATCGCCTGGTTTGAAACCGACCTCGGCGGCATCGACCTCCAATCGCACCCATTTGCCAAGTTCAGGCAAGCCACCTCGACGCCGATATCCGTTCCAATCTTCCGGCCTGCGGCCGTAGTTGATATCGTCCGTCCCCCATGCCGCTCGGTGATCCCATGAATGGCCATCATGAAATTGCAACATCACGGAGCGGGGTGGAGTGTTTGGATCGAGATAAACCCAGGCCCACAATTGCATGTCCGCCTCAACCGTGACCGATTTCTCAGCATCAACAAAGTAATGCTGGACGATCCCGTCGCCCGATTGGATCCGAGAAGACTGCCCGCTGTGCACGGGAGCTTTGTCGGAGGCAACAAAATTCCACGTGCCTGAACTTTCACCGCCGGTATCTTGGGCGTCATCGATCCAAACGTTCACAATCGCCTCGTGAGTGTCGCTGAGCGACGCCACCGCGCCCCGCTCCCACTCGGCTTGTGTTTTCAGCAACTGCCGCTTGAGTGACTGCAACGTTTCCGTAGCCTTGTCAATCTTGGCCTGCGTTTCGTCGAGTGCTTTCTGCTCCGCCGCAGAGGGAACCGGGATCTCTGGTGGCCGAACGCGGGCCGAATACACACCTTTTTCCTCGAGATCCGCAAAGAACGCACCGAGTGCATAAAAATCTTTCGAGGTGTATGGATCATACTTGTGGTCATGACATTGAGCACAACCGAGGGTCGCCCCCATGAACACTTGCGAAACGTTGCGAACACGATCGGCAAAGTAGATCGCCAGGTACTCTTTTGATTGCGCCCCCCCCTCTTCGGTCGTTTGATTCAACCGATTGTACCCCGATGCAACCAATTGATCGATCGTCGGGTTAGGTAACAAGTCACCAGCGAGTTGCTCACGCACAAATTGATCGTAGGGCAGACCGTTGTTGAATGCATGGATCACATAGTCGCGATAGGGCGATTGCGACACGTTCTGATCACCGTGGTAACCCACCGTGTCCGCATAGCGAACCAAGTCGAGCCAATAGATCGCCATCCGTTCGCCAAAGCGGGGCGAGTCAAGAAACCGTCGGACAAGATCCTGATACGCTTGCTCGGAGGAGGCACCCGCAAACGCGTTCACTTCGGTGCTTGTCGGAGGCAAACCGGTTAAGTCGAACGCAAGTCGTCGAATCAAGGTGACCGAATCGGCAGGGGGGGAGGGTTCGACGCCGATTTGCTCCAATTTTGACAAAACAAACCGGTCCAGATCGTTTCGAACCCAATGGGTGTCCTGCACGCTAGGAATTTCGCCCCGTCGAAGCGGCGTGTAAGCCCAGTGCGGTTGATACTTGGCACCTTCATGAATCCAGCGCCGGATGAGCTCAATTTGTCCTTCATCAAGCGGCTTGTGAACGTGCGTCGGAGGCATCTTCTCGTCTTCGTCATCCGACAGAATCCGGCGAAACATCTCACTCTCGTCGGCGTTTCCCGGCGAGATGGCTCCCGCATCGATCGCTTCGAGGGGCAAATCCAACCTTAAACCGCCCTCGACGGTTTCGGCATCGGGACCATGACAGGCAAAGCATCGATCGGAAAGGATCGGGCGAATGTCGCGGTTGAACGAGATCGGACGTTCGCTCGCCGCGGCCAGCGGGAGGATCGCCAGCCAACTGATCATGGAAAACGCAACTTTTGTCAAAGTCATCGGTTTAGATCCGGAGCGATTTGATTCGTCGGGGTAATGCCAGGTGCTGACCTTTTCTTTTGGACAACCTGCTTAGGCTTGCCGGCATCCACCGACCGCAGATATCCCTGCAGTTTTTCTTGAAGCGCGGCGGCCCGGTCAGCCTGCTCGCCGGAAACATCGTTCCCTTCTTCGGTCGGGTTCGAAGCGAGATCAAACAACTCGTGCCGATCGACTTCGCCATTGCGTTTCCAAAAGAGCATCAGCTTTTGCTCGTTCGTGCGGATCGCCGAAAAGAGTTTATCCGGGCGATGAAAGAAAATCGCACCGCTCGGTCTAGCGAGTGACGATTTGTTGGAACGGACCAGCAATTTCCGAATACTCACTCCATCAATCTCGTCGGACAAACGAGAGACATCGCCCCCAGCCAGATCAAGAAAGGTCGGCAGAAAGTCATAACCCACCACCGGGACGCGACAAACCGACCCAGCCGGAATGTTTGGACCACGTGCAACGAATGGCACGCGGATGCCACCTTCATAAAGGCTGTGTTTGGCACCCGTCAGTGGAAGATTGGTTGGCGGCAACTCATCATCGCCACCCGGGATACTCCCGCGGCCGCCATTATCGGCCGTAAAGAAAATGTACGTGTTCTTTTCGATTCCGAGTTTCGTCACCGTGTCGACCAATCGTCCAACCCCGGCATCCAGTTCGTCGAGCATGGCTGCCCATGCTGGCGGATAGCGCCGATCGGGAACGCCCTTCGCCCCGTACTTCTCCAGCGTCTTGGCACTCGTGACAACCGACAAGTGCTGTGCATAGTAACTGACCTGAACGAAGAACGGCAAATCGGCTTTGACTTGATCGTCCATAAATTCAATCGCACGAGTCGTGATCGAGCTCGTTCGTTTTGGGTCTTCGTTGTCGATGAAGTGTGGAGGGCCATCATCGTGCGATCCAACGACGCCAAGTGAGGATGGCATTCCACCGGTCTTGTTGCCCGTCATCCCATCGCTCCGATCGTAGCCACACTCTTCGGGCGTCGAGACCATATTCTCGCCCCATTTTCCGAAGTGAGCACACCGGTAATTTGCGTTGCTTTCCTTCAACGACTTTGGGATCGTCGCGTGATCCTTGGGGATCCATTGACTCTTGAACTCCGGACCGCTGCGAGCGGTTGATGTTCCACAGAGGATACTACGTCGAGTCGGCGTGCAAAGCGGCGCAGGCGAATAGCCCGATGTAAAACGCATGCCTTCGCGCATCAGTCGAACCATGTTCGGAGTTTCCAGGTACAGACTTCGAGCGTCGGCAACCTCGGGATCCATGGACTCGGACATTTGGCTCCAACCATGGTCGTCCGTCAAAATCAGAATAAAATTGGGTGATCTCGCGTGCGTGGATGAAGCGAACACAAGACAGAGCAGCATCGTTGCAGCGAGGTGGAACCGTTTCATCGAGAATGCAATACTCGTTCGTGGTTGTTGCTAGGCCGGCGTGAGCGCGCGTTGCCTTTTCCAAGCCGTAGTTCTAATCCAACAACAACCGAGATGCAATCATTTGCCAAGGGAGACGCCTAGCAGCGTGCGGACGACGAGTTGTGCAACGTGATACCCGCTGGAAGCGCATTCTAGCGATCCCACTGAAATCCCAACTGGAGATCACTTTGCATTACAATTCATTCCGCCGAATGCTATCAGGCAGTCGGCACGAGACAGGCCGTCACCCAGATGCTCTGGGAGCCATTGAAGCCGCATCGTCTTTGTTCCATTGACCGGAAAGGACCGTTCGCCATGCCTCGGCATCTTTTGCTGCTGATCATCAGTACCCTCTTTTTCTCCTCCTTCCTGTCTGTCGGCGTTGGCGACGCCTTCTCGGACGAGCCCAACTGGTGGATGACTCCGCATCGCATGCTTCAGACCAATCTGCGAGAAGTCGATGCGACCATGGATACCGATCTGTACGTTCGCGAGGTTCAAGATTTTGGAGCGAACGTCGTGTTGTTTAGCGTCGGCGGCATCGTTGCAAATTATCCGACCGCATTGCCGTATCATTGGCGAAACACCTACATGGAATCCGACCTCGTCGGAACGGTTCTGCCAAAGCTGCATGCCGCGAACATCAAAATGATCGGCCGATTCGATTTCAGCAAGATCAATGAACAGTTCGCTGCGAAGCATTCAGATTGGCTCTATGTCAACGAGCAGGGTCAGAACGTCAACTACAACGGCCAGGTGCACACTTGCTTGATGGGCGGCTACCAACAGGACTACATGTTCAAAATTCTTGACGAGGCCGTGATGAAATACCCGCTCGACGGCGTCTTTTTCAATATGATTGGCTTTCCGCAAACGGACTACAGCCGGGTCCATCATGGTGTCTGTCAATGCGAAAACTGCAAGAGCTCATTTAAGGCGTTCTGCGGGCTTGACCTGCCAAAGCACGATGGAGACGCCAAGGCTTTGACGAAGCTCAAGGCATGGCAGAGAGCTCAAATCGATGCCCAATTCCGCCGAGTTCGCGAGTTGGTGAAGTCGATCCGCCCGAACATCGCGATCTGTACCTATACCGAAGAGCACATCGACGTGATTCGCAAAGAATCGGGCCAGCCGATTGGCGAAGGGCATTGGGGCAACCTGGAACGTGCCCAATCGACCTTAATGAAGAATCCAACGCGTCAACTCGCAAACGCCTCGAACCATTTCCACCAGATGATCTTCCGGCACTCGGGCGTGGCGCCGTACTTGCACACGCGTCGGCTTTGGCAATTGATGATGAGCGGCGCCTGGCTCGACTTTTACTGCATGGGCCCGCTGCAACGTTTGGAAGATCGGGCGGGGCTTGGCCCGGCCGGCGATGTCTACCGGTTTCACGCGGCGAATGATCAATGGCTTCTCGATACGGAATCGGCCGCCGACGTGGGGCTTGTTTATCACGCGGGTGAGGACTTCGCAGGTTGGGTACAAATGTTGTCGGAATCGCACGTCCCCTTCGACTTGGTCTCCGTGACCGATTCGGAACTCAACCGCTATCAGACCCTTGTTGTCCCACAAAGCGATCGGCTTCACAAAGACGACGCACGGATACTCGACCCCTATGTCGCTCGTGGCGGCCGACTGTTGCTCAGCGGCAAAGTCCCAGAATCGCTAACTTGTACGGGATCGCCCAAATTGATCAAGACCTGGCCCGAACGTCACTCGATGTACCTGAAGATCCGCCCGGAAGATAAACAGTTGATCGCATTGGATGCCCTCAAAGATTACGATCTCTCGCATCTTCGCGGTGAATTTCACGAATATGCCCCTGTCCCGGACAGTCAGACGCTGTTGCGGCTTGTGCACGATGTGACGTACGGCCCGCCCGAAAAATGTTACATCCACAGCATCTCGGATATACCAGGCATGTGGTACCGAAAGCACGGACAAGGCGCGGCGCTCGTCCTGCCTTACGAAATTGGCCGCATGTACGCCGAATGGGGTAGTCAAACGCATGCACTCTTGGCTGTCGGCTCCATCGACCAGCTTTTGAAGACGCCGCGTCGTGCCAGCGTGGAGACGTCGCCGCTGGTCGAAGTGACTCACCGGCGAGATCGCGAAGGGCGATTCGAATGGGTTGGTCTCTTGAACCATACCGGGCAACTGGCCGCCTCCATCCACGCACCCGTGCCCATCCCTAACGTGACGGTTCACTTGAAGACGTCCGATCGCGTAAAGCAGATTCGCGGTTTGACCGACGGCTCTGCTCTGCAGCATCACCAAGAACCCAACGGACAAGAAACGATCACCCTTCCGCAGCTCAACGAGTTTGAGATCGTGCTAGTCGAGTACGCGGACTGAAATCAGGACATGATGCGGGCGGCCGCTGCGAGCATCGCATGCCCCAGGAACGCATGGTCATCGTCAACCGAAAAGGCGCCCTTCAAACGACGAAACGTCATGGGGTCCACGCCCTCGATCTTGATCGATCGATAAAAAACTTGAGAGTGATCGCCGTCAACGATTTGATCGCCGAGCTTCGCCTTGTTCTGTTCATGACCGTCGACGATCCTTCCGATTTCCGTTTTCTCAATCGCTTCCTTGTCGAAGGAACGATAGCCAAGGTAGAGTGCAATGAGGAACAGAACTGCTAAACAAACGAGCAAGACAAGACCGATCCGTGTATTCGGTTTGCGTATGGAAATCCGCCTTTTCTCGAGTTCAAAATCTTCAGACTTCCTCGACTGGTCATCTTTCGCTGCATGCTCATCACATTTTTTGCAGTCCAGTAAGTAGCCAATCATCGCACCCCGACCAACGGCGGTCGTCACCCACGTCCGATTCATCCAGGGTGGATCGTGGCGCACGTGTTGATTGTGACCACACGCAAGCCTGGCAACCCAGTGGGCGTCGTCGTCACGATGGTATCCCACAATCGGCTGCTGCATCATCTTGCCTTGTTAAAAAGTGCGTGAGTTATCTCGGTTGTAACGATACTCGCAGTGAGCGTGGGGCTGGGCAAGGCTGAGTCAGAGCTTGTCACGTCGCGGGCTGGCTTGTCGTGCCATTCTTGAACGACCCGAATTAACACAACTGGGGTTGCGTAAAACAGGACAGACAATAAAATCGCACTATTGAGACTGATTCTCAGTAGCGATTAGAAGCCTTGCCAAGTGGGATCGGGTGGGAAAACAACCTGCTTTTCCTGTTTTTCGACTCACCGAAACATCACGGGCCGACAGCGTGATCGCTTTTTCGAACAGCCCCCTAAGCTGGATACCAAAGAGATGCCCCTCCAGAGATTTAGAGTGAATCGTCCCGCGTTTACCCTCGTCGAATTGCTCGTCGTGATCGCCATCATCGGCGTCCTCGTCGGTTTGCTGCTGCCGGCGGTCCAAGCGGCACGCGAAGCGGCGCGGCGGATGAGTTGCTCCAACAATGTCAAACAAGTCATGCTGGCGATGCACACCTATCATGCCAGTTTCAATCAATTCCCGTCCGGTGGGCTGTACCACACGCAGCGACCCGACGTTTCTTGGTCTCTCCAAGCTCGTATTCTGCCTCATCTCGAACAATCGGGGTTGACCGATTTGATCGATTGGTCGCTGCCCTATGGGGCTCAGGGGGAAGTGGCCCGAGTCCGTGTTCCCACCTACCTCTGCCCAAGTGATCCAAAGGATCAACCACGCCCCGATCCCTCCCCCAGCGATCCAAACTTTGCTCACTATCCGTTGACCTATGCGGTCAATATGGGGGAATGGTTCCTCTACGACCCCGTCGGTAAGACAGCCGGAACGGGGCTGGTTTTTCCGAACAGTAAAACGGGATTCCGCGACGTGCTCGACGGCTCGAGCAACACACTTGCCTTCGCTGAGGTCAAAGCCTTCACTCCCTATCTGCGAGATGGACTGGCGCCCTCGGTGCTCGGGGTCGCGGCACCGCAGACCCCCGCGACCGTATTGACTTACGCTGGAAATTTCAAAACAAATTCGGGGCATACGGAATGGACCGATTCTCGCGTCCATCAAACCGGTTTCACAACGACTTTCGTACCAAACACCAAAGTCATCTACACCTTCGATGGAGCACCGTATGACGTTGACTTCAACTCCTCTCGTGAGGGCAAAACGATCACGGCGCCCACCTATGCCGCGGTCACTTCACGCAGCTATCATGTCGGGGGTGTTCAAGTGGGGATGGTGGATGGCTCGGTGCAGTTCCACAGCGAGTCAATCGACAGGACTCTTTGGCGCTCGTTAGGAACACGAGCGGGCCATGAAGTAACCGCTTCGAATCGCTCCTTGGCGGGAACCGAGTACCGATAGCGTCACTAGTGTCAATGCCCTTCGCCACCCTTCGGTGTCTGCGGCAGCGTTTTCGGATCACTGTGTTTCCAACCGATCGCGTGAAGCATCGGATCGATCTCAGGATTCGACATAAACAGTCGCCAGCATAGCCCCGACCGGTAGTTTTCAATCATACACACGATCGAAGTATTGGCGGACCGTCAACAACCCTTGAACCAAAAACGACGTCTCGACCAAATCACCTCCGTCGTCGGCATGGATCCCATTCTTGCGCGCAAACGGAATCGTCGCTCCGGTCCTGCCGTTGACCCAGTGAGCCCACGCGCCGTGGTAACGAGGCGTTTTGTCTTCCAAGAACCGAACCGTTTTCAGAATCCTCTCGGCAGATTGTGCTCGAGTGACGAAACCTCGCTCCGCGCCCACAACGATCGCCATCAACCCAAAACCTGACCCGCCGATCGTACAGGTGTCTCCGCTTGTGTTCCGTTCCCGCGCCAACCCACTGACGGGATGACCAAAATTCCAGAAGTACCGAAAGGTGGCTTCCTGCACCGATTCGAGCAACTCATCATCGCTCATCGGTCGTGTCCGAGCCGAAACGATCGGCGCCCTGACCATGGAATCTCCTGCCGGCACGACTCGATAGAATCGCTGCACAGGGTTCTGTCCCAAGAAGTCGCTATAGACATTCACGCGGTGGGGTGTCTCGTTGATCTTTTCAAACGCCCCGTCGGGTTTCTCCGACCGGTAGATGTCAAACAGGTTTCCTGGCAGTCCGTCGGATTCCCATTCGATGTCAATTCGACTGTCATGACCGGTGGCATTGACCCTGAGTGCTTGTGCGCAGGCCACATCCAACGCCAGAACAATCCAAATCCCTCCTACAAGTTTTTGTAACACTCTGACGTGATCGCTCCAGTTTGGCATCTCGTTGACTCCGCTAAAGCATTTTCTAAGTTATAAGCTAGGTTCTCACGCACAAGGAAAAGGCATCGCGGAGAACGCGAAGGAGCCACTATTTTTCGACCGGTAAGAACCGGTTCAGTACTGCGATCGCTTCGCTCAGCGTCATAATTCGTGCGTACCGATCCCGAAGCGTTGCCAGAGATGCGTTGTGAAGTTCCGGCGTCACCGTCGCACAGCAATCCTCGACAACGGTGACGAGGTACCCGAGGTCACAAGCATCCCGGACCGTGGTTTCGACACACTCGTTCGTGTACACGCCCACAATGAATAGCGATTCAATACCAAGGTTCTTCAACACGTAATGCAAATTGGTTGATGAGAAAACACCACTGGCCGTCTTGTTGATGATGATCTCATCACGTTCCGGAAGCGGAGCGACCCTTTCAATAAAATCCGCTTCGCGCGATCCAGGCGGCGCCAGCAATCCCAATCGTCGATGTCCTTTTCCACGATCTCGGCCATCGCGAGTTAAAGATTGGATCCGTGTGTGGATCACTTCCAAGTGATGGCTGCGGAATGAATCCTGCAACTGTCGCGTGTTGGGCAGCACCATCGATTCAAGACGATCAAAATAGTAGCGCTGTGCTTCAAGCGATACACCACTTCGCTCAGCATCACGAAAGACTCCGTGACCGGGGGCCGCGTCAAGGTACTGCATGTCAATGCAAAGTAATGCGGTGCTGCGGTGAACCAGAAAATCTCGGTGAGCCGGATTGTCGATGAAGGATTCGTGATACGCATCTCTGAGCGGATCAAGGTGTTCAGCTAATTCATCGTCGTGATCGTCTGTCATGTAACTGTTGTTTCCGGTGATCGTACTACAAGTCATCCGCTAAACCAATCAAAGTGTTGAGCATCACGTTTGCTCCCGCCCCAATGTCTGCCCATGCGGTCCATTCGGCTGGCGAATGGCTCTGCCCGTTTTTACTGGGGACAAAGACCATACCGACCGGCACCATCCTACCCATAATCTGTGCGTCATGGGCCGCGCCGCTGGGCATGGCAAGGAAATCGATCCCAAGCTTATTGGCTTGCTCCATCAGCTCATGAACCACAACCTCGCTACAACCGACCGGTGCAAGGTAGCTTTTCTGCTCAAACTCGAACATCAAATTGCGTCGTCGTGCGATGGCGGAAAGTGCCTTGCGAAACGCAGACGACAAGTCATCGAGAATCACCTCGGATGTGTCACGGACGTCCAAGGAGAACTCGACCAGCCCGGGGACCGTGTTGGCGGCACCGGGTAAGATCTGGGCTTTGCCAATCGTTGCTCGACTCCGCTGGCTACCATTTTCTTCAAGAATTCGCGGAACTTCATGAGCGAAATCGGCCAGCCCCATGAAAGCATCGTTGCGCATTTCCATTGGCGTCGTACCCGCATGATTCGCCTCGCCTCGAAGCCACACCGACCAGCTGAACAATCCTGTGATCTCGTCCACGATACCAAGCGATTTGTGCACCCGGTCCAACACCGGTCCTTGTTCGATATGCAATTCCAGATAACTGGCGATCGATTCCGGGTCACGAGCAGCATCGAGCGCAGCCATCGGGTCATAATCATGACGGCGCAGTTCGTCCTGCAGCAGCACCCCATCCAAATCTTTCATGGTTGCCAATCGCTCGGGATTGATGTGTCCGCACAACGATTGCGATCCAAACATGCCACCGAAACGACCTTCTTCATCGCTGAATGCAATCAGTTCGAGCGTCCGTTTTAGTTGCCGCCCTTCCTCTTTCAACCGACGCAAGCACTCCAATCCCACGACAACGCCAAGCGTTCCGTCGAGTGCTCCGGCGCAGGGGACGGTGTCAATGTGCGACCCCACCATCACGCGAGGCTGATCGGTCGATCCTTCGAGCACTCCCGACACGTTGACCGCACCATCAACCGCATGTTCCAAGTCCGCAGCGACAATGCGGTCGCTAAGCCAACGTTTGGCTTCGATATCGGCATCGGTAAACGCCATCCGATAGATGCCACGGTCTTCCTTGTTTCGCCCAATTTCTGCGAGCGTCAGAATGTCGGATTTGATTCGTTCCAGATTGACTTGCAGCATTGGATCAATCCACCGCCGGAAGCGGCAGCCCCTCGACATATTGGCCATGCAACATGTGCAGTTGCAACGTGTGGTTCATCACAATGTCGTTTCGCCGAGCAATCGTACCATCCGTCTCTTTCCAGGCGGCGTCAATGAACGCGTCAAGGACACCCCGGTCAAAGAAACCAACCGCATGCACCCGATCCTCCGTCAACCAGTGATCGATCATCTCTTGCACCGCACTTCGCTTCTCCGGATCGGTGTGAGCCGGTGGCGCCATAAAGGCAAACTTTTTTCTTTCATACAATTCACGCGGCAACACATTCACCATCGCTTCCCGCAGGACCCATTTTTCAATCCCATCACGAATCCGCACCTCGGGAGGGATCGTGACCGCATACTCAGCAACATGATGATCGAGAAACGCCGGTCGGGCTTCCATGCTGTTCGCCATGTCCATGCGGTCGCCTCCCCACGTCAAGATTTGACCTTCCAGCATGGTTTTGCTCCAAGTGTACTGTGAAATGTCCAACCGATGCCGCCCCCGAACTTGATCGGGATCGATGGCTGCGACGACTGCCGCAACGGGGTCGTATTCGTTGAGCAAATCTCGCATTTCGGCCGACAAAAGCGGACGGACGCGGTCGAGTGTCATCATCCACGGCTGGATCCATGACGGCGTGAATCCACACAGGTCTTGCCAGGCGGGGTGTTTCAAATCGTCTTCCGCCAGGATCGCACCCGCGAACAATCCACCTTCATCATCACGTCCGAGCCAATCGCGTTTGAAGAACGGATAGCCACCAAACAGCTCGTCGGATCCTTCCCCGGTGATGACTGCCTTGTAGTTGCACGCACGGACTCGCCGACTCATGTGCCACTTCGCGACCGCCAAGGTGTTGTAGAACGTTCGCTCAGCGTGCCACGTCGCGCGTTCAAAAGCGGGGCCATACAGTTCCTTCTCCGTTAAAAGCAGCAGCTCCTGTTCGGCGCCCGTTCGCTTGGCCATCAATTTGGCGATGTGTGACTCATCGTACTCCGCATTGTCGAACGCGATCGTAAACGCCTTGACAGGTGACTGTTGTAGCGTCGTGGCCAAACCGAGGATCGAACAGCTGTCGATCCCACCGGACAAATAGCACCCGACCGGCACATCCGCTTCAAGCCGCGTGGCGACCGCGTCGATCAACCGATCTTGGACTCCCTGCACGTATTCCGCTGGATCTGGATTCGGATCGTGCGACGTCGGAAAGCTGAAATCCCACCAACGTTGCGTTTCCACTTCGATCCGGCCATCTCGGAGACTCGCAATCAGCAGATGGTCGGGCTTGAGCGCGAGAACGCCCTCAAATGCGGTCGTTCCCGGGACCATCACCTGCATCATTTGATGGAGCGCCGCTTTGGGACACAATTTCGCTGGCACATCGGGATGCTTCAAAATCGATTTGACTTCGGATCCATAAACGATCCCATTGTCATTGACTGCATAGTACAGCGGTTTGACCCCAAAACGGTCTCGAATCAGAACCAGACGTTGCTTCACGTTGTCATACAAAACGATCGCAAATTCACCGCGTAGCTTCTCGACGAACGATAATCCGTCGCGCAGGTACATCGGCAAGGTGATCGCACTATCGCTTTTTCCGCTGCAGTCCAGCTTCTGGCAGGCCAACTGCGTGCGTTCCCTTTTGTAGCCGTACAATTCACCATTGACCGTGACGGCATAATCGCCATCGGAGGATGCGATTGGCTGGTGGCCGTGGTCAAGACCAACGATCGACAACCGCGTATGCCCAAGTGCAACGCCTTGATCAAGATAGAATCGGCTACCGCGATCATCTGGACCGCGGTGATCCAAAACATCCAGCATTCGATCGAGCGTGAATCGCAGTTCACGCTCGTTAGTCCGTGACGGATTCCAAAATCCGGTAATACCACACATGAGAAGTTTACAACGTAAGAAAGTGAACGGTGAAAGAAGATGCCAAGCGAGCCGAAAGGCTAGATTCCGGTGATTCGATCGAGACGATCCAGGACGGAGGCCAGCAAGGCTTGACGAACAAACACCGCGCCGGCGGCTTGCGCAAAGTAAAGATTATGGTCGGTTTCGTCCAAGTCTTCCGAGAGCTCATCGTTGCGGGCGAGCGGATGCATCACCACCGCGCCCGGTTTGAAATTGCTGTTTCGTTCTAACTTGTAGCGGCTATCGAGGTTGCGGTAGCTGTCGCCAAGGAATGCGATCGAGTTGACATAGACAACATCCAAATGCGGCAGCACTTGTTGGACGTCGTTCGTCACATCGATGGGAATCGGCGATTCTTCAATCGTTTCGGTCAAATCCAAACCCACCGGATCCGCCATCTCGGAAATCAGGGTGATCCGGCTGACCGATTGATTGAACAGCAAGGACAACCCCAAAAAACTCTTCACCGCTCGCATCGACCCCGGCGTGCCGATGATCCCCAAATGGACTTTACGGTCTTCGGGGCAGTTTTCCATCGACAACTCGGGACGCCACTTCAGTAACACATACCAATCGATCAACGCTTGCGTCGGATGGTGTCCCGATCCATTGCCCGCGTTGATGAGCGGTCGCTGTAAATTTCGGCTAATCTCTTCGACGCTGTCGGTATCGGGATGACGCATGATCACGACGTCACCGTAGGTGTTGAACATTTCGCCAATATCGGCGAGCGATTCACCCTTGGCGATTCCGGTCACTTGACCATCGGGCACCGACAACACTTTTCCGTCCAGCCGCTGCACCGCGCTTTCAAAGGACAACCGGGTCCGCGTACTCGCTTCGAAGAAAGCCGTCACCGCGATCTTCCCGTCTAAGGGCTTGTCGAGTTCAACGTTACGGCTTTCAAGCAATGCCGCCAATTGTGCGATCGCAACGACCGTTCGGCGGTCGAATTGGCGCGGATGGACAATGGATTGCCCCGCCAATTCCTCTAACGCTTCACGATCGATCTTTCCTTGGCTTGACTCCAACAAATCTTCGGCACGGACACGTTTGCCTTTCGAATTCATTGCAACAACCGCTGAGCGAAATGGCAGATTTTTCTTAAACATTTTCTTCCCGGGACTCTTCCTTGGGCGTGTTGATTACGCGGAATACGGTACTCACGAGGCAAATCACCAAATCTTTTTGTCCCGGAGATCCAAAATAAGAAACGCAACCAGAGCCGCCACACCAGCACTGCAAAGCACCAATGCACCAATCACGAGAAACTGTAATAGCCAAACGGGAAACATCATCAGTCAATTTCTCCTGTGACCCGACCGTCGGTGCCTGCCAACGTTCGAAAATCAAAGTCGTCGGGTGACAGATAGACACCCATCGCAAACACAACGGCGGATACGGCCGCACCCACCAAGGATGACACAAACCAGCCAATCGTAAAGTATGCGATCAACCCAAACAGGCTGCCGAGGACCATCGCAAGCATTGCGGCAATCGGACTGGCTCGTCGCCAATACAGTCCACCTACGATCGGCCAAATGCAACTGCCGACCATCGGACCAGCGAAAAACAGTACGGTTGCGAGCGTTCCTCGATTCGGTAGCGCGACCGCCCATGCCAAAAAACCGAGGACCACGATGCAAATGGCCGAAGTACGACGCTTTTCAATGTCGCTGGGCTCCCTTTGCAACAACGGTTCGATCATGTCGTTGACCATCAGATCCGAGGTCGCTGCTAGCAACGAATCGATACTCGATGCCAAGGAGCAAAACACGACGACGAAAACCAGTAACGCACCACCCCAACCGAGCAACGTTGCGGCAACCATCGGACCAACGGTATCCGGTTGGCTGACACCAATCCCAAGTGCTGGCGCCGCCAACCCGAGAAAACCTGCAACAATGGGAACCGGCAACCAGATGAGTCCGCCCAATGCATACGCTTTCGGACCAACCCCTTCTCGCATCGCAAACGCACGGCTCCACCATACATTACTATGGAAGATCTCGCCGAAGCCGAATAGCATGTTATTGAACAACGACATCAATGCGGCCGGAAAAAAAACGGACAACAACATCGGGCGATCCGCCGATAGCTTTTGATGAACGTCCGTGATGTCAATTCTTGTCAAGACGGCAATTGCCACCACCACCAACCCCACCAAGATGATGAGACTTTGGATAAAGTCCGTACCAATTACCGCGTACATACCGCCAAACAACGTATACAAGACGCACACGACCACCACCACCGACATCCCAACTGGATAGGGAATCCCCGACAAGATATTGAGCAGTTTGCCTCCCGCCATTGACATCGAAATCAGCCAAGTGATCGCATAGAACATCGAAATGATCAGAAAGGGGACCGTCCCAAGTGTTCCATACCGGCGACGCACAAACTCAACCGCCGTGTATCCCTTAGGCATCAATTGCCGAATCCGACCACTCATCGGTGCAAAGGCGAACAAACCAAAACTCGCGGTCGCATACGCCAATGCACCCCACAGCCCGAGTTGGAGTGCGAATTGCGGCGCTAGCATCGTGGTATTCGACGTGATCCACGTCGCAACCGCTGTCGCGGTTCCCAACGCAAGGCCTACATTCCTTCCAGCCACTGCGAATCCATCATACGATTTTGCGCGACGCCCCCACCAAATGCCAAGCGCAATCCACAGCACACTAAACAGGCTCAGCATGACGTATCCCGCGCGAGCACTCAGCACCGGCGCGGAAGCAACAAGCATATAGGTCGAAAAATCTCCGCTCATCAATGGGACTCCCGACCGGAAGAGGATGCTCCGAGGACGATCACACTGATGAGCGTCAAAAAGAGAAGCAGCCCCATCACAAACAGGGCGATCGCTTGCCAAAGTGGCCAGTGGTTGACCTGTACAACGGCATCGGTCGTGGATTCCAAAAGCAGAGTGCCCGATTCGTCGTAGGCCCGCACCTGATAGCGATAGGTTCCGTCAGCAAGCCCTGAAACAAACGCCTTCCGAAAGGCGCCCCGATAGGGGGTCACACCACCATGTTCCGTGACAATGTACTCAGACGCGCCCTCGACGGGGTTCCAAGCTAACGAGACGTAGCCTTCGCGTACGTCGTCGAATACTGTTTCTTCGAAGGCCAGAGTCGGATGAGGATTTGATGAAGCGGCGAATGCTAGGGACGGAGCTTGCGCCAAAACAGGTGTGGCCTGAATCAAAACAACTGAAAGCAAACCGACAAGGAAAGCAGGCGTCGATTGGCTGCAAAACGTTATGCCATAACGGCAAAAAATACCTGATTCTCCCGCAAAAAAACGTGTTCCGTACTCCTTCGCTGGACACCGCCACCCTGAGAACGGCAAGGCGATAGCCGCCACCAGTTAGGGCCATGAAATCCCGGCGGCTGACGTCTTGCCGCTCGGTCCGAGATGGACTCGGTAAACGACGGCAAATCGCCAACAACGTGGCACTGTCCAGGTTAGCATCTGAGAATAACACAATTCACAAAAATCCAAAACCCTTGGCATGGCCGCTTCATCGGATCCTCTCCTTGTATGCTTCACCGCACCACCGCTCATCGAAAGCGAGAGTGTTGGCAAGAGAACGGGAACAGAATATTTTCCGCAGATCTTCGACGTCAAGCTGCATCACGAAGCTCGTCGCAGGTTTCCTCTGACTGGTTGCCGATTTCAAGCCCAAGTGCTGCTGCGCCTGCGACAGACCGGATATGCAAATCACGTTGCGGGAATGCAATTTCCAGCTTCGCCTTGCGGAACGATTGGTCGATGGCCGTGTGAAGATCGTGAATCACCTGCAATCGATTTTCGAGGGAAGGCAAAAACGTTCGGAGAACCAGGTTCAGCGAGTTGTCGCCAAAGCCTTCGAACGTTGCCACCGAGGGGGGGTCTTTGAGCACGAGCGGGTGATCGTTCGCAACTTGGAGCAATAGCTGCCGAGCCTGTTCCGTATCCGAACCGTACGCCAATCCGACCTCCACAACGACACGATTGACCTTATCGGACAGCGTCCAGTTCAACAATCGTCCCGTAATGAACTCCTTGTTGGGAACAACATACTCCTTGCGATCAAAATTGGTGATCGACGTCGCTCGAATTCTAATCCGCGACACCACACCCGAGACATCATCGACCGTCACGATGTCTCCCACACGGATGGGTCGCTCAAGCAAAATGATCAATCCCGCTACGAAGTTGGCAAATATTTCCTGCAGCCCAAATGCCAAGCCAAACGTCAAGGCAGTAGCCAGCCATTGAATTTGAGACCACTGCAACCCAATCGTCGAGCAAGCCGCGATCGTCCCCACCAAAACAATGACGTAGCTGACCAATGTTGTGATCGCATATCGCACGGATGCATCAAAGGGAAGTTGCTGTAAGATTGACATCTCCAACAACCCCGGTCCGTTACGAAACAGGACAATCGTGACAAACACAATCAGCATCGCTAGCGCAAGATCCGACAGGGTCACCGAACGGGTTGGAGTCTCATCGCCATTGCCAACCGTGGTCGACAAGTTCGCTGTGTCCGTTCCGTTTGCAACCGCCACCGGCGCCATGGGAGGTTGAGCGACACCAGCGACCGCAGCGGCTTCGGCATTGCCCCAAAGCGGGTAATTGCCGATCATGCTAAGAGCCGGCAACACTTGAATCCAAATCATCCACAAACCAACGAGTGTGATCGCCGTCATCCCCGTGCTGACGAGGTTGCGGGATTGCAAGCTGTGGGCTGAAATGTCCGCCTGTTTGTTTTCGGTAACAATGCCGGCGACCGGTTGGGCCTCACCACCCGTTTCACTCGCGAACCTCGCCGCAGCGGCCCGTTCGCGAGCTTGCTCGATGCTCAGCTGCCGCCGTCGCAACAAGAGCATGCGATACAATATCGATCGCACCACCACCAACGAGGCGACAAACATGCAGGTCGCAAAACATCGCCAAACCAGAGTCTGAGCCGTGTAGAAATAGCCGGCGGCGGCAAGTGCGGCCAAGGACATTGGAAGTGAAACGCCAGCGAGCGGAACCACGTACTGTATTTTCTGGGTGAAGCCGGACGACCTCGCGGCAAAATAGTCACGCAGCAAACCGGACGGCCGTAGCAAACGAAAGAGGATAAAGCCAATCACACACATGCCAAGGATGAATGCAATGCGTTGGATGTCGCCCCGTTCATGGATACCGTCGCTGGACGCCAAGCTGGCGGTGACAAACACGATCGGAAGAACCAACACGGTACAGAGCCTGACGTCACGACGAATCGCTGCGGTCGTTTGCGTGGGCCAGCGAAAATGAGCCTCACCGATTCCTTTGTAACGACACACTTGGCGAATCAGATCGAGGGACAGCCAGAGAATGCCGACGACCCTCATAGCCTGTCCGATGGCGACCGTGAATAACGATTCTTCGGCGGCCAAACTCAACCGCCATCCAAGGAACACGCATGCAAGCGGCCATCCGAGTGAAACGATGCTGGTCAGCCACAGTCCACGAAACGTCGGAGCTATTGAACGGCAATTCGCCTTTTCTGCGGTTTCGCCTACGAGGACGATGGTTTTGCGAATCGACCGCCCCTGAAAAAGCAACAATCCAATCAAGGCGAAACACATTATGTAGAGAAACGCATGGCGTTTCGCATCTTGTACCAACCATGCGAACGCCTCGCTCCATTTGCTGGTGGATAGCAGCCACCCGTCCGACTCCTCGATATGCAAGCCCGCCGTCAGTGCCGGGCCGCTTCGAATCCACAACACTCGCTGGTCAATGTAGTTTGCGTATTCGGCTTCCAGTTTGTTGACCTGCCGGTCGATGGTGTCGAGTTCAATGAGCTTGTCGAAGAATTGCCCCGTGCTGCGGACAAGCTCATCCAAGTACTCGCGTTTCCGTTGCATCAGTTCACGTGCGGCCGACTCCAGCAATGCGATATTCTTCGACGGGGCCATCTGCGCATCGGCTAAAATCTTTTCGATGGTGCCATCAATCTCCGCCAATTCCTGTTGAGCATCTTCGTACTCAAAAAGTTGGTACTGAGTATCGCTAATCAGTATTTGACGCTCCGCAACGGCTGCGCGGCGATTGGCAGCATCGGGTAGGGTCGTCATCTGCTTTCGCAGCATGGCTCCCACCGAACTGGTTAAACCCACCGAATCGACCTTCTTTTTTGTTTGAGCGAACTGGCGAACGAGGCTCTCGTAGACTTCTGTCGAAGCGGTGAGTTTGGCGTCGGTTTCTGCGATCGCCGCGGCAATCGCTTTCGCGTTCTCAGCAAGCTCTTGATTCTGCTCGGCATAAACCCTCAGCGCTGGATCAGCCGAAATCGTCTCACGTCTCGCCGTACGCACCGCCAATTCGGCAGCCGCTTCACGGGCCGCATTGATTTGTTGCTGCAGTAGCGTGATCAACTTCTCGGTGTAGGCTGCGTTACCGCCCGCCACCTCCGCTCGCAACCGCACGAGATCGGCGGCTTCCTCTGCATCAAACTTAGCCAGCTCGCCTTCGAGCGCTCGTTTCTCTTTCTCAAGCGTTAATCGACGGGTCAACAGCCGTATCGCCAGCGATTGACTTTCCGTCGTCGATTCGGTGCTTGTCAATGCTTTGAGTTGCGTGGTCGTTTCCACGATCTTTTCTTGGATGACCACCATCCGCGCACGGATGTCTTTGCGACGAGGCGAACGTGACTGCAATTCTACCTCCGCATCTTGCCGAGCCGTCTTGAACCCCGACAGTTGCAGCTCCATCGCCGGAAGCAGTTGTTCCAACTCGGGTAAACTAAGCCCCGGGTCCAAGGAAGGCTTCTTATCCTTTAGCTCGTTACGTTGTTTCTTCAGCTGGTCGGTCTGCGCGGAAACGGATTCCGTCTCGGCGATCAACGTCTTCAGCCGAACGTCGCTGTCAGCAGCGGATTGTAAGTTTCGCATCGCTGCGCGGTAGTTCTCGGCGGCCTGCAATTTGATAGCAACTTTCAGGTCCGTGCTTTGATCAAGCTCGGTCAGCACCCGCTCGATCTGCTCGATCGTGATCGGACCACTGGAACTGGCTTCCATGGGCTTGGTTTCCGATAGCCCATCCGCGACGCACGTGGTGCCCACGAGCCCGATAAGAACCCATGCCATTGTGCCGATCAACAACTGCTTTTCCGTCCAAGTCTTCAATGTTGGCCTCCCGCCAAATTCTCTCGCCGCCCATTTCCAACCGACTTCGCGGCACCGATGCGATGCTACTCAAACGGCGCAGATTGCGGCAATGCGGTTCTGGTGCAATCGCCAAACATTGGCAAGTTCGCTAGCTAAACGCAATCGCACCGCAGATGGACGCCGGTTGCTCACCGCGTGCACCCTAGGATTCCAACGCCATGCCTCCTGCGCTATCGACAAACAGAACGCGGGGCAGATCGCCTGCGAGCTGCTCCATCCGCTGGTAAAGCTCTAACTCCTCACCCTCCTCTGGCGTTTGGAAGCCGAGCAACACGATCGCCGCTTTCGCCGATGTCTCCCTGATAATTTCTGACGCGGTTTGTTGCGAAACAATCACTTTTGGAACCACCGAAATACGTGATGCCGTGCGGAGTTCAAGCAGGTGTTTGAGAACCTCTTGCTGCGCTTCTTCATTTTCAACCACTCGAATCAGCCGAATCGCGTTGTCCCGCCAACCTTGGTTTTGGTGCAGCAAGTGCGCCAGCAGCAGCATCAGTGCACCATTTTCCATGCCTCGCCACCAAACATCGATCGTCCCTGGGGGGATCTCCCAGTGTGCATCTAAGTCGTTTGCGTCGTCTGCCTCGGCATCCTCTTGACGATGAGCCAAGAATCGCATGGCCAGAACGCTGCGGTTCATGCGAGCGATCAGGCGAATGTTCGCACCGAACGCATCTGCTCTGGAATCGTCTCGTGGCCAACCCATCAGTACCGAATTGGGTCGTAGACCGCCAATTCCATGACACTGGATCAACGCTTCGATTCCATCGGAAAGGAACTCGTTACAAGTTACGACCGGAAATGCTTGAAGTTCCTCCTTGGCGATAAAGTTGCGCAGCGTCTTTTCATAGCGTTCACGGCGCTCGGCATGATCCTCAATGTCTCCGGAAACAACTTGAGCGAGCGTAAGGATACCCTGGCCTGACGTCAGCCAGTGCCCATAGATCGGGATATGGGGACGTGTCCATCCCGTACCGCTTAGCGCCATGATCACAGGCCGCCAGTTCTTTGAGTGGTACGATTGTTCCTCCAGCCGCAGCAGTGCTTTGCGAGCACGCTCAAAAACAACGCCGCTCTGCAGATCCCCCCACCTTGATTCGATTTCTCGCGTGCGGATGTACCAATGGAGAAGGGCGATGAATCCGATGGAAACGGTTGCCCAGACCCAATTGATGAGGAACATGACACCGAGACAGCCCACGGTTCCCAACAGCGACGTGATCCAGTGACTGTAGCGAAACGTTGGCCGGTAGCTTGGATTCTTCGTCACCGCTTCATAGAAGGTCGCCAGATTCAGCAAACCGTACGTGATCATGAAGAACATGGTAATGATCGGCGCGATCGCGTTGAGGTCGCCCAGCACGATGCAAACTTGTGCGATTGCGAACGTCAGCACGGTCGCCCGACGCGGCTCGTTGGTCAATCCGCTGCCGGTCCCAAAGAAGCGAATCGATTTAAAGATCTCGTCACGAGCAAACGCCTGCAGGATTCGTGGTGCTCCCATCATGCTGCCGAGCGCCGACGACAATGTCGCCGCAAACACGCCTGCGGTGATGGCGATCGGCCACACCGCAATGTCACGTATCACCATGTTGTTTCGAATCAGTTCCTCCGAAGGCCGAGCACAACCGAGCAAGAAAGCTTGCGAGAGGTAGATGATCGCCGTAACCGCGATGGCCAGCAGCGTTCCTTTGGGAATCGATTTCGAAGGATTTGCGAGGTCTCCCGACATGTTCGCACCCGCCATGATTCCCGTAACGGCAGGGAAGAACAGCGCAAACATGGTAAACGAATTCTCGCCATCGACAAAATGGGACGAAAGATTTGCTGCGAAGTAGTCGGGATTGAAATCAGCGATCGCGCCGGCATAGAACGACGCTAAAGCCATAGCGAGAATCGCCAGAATCAGGTACTGGACTCGGATCGTCCAGCCCGCACCGATATAGACACAGACGAACGTAAGCAGATTCACAAGACTGGCGATCGCCACGAAGTGTGTCGCCAAACTTGGGAACGTTTCCGCGAACGCTTCGGTGAACCCAATGATGTACAAGGCCACCGAGATGGCTTGCGCTAGAAAAAACAAGACACCGATTGCACCGCCAAACTCGACCCCCAACGATCGGCTAATTAAGTAATACGCGCCGCCGCCCTTCACGCGCGTGTTCGTCGCGATTGCCGACAGCGATAGCGTCGTCAATGTCGTGATCGTTTTCGCCGCCAACACGATCAAGATTGCATTGAGAATGCCGGATTGGCCCACCACTTGGCCAAAACGCAAGAACATGATCACGCCAAGAATGGTCAGCGTGCAGGGCGTGAACACGCCACCAAACATGCCAAACTTGGTAGAGGAAACGGTTGCGTTCTTTGGGATGGAGGGAGTCAAATTCGATTTCACTTCGGCCGTCGCTTGGGGAACGTCACCCTAAACATCGTAGGAATGACCGTCTTCCTGGTAGACCACTTTATAGAGATCCCGTTGGCGATCATTCCAGTTTTGGACGGATCCCGTCTTGCGATGGCGACGCAATTGCTCAAAATCCAAATCGTGGATGATAACCGTTTCTACATTCGGATTGCATTCGGCGGCAATGGCATCACGTGCAAACTCCGCGTCCGACGGAGTGTAAATACCCGATTGAGCGTAGTGAATGTCGGAATTCTCCACGAAGGGCAAGTTCCCAGTACACCCGCTGATCGCCACGTAGATTTGGTTCTCGATGCAACGTGCTTGCGAGCAGTAGCGTACGCGCAGGTAGCCATGCCGCGTATCGGTGTTGTAAGGAACAAAGATGATCTGTGCTCCTTTATTGGTTGCAATTCGGGTCAACTCAGGGAACTCAATGTCATAGCAGATTTGGATTGCGACGGGACCGCAATCGGTCTCGAACACCTCGACGCTGCGTCCTGGATTGACGCCCCACCACTTCCGTTCGCTGGGGGTGATGTGGATCTTGTATTGTTTGCCGATCGAACCATCGCGACGGAACAAGTAAGCAATGTTGTAGAGCAAGTCGTTTTCGATCACGAACTGCGATCCACCGATCACATTGATGTCGTACTTGACGGCCATTTCGGTGAACAGGTCCAAGTACTGCGGCGTGAAGGCAGCCAATTGTCGCGCAGCTTGGCCAGGACGCGAAGACTCAACGCACGAGAGCAACTGAGTTGTGAACAATTCAGGAAACAGAACGAAGTCGCATTTGTAGTCCGACGCCGTGTCGAGAAAGAACTCGCACTGCTGAGCAAACTCGTCGAAACCCTTGATTGTCCGCAACTGGTATTGAACGACACAGATCCGTATCGGCTCCACCACATGATGAAACCGCCGCTTTGCTCCTTCGACGTATTCGAGGTTGCTCCAGATCGCGTGGGTCGCATAACCGCACGAATCGCTGTCCGAGGGCAAGTAGTTTGGGGTCAGACCTCGAACCACAAATCCATTGGATAGTTGGGCCGTCAACACGGGGTCGTAGTGAATCTTCTCTAGAACGCTATCAATATACTCGCGAGCCGACATCTTGTCCGCATATTGCCGATAGCCTGGGATCCGGCCGCCGATAATGATTTGAGCAAGATTTTTTTGGCGGCATAGTTCTTTCCGGGCCGCGTAAAGCCGCCGCGACAGTTTCATGCCACGGAACTCGGGATCCACCATGATCTCGATCCCGTACAACGTATCGCCCTTCGCTTTATGGTTGCGAATGTAGCCACTGTCGGAGATCACCTTCCAGTTATGCCACTCCAGCGTGGCATCGTATTCCAAGATCACGCTTGAGGACGAAGCGGCAAGTCTGCCGTCAATCTCGACGCAAATCTGGCCTTCCGGGAAGATCGAAAGTTGGCTTTCAAGTTGATCACGCCCCCACGGTTCCATTCCCGGGAAACACTTTTCCGCCAGCGCAATCACCGCATCGATGTCATCGTGCGTTAGCGGGCGAACAACGGTTTTCCATTCGAATTCAGAGAGATCAAGCGGTTCCATCCAAGGATCCTTGGGGTCGATGTGAGATTGCTACGAGGGAATTTGCTACCGCCGGCAACCGCATACGCCGTACCAAGTTGGATGTTTTTTCTGGCCAAGCGTGACGTAAAGGGGCCCAGATGCCGCAGTGAGTCTCGAAACTGCCATCCTTTTCGGAGTAAACGCAGGCTGGCAGCTTCCTTCCTCTCTTTACGAGAAGGATGCTCCAGTCCTCTGTCCCCGCCAGGAATTCACGCTCGGGGTCTGTCAAAGCACGAGCAATCGCCGGAACTGGCAAACTATTTTCCAATTGACAAAATGGTTGCCAACTTAACGGGTCAAAGGCTCGAGAGAGTTACCTTGTTCGAAAACCTTTCGCACCGACGCATACGCGATCGAACTTCGGTACTTTTCCTCCAACGCGATCGCTTCGCCAAGGTAACGGTTTGCCGCAAGAAGATCGTCACCTCTTGCCGCCCGAAGGGCAAGGTCGGCAAGCCCAGCGGCGAGCGAGGCATCCTGCTCCACGCTGGCCAACCACTTCGCAGCTTCGCTCCAGCAATGGGATTCCGCACCTCGAGTCGCTTTTGCGGCGAGCATCGCTTGGCGACTGCGCAAACCGCTCAGATCAATCCCGAGCGAACCAAATTGCGTTGTCCAATGACACCCAGTCCACAACGACTTGGCGACCCTGATCGCATCTCGCAGCGCATTCCAATCATTCATAAATTGGCTCAAAAAAGTGGGATAACGCCCCCCTGACACGCCTGGCACGACGGACATAGACTTCTCGTAGGGCAAACGACGTGCCCAAAACCATCAAGCGAATCATCAATGAAAACGGACCCAACAAAAACGATGGAGCTGGAGGAACGGGATCGCTTGCTGCAAGTCCAACGAAGACGGCAACGACTGGAGTCTCTTGGCAGTCTCGCCAGCGGCATTGCACATGATCTCAATAATTTGCTGACGCCGATCCTGATGAGTTGCCGGATGCTCCAACGCGAGAACACGAACATCGACCGCGACGCTTTGCTGGAAACCATCGGCAGCAGCGCGAGTCGCGGAGCCGAGTTGATTGCCCAACTGCTGACCTTTGCACGCGGTGGTGATGGCGAACATCTACCGATCCGTGTTGATCAAATTGCCCCCGAGGTGATCGCGATTTTGCGACATACGTTGCCGCCAGGAATTGAATTAGTATTGGAAGTTGAGCCGGATTTGCCTGTCGTCCTTGGCGACGCGACCGAAATCGGGCAGGTCCTGATGAACCTTGCAATCAACGCACGCGATGCAATGCCCGCTACCGGCCAGCTCGGAATCCAAGTCACTCGAACCACACTGAAAACCGAACGCCCTTACACCTATGCAACGATGCAACCGGGTGAATACGTCACGATCACCGTTTCCGATACGGGGATCGGAATCCCGCGAGATGTCCGCGAGCGAATGTTTGATCCGTTCTTCACGACCAAAGATCGAGGCCAGGGCACGGGACTTGGCCTGAGCACGTCAATCGGCATCGTGCGTAGCCATCATGGTGCGGTCGAAGTGCAATCGACGGTTGGCCAAGGAACCCGGATCTCGGTGATCTTGCCCGCGTGGAACGACAACAACCAAGCTGAATCATGAACACAAACGAAACCAACACGCTCTTGGTGATCGATGACGATCCGTTGATCTTGCAAGTCATGCGGCTCTGCTTGCCTGAGCCAGACTACCACGTCTTGACGGCGCAATCTGCAGCACAAGGGTTGAAGCTATTCGTGCAGCACGAACCCGATGCCGTCCTACTTGATATTCAGTTGCCGGACGAGTCGGGACTGACAGCGCTTCAGCAGTTCCTTGATCTGGATCGACGTGTCCCTGTGATTCTGATGACCGGACATGGAACAGCCGAGACTGCGATCGGCGCGATGAGTGGCGGAGCGTTCGAGTACATCACCAAGCCGTTTGAGCCCGATGACATGCTTCCCGTGATCGACTCCGCACTGGAAACAAGCCTGATGGCTCGGCGGCCCGCTGTGTTGCCATCGGAAGACCAAGAAGCCCCCCAAGTGACGAGCGATCGTGTGCTGGGAAACTGTCCGGCGATGGTTGAAGTGTTTCGCTCAATTGGCCGAGTCGCGTCTCGCGACGTTGCGGTCTTGATCCTGGGAGAAACCGGGACGGGGAAAGAAGTCGTCGCGAGGGCGATTTATCAGCATAGTTCTCGCCAGGACCGAGTGTTCCATGCAATCAATTGTGCCGCGATTCCCGACGCATTACTCGAAAGTGAATTGTTTGGACATGAAAAAGGGGCGTTTACGGGAGCCGATCAGAAGCGAATCGGTAAATTCGAAATTTGCAATGGCGGCACGCTGTTCCTCGACGAAATTGGCGACATGGCACCCGCCATGCAGATGAAATTGCTGCGAGTCTTGCAAGAGAAAGAGTTCGAGCGTGTCGGTGGCAGCCGACCGATCAAGACGGACGTCCGGATCCTTGCTGCCACCAACCGCGACTTGGTTGCCGCAATGGCCGACGGTAGCTTTCGAAGCGACCTGTTCTACCGGCTCAATGAGTTCACCATGCGGTTGCCCGCACTTCGTGAACGTGGCGATGACGTGAAGCAGATGATTGAGTATTTTTTTGCCCAATTCGCGGCGTTACTTGGTAAACCTTTGATCTCCATTGCGCCCGAGACGATGCAGCATCTGATGCGTCACCCATGGCCGGGAAATGTGCGGGAGTTGCAGGGCGTTATCAAGCAAACGCTCTTGAAGGCCAGCGGCCCAGTGATCACCCCCGGTTTTTTACCCTGCGGTTTCGCAGGCGTTTTTGGCGAGCATTCCGTGGCTGCGGTGTCCGAGTCGTCAAGTTGGGAGTCCGGCTTGCGCGCTCGTGTCGGCGAACTTGCGATCGACGGTTCGCACGGCATCTCCGCGGAAATTCACGATGCGGTTGACCGGATCATGATACGCGAGGTGCTCGCGGCAAACCAAGGAAACCTCAGTGCGACCTGCAATCGGCTCGGTATCAGTCGGCCCACGTTACGCAGTCGGCTGAAACAATTGGGCCTGCAACCCGGCATCCCGAAACGTTAGCAGCACACGGAAATCCGAACAACGACAATGGCTTTCTGGCATTCGCGAGGCACCAGGCATCTGTTATGTTTCGCCGCTTACCCATCCCGTCTCGAGGAACCCCGATCGTGAAGACACTAAGTTTCAACAACTATGAAACCGAAGAATTCTTCGATGAATTGATTACGGAAGCTGGAGAATCACGGGATGGAGCCGAACGGCTGGTCCAACGGATCAATAGCCTCAGTGACGAAGAACTGATGGCCCGGCAACGTGAGATTGAAGCCGCACTGTTACGGATGGGAATCACCTTCACGGTGTATGGAGACAATGCGGGTACCGAGAAAATTTTCCCGTTTGATTTGATTCCTCGAATTGTCATGGCATCGGATTGGCAGCATATCGAAGCGGGCCTGAAGCAGCGAATTGCGACACTGAATAAGTTCTTGAATGATATCTACCACGATCAAGAAATCGTGAAGGAGGGGATTCTGCCTCGTGAAATGCTTGATAAGGCCAAGTCTTTTCGGCCGCAGTGCGTTGGTTTAAACCCACCCGGTGGCGTTTGGTGCCATATCACGGGGACCGATTTGGTTCGTCATAGTGATGGTGCGATCTATGTCCTTGAAGATAACCTGCGCTGTCCGTCGGGCGTTTCTTACGTGCTCCAGAATCGCTTGGTGATGAAACGCAGCTTTCCAAACGCATTCGCCGATTCCCGTGTCCGTCCGGTGGTGAACTACCCCAATCAATTGCTCGAAACGATGCTCAGTGTCGCACCCCAGGGGGTCGAGGAGCCAACGGTGGTTGTGTTGACGCCCGGCATCTACAACTCGGCCTACTACGAGCATTCGTTCCTGGCGCAGCAAATGGGTGTCGAGCTTGTGCAGGGCGATGACTTGGTCGTTCAGGATGATCGTGTCTACATGTTTACGACCGATGGTTTGGCTCAGGTCGACGTAATCTATCGGCGTATTGACGATGATTTCATGGATCCCCAGAGCTTTCGAAAAGACTCGATGCTGGGAGTCCCAGGGCTGATGCAGGCTTATCGCAAGGGGAACGTGACGTTGTGCAACGCACCAGGTACAGGGGTGGCCGACGACAAAGTCATCTACGCCTATGTTCCGGAGATGATTCGCTACTACTTGGGCGAGGAACCCATTCTGCCAAACGTTCCGACCTATGTTTGCCAGCGGGAAGAAGATCGCAAGTACGTCTTGGCTCACCTCGACGAATTAGTCGTCAAAGCCGCCAATGAAGCTGGCGGCTATGGCATGCTGATTGGACCGCACTCGACGAAGGCACAGCAACAAGAATTTGCGGAGTTGATCAAGGCTGATCCGCGCAACTACATTGCCCAGCCCACCCTTGCTCTCTCGCGCGTACCGACCATCGTAGGCGATCATTTTGAAGGGAGACATGTTGATTTGCGACCCTACATTTTGTGTGGTAAGTCGATTTGGGTTCTGCCCGGGGGGCTGACACGAGTCGCGCTCAAGAAAGGTTCTTTGGTTGTCAACTCGTCGCAGGGCGGAGGCAGTAAGGACACCTGGGTGATTGCCGGGCATCACGTCGAAGTCGCGGACCCAGAAGGTTCACTCTAAGTCTCGCTCGCTTGTCGCTTTGGCGCTACTCGAATGTTCCTCCATCGTCCAAGTTTCTCAACACAAGTAAGATAGTAAAATGCTCAGTCGCGTTGCGAGTTCGATCTACTGGATGGCAAGGTACGTTGAACGCTCAGAGAATCTGGCCCGCTTTGTCGAGGTTGCTTACAATGTGTCGCTGGACCATACGACGGCTGAGCAGTGGGAACCCTTGGTTCGGGCCACGGGCGACGAAAAATACTTCCTGGACAAGTATGCTGACTACACTTCAGAAAACGTTCGCCAATTTTTGACGTTCGATCCAGAGTATGCGAGTTCGATGTTGTCGTGCCTGACAGCAGCTCGTGAGAATGCACGGACCGTTCGAGAAGCAATCTCGTCGGAATCGTGGGAAACGCTCAATGACTTCTATTTGTTTCTTCAACAAGCGTCCAAACGCGATCTTTCCTATGCAAATTCTGATTTGTATATGGAAATCAAGAGGCGGTGCCACCTATTCAGTGGCGTCTTCGATAGCACGATGTCCCGAGACAAGGGATGGTACTTTGCCAATATCGGACGGTTCTTGGAGCGTGCTGATAAAACCAGTCGCATTCTCGATGTCAAGTATTTCACGCTTTTGCCAAACGTTTCGGACATCGGTACCACCGTTGACGATTTGCTCTGGTCGTCGGTGTTGCGCAGCGTCAGCGGATTCGAGATGTTTCGAAAAAGCTACCATACCTTGACCATCGAACGGATACTCGATTTTTTGGTCTTGGACACCCGCTTTCCAAGAGCCATCACCTACTGTGTTCAGACCGCAGCGGGATCCTTGTCGAAAGTGGGAGGGCCAGCGGATAGCGCCGATAACGTTGCGTTACAACTTGCGGAGACGCTGCTACAGAAGCTGTCTTCCGCTACGAATCACTCCATCATTGACGGCGGTTTTCACGAGTTCATCGACTCGCTACAAACCGATCTGAATGTGCTCGGCGCAGCGATCGGTGAAACGTACTTTGCCAAACGTGCTCAAAAAACTTCCCCATTGCAAACACAATCGTCCTGACAGCGCCACTTAGTGGTCGATTCACCGTAATTTGCCAAATTAATCACGGACTGAGCGGCAAGACGCTATGAAGAAGCCCGCAAAATTGTGCTCGCACATGAGGCGAGGCACAAATCGAATGACGAACCGGCCGGGCAATGGAAATGCACTCACCGTGGTCAACAAAACGAACCGACGTTTGACGTCTGTTGGAAGCGCCAAACCGAACACGTGTTTGCCGATAAGCAACCAAACTAGATTGGCTCGACAAAATCGGGCCATTGATGACCGTCATGCAATTTGCGGCATGCAACAAGTTCGAGATGCAGAAGCCGACGACGGCGATCCCACCTATGTCACGCAATTGGATGACATGGTTCGTATGGGCCGGGAGGCGGGACTGCAGACGGTCTTCAAGTTGGTCGTTTACGACCTTCGGCCCTTTGGCGACGCCCAATGGGATGCCATCTACCAAAACACCGACGGTACCCAGGATGCGTTGGTAGCGGCATGGAGCAAGCTCTGGATCCGCTACAAGGACGAGCCGTCCGTTTTCGGCTACGACCTGCTCAACGAGCCGCAACGCGGGCTTGATCCCGACGAGGAACGCTGCTGTAGCGAACAACGACTCCCCACGCTGCGCCGACTGGCCGATGCGCTGCACGCCATCAGCCCCAGCCAGTGGGCGCTCTACCAGCCGTTGTATAAAGTAATTGGCACGGGCGAGGGACCATTCCTGCCGATGCCAGAACCGTTCGGCCGCGAACGCGTGGTGTATGCGCCGCACCTTTACTCGATGGACCTCGCAATGATGAACAAGACGCTCGCCCGCCCGCGCCCGCTGGTAATCGCCGGTCACCTCCAGCGCTACGGCTTCGACTTCACCACACGCACTCTGGAAGTGAGCCTCAGCCCTGACGCCACGCTCGGCAGCACCGAGATCTTCGTATCAGCGGATCGTTTTTATCCCGACGGCTTTCGCGTCGAAGTGGGGTCGGGGATAGGATTGTCTTGGGCCCCGGGCGACGCGCAACTGCACACGGTGAATGCCGCCGGCGGGACAGATCGCGAACAGGCCGGCATCATTCAATGGAATGCCGATTCACTGCACCTTGTTATCAAGAAATGGATCATCTCCGCGCCCAGGCTGACAGTGAGAATCTCGCCACAGCCGAAGCGACCATGAATCGACTCATTCAGTATCACAAATGAAACACATCCTATCCCTCGCTATCACCGCCCTGCTGTACTCACCGATGGTATCGGTGGACGCCGCCGATAGACCAGCACCGCAGCGATCTAACGCATTGGTCATGTTCTTCACCGACAACGGCAGCGGCGTCGGGCCTTTAAAGACCAAGCCGCCAGTGAAACTCATCCTCGACACCGACATGTCGGGCGACGCCGATGACGCAGGAACGCTGGCCATGCTTCATGCCATGGCAGACCGCGGTGAGTGCGAGTTGCTCGCCACCATCGTGAATCGGGCCGATCTCACCAAGGCCTCGGCGGCGGCGGTGGATGCCATCAACACCTACTACGGACGTCCCAACCTCCCGATCGGCACCGACAAAGTCGGCCCGACCGCGCTGCAGCGAACCAGTCTCTACACGCTCGGCCTGCGTGACGGTTTCCCGAACGACATCGGGCCGGACGACCTAGCCCCCGACGCGCTCGACGTCTACCGCCGCGTGCTGGCCGCGGAGCCGGACGGCAGCGTGACGGTTTGCAGTGTGGGCGCACTCTCCAATCTGGCGGAACTTTGGCGGCGCGAGCCGCTTCTGGTTCGCGCAAAGATCCGCCGCTTGGTAGTGATGGGCGGCCAGTTTACTGCTGCCAAGAAACCCGAGACCAACATCGCCACTCATCCGGAGGCGGCGCGTCTGGTGGCGGCGGAATGGCCCACCGAGATCGTGTGGCAGGGCTTCGAGGTGGGAAATCCCGTGATCACCGGCGAAGCGCTGAAGCGAACACCTGTTGGCAATCCCGTGCGGCGGGCCTTCGAACTGCGTCTCTTTGACAAACGTCCCTCGATTGAGGGCGGCCAACCCAGCTATGATCAGGCAGCGGCTTTCTATGCGGTGCGGGGAGTGAAT
This sequence comes from Novipirellula artificiosorum, assembly GCF_007860135.1. Classification (NCBI taxonomy): domain Bacteria; kingdom Pseudomonadati; phylum Planctomycetota; class Planctomycetia; order Pirellulales; family Pirellulaceae; genus Novipirellula; species Novipirellula artificiosorum. The sequence goes on from NZ_SJPV01000012.1 coordinate 64,101, forward strand.
TCAGAACTCTGGAGTGAGCAACGCGGCGGCCGCGTGGTGATCGATGAACAGGGCTTTTCCAGATGGGTGGCCGATGCCGCCAGTCCACAGGTCGTGGTGACCCGCATTTGTGTTCCCGAGCTCTTGGCGGGGAAGATCGAAGCCTTGATGATCGCCCCCCCGGCAAATTGATGCCCCCAGAAAGAGGGTGCCGACGAGACGCGAGCCGGCGATCACGCAAACCTAAAGACCGCCCGGATTCCCTTTTTTAGGCCATCGAGCCGCGTCCCAGCCTTCCCACGGAGAAAAACTTATGGACCGCCGTGCTTTCCTCACTGCCACTTCGACCACGCTCGCTCTGTCCTCGGTCGCTGCGGCCGCCACCTCCCGTAAAGCACGCGTTGGTGTCATCGGTCATACGGGACGCGGCAATTATGGGCACGGGCTTGATACGGTTTGGCTGCACGTTCCCGAAGCGACGGTCATCGGCGTTGCAGACCCGGATGAAAGCGGGCTCGCGCAAGCAATGAAACGGCTCGGCACGGAGGACGGCTTCGCCGACTATCGGGCGATGTTGGAGGCGGTCAAACCAGAGGTCGTCGCCATCTGCCCGCGACATCCCGACCAGCGACGCGACATGATCATCGCGTCGATCGAGGCGGGAGCGAAAGGCGTCTACGTCGAGAAACCGTTCTGCCGGACTCCCGCGGAAGCAGACGATGTCATCGCCGTTGCCGAAGAGCACCGGGCAAAAATCGCTATCGCCCACCGCAACCGCTACCACCCGACACTGCGAGTGATCGACAAGTTGATGGCCGACGGCGAGCTCGGCAAGGTGCTCGAAATCCGCGGCCGCGGCAAAGGAGATCAACGGGGTGGCGGCGAGGACTTGTGGGTGCTCGGTTCGCACACGCTGAATTTGATCAACTACTTCGGCGGCAAACCGCTGACCTGTTCGGCGGTGATGAAGCAGGACGGGCGTCGTGTCACCGGGGCTGATGTGAAGCAGGGCAACGAAGCCTTGGGGCCGTTGGCCGGCAACGAAGTCCATGCGAGGTATGAGATGGAACGTGGCATGATTGCGTACTTTGATTCGATCGCCAACGACGAGACTCGCAATCAGGGATTTGGCCTGCAGATCATCGGCAGCAAAGGCATCGTGGCGATGAGGTGCGATCTTCACCCGTTAGCTCACTTCGTGCCCGGCAACCCATTTGAACCGACCGACAAACCGCGTCCATGGATTCCGATCTCATCGGCCGGGGTCGGGCAACCGGAACCATGCACTGACCTGGAGGAGATGATCTCGCATCATGGCAGCCCGGCACGCGACCTTCTTACTTCGATGGGAACGGAGCGGCAGCCGCTTTGCAACGCTTACGAAGGCCGGACGATCGTCGAGATGATCTGTGGTGTGTTCGTGTCGCACCGGCAGGAAGGAGCCGCGGTCGAGTTTCCGCTGAAGGAGCGAGGCAATGCGCTCGCCACACGATGAGCGTCGCTGCGGAACGCCGAGCGTACAGCGATCTGCCGCTCGGAAAAACCAAGCGAACGCAAAAGGTTGATGACCGTCCTGCCCTTAGGGTGCCGAACCCGCGGTAAGCGCCGCCGGCTCAGAAGACTGCAATAGCACTTCCGCATCGAACTGAAAATTGTCGACGGTGATGTGGCCCCAACCGCTTGTCGATTCATCGACGACTTTGAGAAACAACTTGGTGCCGGCATAGGGCGTCAGATCCCAATCAACCGTTTGCATCATCTGGTTGTTGATTCCGTGTGCCTTTTTCAGTTCGGCGCCCTCGGCGGTGCACAAGGCGACATAAGTGCCTTTCCCACTCCCCCCGCCGACGCGGAAAGTCATTGGGCCACCTTTGGGAATAAACGGCGGCGAGACGATCACTCCGGTTTGTGAGTCCGATCCTTTGGCTGCATCGGCACTGCCTTCAAGCGTGGTCAGGTAGTACTTACCCTGCTTGTTGTATTCTCCCTTATCACCGAAGAAGAAATCGCGACTGCCGATTGGATGTCCGAAGTTCCCTTTTGTCACGATCCATGGTTTCAGCTTGCCCGACTCGAAGTCGAACGACGCGGCTCGGATACTTGGCATTGCCGCCGTCTTCTTTGCAGGGTTGCCCGGCACAGCTGCATTAGATTTCGCATTCCGCGGACGAGGCCTCGGCGGTGCGTAGGTTGCAAGGAGCGTGCTCATTTCCTTTACCCTCTCAGGATAGTCGCTATACAGATTTCGCGTCTGGTTCAGATCCGCATCCAGATCGTAGAGCTGAGCGGGTGGCGCATCGGGCTGGATCCGGCCGTCCTCGATATCGCTGTTCACGCTTCCGACAAAGGATGCACACACCGGTCCGCCAGCAGCATGATCACCAGGCCCGCCCTTAAAGCCTCCAGCACCCTGAGCGCCGATGTAGACCCACTTTCCCTTGCGAATGGCAAGATGAGTGGGCTTGTTGGGACAAAGGACAAGCGTGTCTCGCAAAGGAAACTCTGGATCACCCATCAGTGCAGTCAGAACGTTGACACTGTCTGCACGCTGCTCTTTGCTCAAGCTCTGCTGCGTGAGTGCGGCAAAGGTGGCCAACATATCCACACCACTAATCAGCTGTGTGGAGGTGGTCCCCGGTTCGATCCGGCCGGGCCATCGGGCGATGAACGGTACGCGATGCCCGCCTTCCCAGACACCAAACTTAAACCCCAGCAGTTCACCGTTCACTCGGTGCCCCATCTCGAAGGCTTTCTGGCCACCGTGATTGAACATACCGCCGTTGTCACTGGTTAAGATCACGAGCGTATTCTCCGCGACGCCCTTCTCTTCAAGCGCCGTCATGACCTTGCCAACGATCCAGTCCAGCTCGTGGATGAAGTCTCCATACAGACCACATTGACTGGTTCCCTGAAAATGGGGAGCCGGCGTAAACGGATGATGGATGTTGGTAGTGGAGAGGTAGAGAAAAAACGGCTTATCCGACTGTTCACCGATCCAATGGGTCGCCCGCTCGGCCAGCGTCGTCCCCAATGTGAAGTCGTTATAGAGTTTGTGAGCTGCTTCTGCGCCGCCAAAAAAGTTGGGGACGCGATTGCCGTGCTGTTCGGTCAGTGGAGTGATGGGGCTGGCCTTGTCACCCGGTTTACGCCCCAAGTAGACAAGCGGATCCTCTACAACACGACCGTAGACCTGGTCATTCTCCACAAAGACGTACGGCGGAGCACTGTTCACAAGAGGGACGCCAAAAAAGTAGTCGAAACCAAGATCCAGTGGCCCTGGCCGCAACGGTTGCTTCCAGCCGTTCGTTCCCTTACCAAATCCTAGATGCCATTTTCCCACAGCAGCTGTGTTGTAACCACTCTGTTTGAATACATCGGCAATGGTGAGCTTTTCGGTGTCAACAAGAAGCGGCGAGGTGATCGGCGCGGGCCCCCATATGTTCTTTCGCGCGGGATACTCTCCCGTCAGCAAACCATAGCGAGAAGGAGTGCAAACGGCCGATGCTGAATGAGCATCCGTGAAACGACGTCCTTCGGCAGCAAGCTGATCGATGTTGGGCGTCTGCACCTTCGTTGCGCCATAGCAACCGAGGTCGCCGTAGCCAAGATCATCGGCGAAAATCAGAACGACGTTGGGCGGTTGCTCCGCTGCGAGGGACGTACAAGTCGTCAGCAGAAGGGTGCTCAGAACTTGAGCGAGTGAAATCAATCTCATGAGTCTATTTCAAAAGAGGTTCTTCGGATGTCGACAGAGTCGACATGTTCGGCGCTGCTTCTTTGCTCGGCGATTGGTTGACGATCCAGATATTCCTGAACTTCACAGGGGAGCCGTGCTCCTGCAACACGATCGGCGAAAGCGGTTCCTCTGGGAAAGCGGCGTACTTGTTCCGCCGCAGCGCCAGTTTGAAGTCGTCGTGGATCAACGTGCCGTTTAGCCGCACCGTTACACGGGCCGCGCCCTTTTCAGTCATGAATCCATTTGCGCCAATCTGCGCCGCTTGGTATTCCAAATCGATGGTTTGCCACTCACCCCGTGGGAGCGCTGCGTTCACGTCAGGGATACGGATTTGATAGATCGCACCGCAGTCACCCAAGCCAGGGCTTTCCTTTTCTAGACGGTTCAGCAGCTGCAGTTCATACAACGGTCCGAAGAATACTCCGCTGTTGCCGTCGCCTTCTTTGGGTAACTGAAACTCCAGATGCAGGCGGTAGTCGCCGAATTTCTCTTTCGTACAGAGAAACTGTTTCCGACGTTTGCCTTCGACTTCAAAGGCGATCTGCATTGCCTCGCCATCGACAAGCTTCCACTGAATCTCTTTTTGATCGTCGTTCGGATTGATCCACTGAAACGAGAACGGCTTCCAAGCATCAAAGTTCGACCCATCGAAAAGCACCGTCGCCCCTGGGGGTGGAGCAAGTCCGAGCGTCGGAGGAACGGAGCCAGACGCGTCCTTTGCCGTAGCCAAGGTTGGATGGACAAAGCACAATGCGCTCGCTAGACAGCCAGAAGTGAAAAGGGAAGAAGTGAAGAAAGAGAATGGGTTCAAAGTTGAGTACTCCAAATTAAAAGGACGCATTTTTCAGTTCGAACGGCTGGAAACTAAACAACGCAACGACGCATTGGGTTGGCGCGTATTCAGGGGAAGCGTTAAGGGGTTTTCTCGCCTATTCACGATTCGACCACTTCAACGGTAATTTCTTGGAAGGCTGTATTCTCACCACCGCCAGTTGAGGTGACGGGTGAAACGGCCCACACAATCCAACGGAAATTGCCAAGAGATTCATTTGGCGCGGCGCGCAACGAAGCCGCTGTGTAGTTGGCCGTCGACTTGCCGGTATCAATCGTGCCAAGCGCAGTGTAGGCACTCAGGTCCCAGCCGGGATCGGTCGCTGCATCGCTGCCGTACAAGACTAGCTTTTGAGCACCGCGAAAACCCTTATAGTTATTGGACCAACTGGTGATGGCGGTGACCGATTTCGTTGTGCCCAGGTCCATCTTGTAAGATCCATTTCGAACACCGTTGCCGAATACCGGTCCGATACTTGGGGCAAGCTCTCCATCGCAAAGGGCCTGGAGCGGCTCATTCCTGGTTGTTGGATTTGCCGTAACCGTCCAGGTGGAAGCTACAGCCAGCGGAAGCTTCGTAAAGCCTGCGGCGCTGATAGCGGTTTCGATGACCCGCTCTGCTCCTGGCATGACAAAAGGTGTCACAGTCGGATGCCTGCGTCCCATCGCGTCATCACGCCCTTCCAAATCAACCTCCTTCGTTCCCGTCAACACATTATCTGCATCGTGAACGATCACGTTCGGGTGGTGCTGGTCCTCGTCGGTCACGATCTCGAAAGTCCAAGCATGATCACTCTGCCCCAGATCGGCCGGGGGCGTGATTTCTAAACCTTGCTGCGTCATTTGTGAACTCACGTTTGCATCGGATCCAAGCAGGCGAACGGACTCAATCTTATCCGCGTCCCACCCGGCCGTCCCCGTGATGACAAATGACGCATCGGGCTTTTTGAGTTTGATCGCGAATAGCTTTTTCCCGTTGGTTGTGAAAGCCAGATGCTCGTTTTGCTGCTCGCTCTCTTTCCAATAACGCGAACCATAAATGGCTTCACCATTGACCTTCAGCCAACGCTTCATCGCTATCAGACGTTCCATTTGAGGCTCAGGAATACTGCCATCTGCCCTCGGGCCAATGTTCACGAGAAAGTTTCCGTTGCGACTGATCACCTCGACCATCTCGTGAATCACGCTTTCAATGCTCTTGTATTTGTCGCCTTCCAGATATCCATACGACGTTCCAAAGGTCGTGCAGCTTTCCCATTTCGGTCCGATCACTTTGAGTTTCAGGTTGTCTTTCTCCAAACATCCGACCCCGGCGGGCCAATTGCGATTGCCCCCTTTATTGTTGACGTAAACCTCTGCCCCGCGCGCTGCCCCCTCGTTCATGAAATCCGTGATCATCAGCCGACACTGATCGTAGAAATATTGGACTTCCGGTTTCGCTTGGCCAGAGAGCACCTGGTTTCCGTCACGCGTCCAAATCGGGATATCATCTAACCACAAGAAATCAGGCTCATACTTCGTCTGAATCTCTTTCCAACGCGCCACATAATCGTCGACAAACGCTTTGGTTAATCCGAACGGCCCATACAAAGAGGCCGCCTTGGGAACACGTCGGATTTCTTCGGCAATATCATCCTGCGGCTCCGCATTGACGACGTACAGTTTCTTTGCAAAAAAGGTTTGGTGGCGTTCACGATGATAGGACGGTGCAAATTTCAGTCCCTGCTTCTTCAATGCTTTTCCCAGATCGCCGACCAAGTCCCGTTTCGGACCCATGTCCATCGCGTTCCATGGAGTGAGGTCCGAGTCCCAGTTTGCCCAGCCGTCGTGATGTTCGGCCGTCATCACGCAATACTTGAAACCGACGTCCGCAAATAGCTTTGCCCACGCATCGGGGTCCCAGTGTTCGGCTTTGAATTCGGGAATGATATCCTTGTAGCCGAACTCTGGTGGTGTCGCTCCCCAGCGCTTTTGCATGTAGGGGTAGTAGTGATCTTGCCCTGAATAGAGTTGCTTGGGGACGTGCTCGGCATAGCCGCGTCCTCCCTGGCGGTAGCCAATGACACTGTAAGGCCCCCAATGAATGAAGATGCCGATCTTTCCGTCATCAAACCAAGCCGGCACTGGCATTTTCTGCAACGACTCCCAACTGCCGTCGTAGCGCGGCTCTGCAGCAATCGCGACTTGTGTCTGGATAAAAACAATTGCCAGAAAGACGAAAGGTGTCGTTCTTCTTGTTTGACTCATGGCTGTAACTCACTTGGTGGATGGCATCGACATTGGTTTCGATGATCGGTTTGATTGGCTCGCGGTCGAATCGGCTAGTGAATTTTCTTGATGATGTGGGAGCTGATCGGAGAAGGGGGGCAGGTACGAAACGTCAAATGGCCCGAAGGGTGCTTCACGCTCTTGGTACTTAAACGCTTTTCGTTATGCGTGAGAACCAAGGGCATACTCAGAAATGCTCTAGGCACCGTTGGATGCCGTTGTTCGGAATGGTTGGATGTGTCTGGCGGCCCGTTACCGAGTTGTCCGTGGGGCGCTGAGCCACTCGTTAAGTTGGGCCGTCAGCGTTGTAACCAGCTCAGGATGTTCGCCGATGACGTTTCGCTGCTCATTCGGATCGGATTCGACGTCAAACAACTCCACAGGCTTTCCGTCGAGAGCGAGCAACTTCCATTTGCCTCGCTTTGCGACTTCGGTCGCATACGGTTTGGGTTTCGGATCGTGGCGTTGAATCTTCTTATAGAGGTCGAGTTGCCAGAAGACCGTGCCCCGCAGTTCGGCACTCGGCGGACGCGCGCCCTTCATGTGAGGCAACAGGCTTAGTCCATCGATCGGCAACGTTCCCGGCAAATCGACTCCGGCTGCTTCGCAGAATGTGGGCAGCAGATCATTCGTATGACCAAAAGCATCGGACGTTTGACCGGCTGGAATCGCCGCGGGCCACCGCACCACCATCGGTACTCGCAGTCCCCCATCATGCAGGTCGGTCTTGCCACCCTTTAGCTCTCCGATGAAGCCTTCGTAGGCTGCTCCGTTATCACTGGTGAAGAGGATGAGTGTGTTGTCCGCGATTCCCAGTTCATCAAGCTTGTTGAGGATCTGGCCTACTTTGGCGTCCATGTGCCCGACCATCGAGCGGAAGCAATGCTGATCCTCGCTGATGCCCTCCGCTTGATTACCCGACCAATGCGGCTCCGGAGCAGGTTCATAGGGTTTATGGGGAACCAGCCACCACAAGTTGATAAAGAATGGCTTCGGATCGGCAGCTAGTTTTTCGATCAACTCGATCGCAAAGTCGCCGTTTGCATCGGTTAAGTGTTTTGAAAAGTACGGATCATCTTCGCTGACATGCTGGTCGTTGCGGAGGAGCACTGTTCCGCCCTGTCGAAAGAGCGTTCGTTCTTGCCCCATACGGCCGCGAACAGGTTGTTGCTCAATCTGCGTTTGATAGAAGTCGAGCCCGTGCTGACGCGGTCCGGGTTGATTGCCCAGCCGCCTCCCCTGTGCATCGACATGCAGGCCACCCAGATGCCACTTGCCCACGTGTGCGGTGTTGTAGCCAGCCTCCTTGAGAAGTTCGGCAACGGTCGTCGCCGACTCGGGCAGCCAACGATCCACATCATTGAAGTGCTTCGTGATACCAAATCGCAGGGGATATCGACCGGTCAACACCGAGGCTCGAGTCGGTGAGCAGACCGCCGAGGCGGCATAGAAACGCGTGAACTGCGTCCCCTCCTTCGCGAGACGATCAAGGTTAGGTGTTTTGACGGCGGGACTGCCGAAACAAGACAGATCTCCGCAACCAAGGTCGTCTGCCAACAGTAAAATGATGTTGGGCTTCTGGTCGGCGTTTGCAAATCCCGCCACGCCATGCAGCATGAGTAGCATCCTCATGCATTTTAGTATTATCCGCATTCAAATTAGCCTGTTCGTTGTTCACCGAGACCCGACGCGCAATAACAACTTGCATGAATCATGGGGCAGGTAAGTCAATCGTTTCGCTTCCCGCCTCGTGCAAGTTTCGGTCGCTTGCTCTTCCACCTCTCCTGGGGGCCTTCCTCTTGAATTGCCTTCCAATAATTGAAAAGCTCTTTCTTCATCTCTTCGGTCTTCTCCGGCATTGAGGCAGCGAGGTCGTTTTATTCTTCCAGTCTTTGTGGATCTCATAGAGTTAAAACTCCGTCATTGTATCATTTCCGACGAACTTCCAGTTCCCGATCCACATTGCGACGCGGGGCAATCGGTGGCGTCCCTCTTCCCGTTCTTTATCAAAGCCAAGGCACTGAATGTCCATGGTTGCTTAGCAAATGGCCTCATTCTGAAGTCATGATGTCAATGTGCTTTAGAAACTAACCACCAAGTTTGTAGCTTCCCCATCCAAACGTCAACACCACACCTTGCAGTGGCGACTCCATGATGATCCCTTTTTGCGTCGCGAGGTCAACGAGAGTGATGACCACTTACGCGTGCAAACTTGTCACCAGGAGAATCGCGATGAGAAACGATCGAATGATCGTCATGGGTGGATTTGTGGTAGGAGCTGCCAATTTGCAGGGAGGGGCCATAACAGAAGCAACAAGCAGTTTTGCGCACGAAGTTAATGTAGACGCTCGATAAGCATTTGAGCGATTTCGGCGTTGTTGTTATCTTGCATCAGCAGGTGTGAGTTCCCTTGGATGCCAAGTTTTGGTAGCCAAATCACCTCGCCTTTGCCACCTGCGGCGCGTATCTGCTTGGCCATCGTCTCGCTGGCTTCGTAACGCCCTGCCATGGGACGTAGATTGAAATTGTCGCCATAGACACCAATGAAATGCTTGTCGGCGAAATGTATGCTGATGTCATCGGGGTCGGTTGGTGAGCCGGTCACTTCGATGGCTACGATTGACTTAACAAGATCAGGCCGCAGACGCGTGGCTTCGAAACCGGTGGGGCCGGAGGCGGAATGAATGACCAGTGTCGCAGGGCCAACTCTTTCTAGTAAATGAATCAACGCTTTTACTTTTGGATTGCTGCGGGCTGCCTTGCCGTTGCCTCGGTCGACCGTACCTCCTCGACCCCCGCGTCCGCGCCGTCCGATAGGCGTTGCCGAATCAGTCGCTCCGCCTCGACCGCCACTTCGCCCAGCGAAACCGCCGCCAGCGTCCCCGCCCCGTCCACCTCCGGCACTGATCACAGGTGTCATCGAAGCATGGAACTGGGAGATGTGCTGGACAGGAAAGCGAGTGTTCTCCGCCGGTACTCCTGGTTCCGGGCCTATGCCCCAGCGTCGCCATGTGCTTTCGTTAGCCCACAACATAATGTTGGGGAGTTCGCTCACGTCAGCAGCTCCCGACTTGACTTCGTTGAACTTGCCAATTTCGAATCCTGAGATTGCATTGTATGGATCATCGAAGACGTAGACAGGAAAACCCGCCTTCGCGAATATCGAAGCCCATCCATCGCGACCATCGGGGGTGCTCAAATAGAGATACGATGTCAGCCCCATGCCGGGTATCATGACGACCGGCAACTTGCCTTTGCTCTTTTCAGCCGGAGGGATTAAGTAGTGAACGGGAGCTTGACCGGCAATTTGAGTTTGCGTTCCTCCCCCACCAGAACGTCCGCCTGCAGGCATCTCGACGGCATGCCCACCGACGAACATGATGCCCATCTTGGACAAGACTAGCGGCTGAGTGGCGTTTTGATCCGCCCGTAAAACGGTAGGAAACAGAAAAGTCAAAACGGCGAGAACAATTGCAGTGTTTTTCATCGGGTTCGTTCTTTAGGTAGATTTCAAAATGTGTTCTTAGTCTGCCACGATCTCAAATGGGATCGCGGGCAAGGTATTCAATAAGATGCGTCGATTCTTTCGCTGCTCTTTTCCCTTTCCAGAATCCTCGCTCGTCTTGGCAGCGTAAACGTTGACGATCAGGTTTCCTTGGAGTCCGGACTGTGCCGATTGCTCGCTGCGCAGGATCATGTTTCCTCGCCAGTAACCCAGTGTTGTCGATTGGATGGAAATCCCCTCAGGCGGATCACTTAGTTCGAGTTGGATCTCGCCAAACGCCGATCGACTTGGCACACTTATGGGCACTTCGACCGTTCCGCCATCTGGGATTTGCACAAGCTCGTCACCAAGAACATTCATTAGTGGCAGGCTTGATGACCCCGTCACTGCAACGAGCAACTCTTTCGCGGTCACGAGATGGCGATTGGCGAACGCTTGCATCTGATCATCGGCTGGAACAGCACGACGGACGAGCTCATAACCATCTGCTATTGACCTCCCTTCAATCACCAAGCTCTGCGGCTTGCCGGCGTATTCTTCTGGGCCCGTCAGTGTCAGTCGAATCACATCTTGACCGGCTGGAATCCGTCCGCCTCTCAACGAGTAGCCTGGTGGTGGATCGACAAGCGTCAGCAAAATTTCGTCAGCGAAGCCGTCTCTGCGCACCGTGTATACCGTGATCGGAACATTTGATCCGGCACGAGCGTTGATGCTTGATGGTACGACTCGCAATTCGAAATCCGGCTGTTGTTGGTTGATGTGCAAGCGATAACCATACTCCGGCCCACCCTTCTGTTGCAAATCGCCCAAAGAGAGATAGTACAATCCGTCGGCTGGTATCTCGAAGCTGACTCGCGCGTCGGCATGGTGTGTGACCAAACCAGCGGCCCGGTCTTCGTAGTCGTCATTGAACGCCAGTTGGTCGCCTGAGGCCGATGTAAGTTTGAGTGCCGAATCGAGCGGTGATCCGAGCCGGCGGGCCTTCACTTCTGCGACGATGTTGTCACCAGCGCGGCCCTCGAAGCAAAACATGTCCACGTCGCCTGGTGAAGCAATGCGACCATTGACGATCACCGGCATTGTGACAGGTTCAGCATGCCCCAATTCATTGTTCGGCTCCGTTTCAGAACATTCAGGAAGAGTGTCTACCGCGAACGGCAATCGGTTCGAGAGTCGTTTGCCATCGCGTACCGAAATGGAATGGATTCCCGACGCTTTGAATGTCTTGAATTCAGTCCGCATCGGTAGATTCCAGCCTGAGAACTCGACACGTGTTGCCACTTCTGCTTGTCCCCCCAAGGGAAAGATGCTCGTAAAAAATGGCAACTCGCCGATGTCGAATCGATACACAAAGTCTTCACGACCACGATAAAGTGCGTCACGAATCTCGACGATATACTGGCCGTCTTTGGGGATCTCGCAGTAGAGCACGGGATCGGGATGGAGATGGAAGTCGTCCTGAAAAGCGATCCTCCTCCCGTCGGCATCGTATATCGCGACGACCGCTTGAAACCAACCGGGAACGGCGTCTGAAAGATAAGGGATCAAGCGGCGTGCACTGACATTAACGACCAATTGCTCTCCTTGGCGTGCATGGAAGCGATACCGATCTGCATCTCCCGGTAAGATTTGGCCGTTGACGATCGTAGGTAGAGTAATGTCCGTGGGTAACTCGGCTTCAATCTCAACCGGACTTGTACCTGGATCGGGTCTTGTGTTTTGTTGTTTCTTTCTGCCGCGTCCACCGCGCGACTCGCTCGCTGTCACCGCTAAATTCCTGCCTGACAACTCGGTCGTTTCGGCAAGTTGATCGATGCAAAAGACCATCGGGTTGGTCAGCCCTTGTTCCGTTAGCAATCTCATTTCGCGATTCCCGATGTCTGCACCGGAGGAAATCGTCACCTGAAGCGTCACCGTTTCAACCAGTGCCGAGGCGGAGGATCTTCGGATGGAGAATGTCGCGAGCCGTTGGCGCAATTCGGTAAGCGCTGCTTCATCCTCAGCGGTCTTGATGTTCTTTCGCAGTTCCCCCATGCGGTTCTGTATCTCTTTGAACTGTCCTTGATTCAGTGGCCGAATGTGCTCGATTACTTCCGCCTCAATTCCATCGCCCGAGATGTGTACCGCCGTCGCACCATCCAAATGTTGGCCACCGAGCAGAACTTGAAAGGTCGTTCCTAGTCTGCCGCCAGCGGGATAGACGTACCCGATGTGCGGATCATCTTGCTGGGCCTGTGCCCCAATTGGAAACGTCAAAGTGACCATTAGCGCCAGACAAATTGATGGATTGGTTTTCACACGATCACCCTCCTTCATATAATTTCAGTTAGAAGCCCACCCATCGGAACACCCTCTTCGGCGGTCGGTGTTGCGTGAACGGTCTTGCCAAGAGGATGCGGCAACTTTTCGAGCGGATTGATGCAAAGCCGCTGGTAAATACTGCCGATCAAGTCACACGGATACACTGGGCGATCCTTCACCGTTTCGCCTCTTGCATCAGAGCTGCCGACAAGCTGGCCGCCCTTAAAGCCGCCGCCGGCAACCAGCGCAGAAAAAGCACTTCCCCAGTGACCGCGACCTCCGTTGTAGGGCGGTTCCCATTGGATCTTTGGCGTCCTGCCGAACTCGCCCGACCACCACACAATGGTGCTGTCAAGCAATCCACGCTCCGATAGATCCTTTAGCAAGGTGGCCATTGCTTGATCCATCTCAGGCAATTTCTGCCGCAAGGTCGTAAAGTTGTTCTTATGGGTGTCCCAACCTTCGTAGTTGATTGTGATGAATCGGACGCCTTGTTCGACGAGTCTTCGAGCTGCCAAACACGACTGGCCAAACGTATTGCGTCCATAGCTTTCTCGCAGCTCATCCGATTCCTGAGCGAGATCAAATACGGCTGCACCGTCACCGAGAATCAACGAGTAAGCTTCGTTCTCGCACTTCTTCAAGGCTGCGAGTTTCGGGCTTCTTGGCATCGCCTTACTGAGCATGTCGAGATTGTGCATCAATTCTCGACGCTCTTTCTGCCGACGTTCCGAAATTCCCTCGACCACGACGCCTTCAACTGCAAACGGATCTTGCGCCGGATCGCCACCTGTGACCAGTGGCTTGTATCGCTGGCCTAGAAATCCTGCTTCAGAGAAACGGCCCAGCCTTTTTGTTAGGACGGTATACGGCGGAATCATGCCCTGATAGCCAGCGCGATAGCCTTTGAAGTAGGAAACCACCGAACCGACCGAAGGATACGAAACAGAATCACCTGGCATCCGTCCGGTCTGGACGAGGTAAGTTCCCGTCTCATGCGCGTTGATCCCGTGCGTCATGCTGCGGATGATCGAGTACTTATCGGCCTGTTTCGCTAGCTCCGGCAGTAGTTCGCAGATCCGAATTCCCGGAACATTCGTCTCAATCGGTTTTGAAAACGGCCCGCAATAGTCGCTCCCTGCCTCGGGTTTGGGATCGAACGTATCCAGGTGCGATGCACCGCCCCACATCCAAATTTGGATGACCGATTTGGCGGTTCCCGTCTTGGAACGGGCTGCTGAAGCGGAAGAGCAAAAGTGATTGGCAAGCGGCAGCCCTGGGACCGAGCAGAGCCCGCTACGCAAAAAACCTCGGCGAGAGATGGAAGTCGGTTCATGTTTCATCGATGTGTTCCATAAACTTTGAATGACGATGCGAACGGACGGTCCCCTAATGTCGGTACAAGAACTCGGGTGTATTGATTAGAGACAACATCAGGTCGACCATCGCTTCATTACCTTGTGCTTCCGCTTCACTGGTGTACTTGCGGATGACTTCCAATTCATGAGACGTTGGGTATCGTGAAAGCAAGGATAGGTACACGTCAGTGACGTCTGCTTGTGCAGATTGCGGTGCTGCGACCGACCTTCGTACGCGTCTGCCAAATCGAGGCGATGTTGCACTGGTTTGCGGGTTCCATCGGCTTTCAAGCTTGTCCAGAAGATGACTGGAGTTGAGAAGATGAAGCATTTGTTCTGCTGTCGGTGCATTGTTCCGTTCCAACTCAAAACCGGTATCACGCGCCGGGCGTCCAAACAGTTCAAGAAAGGGACTCGTGATGCTGGCATCAGGGAGTGCAATCGAAGGTTGGTCACCAGGGATGAATGTCCATGGTTCTGGAATCAAGCTTTTGTAAGTCTCCGAAGTGCCCGTGATCCGACAGATTGCATCAATCAATACTTCGGCATCGAGGCGACGAATCGGGTAGTGTGCGAAGTTCCTCTCTGCTTCGGGGCGATCGGTCGTTGGGATGCAGGATCGCTGGTAGGTTGCCGAATTGAGGATCAAACGGAAGAGATGTTTTATGTCGTACTCGGATTTCACCAATTCGCATTGAAGCAACGAAAGTAGTTCACGATTTGACGGTGGATTACTTCTGCGGATGTCATCCGGTTCGTGGATGATGCCGATGCCGAGCAGCCAATACCAGACGCGGTTGACAATGCTTCCCGTAAACCAGGGGTTTTCAGCACGGACTAACCAATCGGCGAACACCTGGCGATGATCCACCATGGGTAACAGATCGACACGCGTGCCATCGGGAAAGCTTGCACTCGTCGGTCGTCCCCCAGCACTTTCAATCGACGCGTCCAAAAGATTAACGAAGACGATTTCCTCTTTCCACTCGGCCGTACTCTTCCTCTGGATCCCTTCGAAGAAGACAGCCATTTCCGATAAGCGTTTAGATGGCCAGGCGTCCGCACGCGTTCCCATGAAGGTAAGCGCAACCGCAGCGGCGATGGTCTCGGGTTTATTGTCTCGAACCGCTCGATAAAAGTTGACTTCGGGATTTCGGAAGTTGCTGCCGTTGGCAGTGAGCAACTCACGCACAAACTGGTCATACGGTTTGTTCTGTCGGATGCTGTCTCGGATCCAACGATGGTAGGCTTGTACCGCGTTGGGCCAGAGATTGATCGGAAACTCGGATCTGACTCGTAGCAGATCGCACCATTTCATCGCCCAATAGTCAGCGAACTTATCACGTTCCAAAAGACGGTCGATCAGCAAGCGACGCTTGTTAATGTTTCTATCTTCCAGAAAGCCCTTCACTTCTTCCGCAGTCGGCAAGGTTCCGATGACATCCAAATAGACCCGCCGCACAAAGACACTATCTGAACAAGTCGCAGCGGCCCGAATATCTAGCGATTCAAGCTTGGCAAGAATCGGCTCATCGACTCGGCAAGCACGAGATACATGCGAATTGCTCTCGAACAACGCGATCAACATTCGATTGCCGCTGACTTTTTGAATCGTCACAGAGGGTTCATCTGCGAAACCCAAATGGGATAGCGAAAGCAGCAGCGTGGACAATAGAACGCAGTGGATGACGGATGGTCTGGACACTTGCTCTCCTGTGTCATGCAGAAATCGGAAAACGGTAACGGGCTAAAACGGGTCAGTTCGCTCGGCCTCTTCTTTTGCCGCCCGCTGCGCCACCCCCGCTACCTTTCCCGCCATCTGCTGCGCCGCCCGCCGCTGCACCTCGTTGGCCTTTGCCACCGGCAGCCGCTCCGCCCGCCTTACCCCTTCCACCGCCAGCACCTTGCATGCCTCGTTGATGTGCTGCCTTGATGGCCTCGGCTAATTCCCCTTGATTGAGCGATTTGTCGCCATTCTTGTCAAATTCCATGATCATTCGAGCTGCGATGGTAGCTGTATCTTCAATTGGCCCCCCTCGCCCACCTCGGACCGCTCCGCCTCTTCCTTTCCCCTTCTGATCGGCCTGGTCATCTGCCTGAGTGATTGTCGTCATTGCCAAGACAGCAGCGAGTGCTGCCCCGCGGACAAGCGATTTCGCGAGCAAACCGCGATCGAGTTCTACGATCTGACGCAGTGCTTGTTCGAATGAATGATTGTGTCTTGTGGTCATGCTTTCGACTCTCTGTTAGAGGGGTCTGGTGATACCGATGCAACCGCACGAGCGATCTGCTGTTGTGGGTTGTCTTACAGGCGTTGATCAATTGCCCGAAAAAAAACAACAAAAACCGACAACTGAAAAAGCGATAGAATTACAGAGTTTTCAGGTCCAATGTATCCGTCTGCGTAAGACAACGTTCGGACAACCAACTGCGCGAGTCAGCCATGTCAGAGAAGCCTTTATCATCCGACGAAGAGAAGACAGATGTCTTCGTCGCTCTACTGTTGGATCACCGCCATCGTTTGTACGCATTCATTGCGAAGCAGCTCGTCAACCAAGCGGATGTCGAAGACGTGTTCCAGCGGACCAGTATTGTGCTTTGGAAAAAGATGGAGGAGTTTGATTCCGATGGCAGTTTTTTTCACTGGGCTTGCGGAGTCGCATTTAACGAAATTCGCAATTTCTTAACCGTTCGACGTCGGAGCAAGCTTCACTTTGACGATTCTCTTGTCCAATTGCTTGCCGAAGAAGCCACTCAAGAATGCGAGCTGACCGAGTCGCGTTTGACCGCGCTCCGACATTGCATGTCAGGGCTTGCGGATCGACAGCAAGAAATCCTTCGACGTTGCTACATGGGGACCGAGTCAATCACGGAAGTTGCGAAGGGGCTCAGACGCGAGCGTTCGGCACTCTACAAACAGCTTGCACGTTTGAAAGAGAAGCTACTTCACTGTATTCGGCAACAGGTCGTTATCATGAGGAACGAAACGTGACCCAAGAAGCTTTTTATCGTTTGCTTGACGCATTGACGACTGGCGACATCACTGCGGAGGAACATGCGGCCTTACAGGAGACGCTCAAAGAAGACCCAAATGCACGGAAAGCATTTCGCGAGCGAATGGATTTGGAAGCGGGACTGCGAACTTGGGCGACGGAGCCTTCACCTGCAGCAAGTGCTTCAGGAGTGTTTGAGCACTCTGGGCGGGGCAGTCAATTGAAAGGGTGGTATGTTGCCGCTCTCGCGATCGCAGTCGCTATCGCGTTTGCCGTTGGCGTGCAAGTCTGGATCAACTTCAACATGCCAAACACGAAACAACTCGCTAACAATCAATCCGACACGAAGAACGGAGTTTCACCGAATGCCACTCGATTTGTCGGATTCATCCGGCAACAGGAGGATTGTCAGTGGACTGTCGATCCTGTTTCCACATCGGCACAGTTTTCGATTGGAAAGTTGTCATTATCAAAGGGGGTTGCGGAGCTTAGTTTTGATTCGGGTACCGACATCACGATCGAAGGCCCCTGCGACATCGATGTCACTTCCCTCTGTTCCGCTCGTTTGCTTGACGGCAACGTGTGCGTCAACGTGACCGAGCTATCGAACGGATTCACCCTTGAAACTCCTGAGGCTCAAATCATCGACGAAGGAACCGAATACGCCGTCTCGCTTGATCGAGACGAAGCGGAAGTTCACGTCTTCGATGGTAGCGTCATCTGGATTCCAAAAGCGACAGAATCCCAATCGAATCAACCTGCTTTCGAGGACCGAATTGAGGCGGGTCAGGCAAGAAGCTATTTGCGAAGTGAACCGACAAAGGCGAGTCGCATTACATTCGGCAAGCGACAATTTGTTCGCCGACTCGAAGAACAAGTCAAAGAGCAAGCTGAAGGTTCGCTGGTTGCCTACGACGGGTTTGAGAATTTGGCGGGACGAGTGCGTCGAGGCCGTAGTGGATTCGGGTGGTCAGGTGGCTGGCAGCCGAGTGGCAGAGGACGCGGAAAAATCGGTGAGGTCATTGACGCGCCGGATGACGTCATCTTCGGTTTAAATCGTTCACAACGACGCATGATGCTGCTCGACCAGGACGCCGACATATGTCGCAACTTCGAGCAAACTCTGGGATTTCCGAGCGGCAATCCTCTCTATGTTAGCGTCTTACTTCAACGTCAACCCGAAAAATCCGAATCGGATGGCAAAGAGTTGTCGCTACAGATTTCTTTGGAACCTGAACTCACCGGACGTGCTCGTCGTTTGCATCAGTTCGTGTCGTTCGGGGTGACGTCGGACGGATTTCCCTTCATCAACAGCGGAAACACCGTCACAAAGACGGCATCCAGAGTTGTTGTGGGCGAGACGGTGCTGTGTGTCCTAAAGTTAGTGGTGGACGATCAATCGATCATGCCTTGGCTGCGAGTTTATCATGACGATGAAGATGTCGATCGAACGGAACCGTCAGCGTGGACCGTTACTGGCCGGGAAGGATCGACGAAACAATCTCCATCGTCATTGAGGATCATCACGGGCAAAGATGCGACGTGGCAAATCGACGAGTTGAAGATTGGCACTTCGTGGCAATCCGTCAATCCCGAATTCGAGTAGAAACATAGCGTTTCAAAGCAGCCCCCCGCTAATCGGTAAAACCAATTAACAAAAGTCGTCTGCCAGTAGCTCAATAACTTAGCTTCCCGCCTCGCGATGGTTTCTGTCGATCGCTTTTCCACCACTCGTCTGGGCCTTCGGATTCGATGGCCTCCCAAACTTGGATAAGCTGCTTCCTCATCTCTTCAGCCTTCTCCGGCATTGTTGCAGCGAGGTCATGCTCTTCTTTCCAATCTTTTTGGATTTCGTACAACTGAAACTCCGTCAGCGTATCGTTTCCGACGATCTTCCAGTCCCCAATCCGCATTGCGACTCGGTCACCCGGTGGCGACACGTGGGTCCGCCAGAAGAGCGGTATCTTTCTATCGACAGGCTTGCCCGCAAATGCCGGTAGCATGCTGACGCCGTCAATGGTGCGATCGGTGGGAAGCGGAATGCCGGCAATGTCCAGCACCGTGGCAAAAAGATCCGAGCCGATCACGGGAACATCGCTGACCGTTCCTGGCTCAATGTGTCCTGGCCAGCGTGCAACGCCAGGTACGCGAATGCCTCCTTCGTGATCACTACGCTTGCCACCTCGCAAGCCACCGGTCGTGCCACCAAAGTTTGCGACAGGGCCATTATCCGAGGTAAAAAACACCAGCGTGTTGTCACTCACTCCTTCTGCGTCCAACGTCTGCATCACCTGTCCAAGCGCATGATCGAGTTGCGTGATGTTGCCCATGTAGGTGCTGTTGTCGTGTCCGTTATACAGGTCAGAGAATCGCGAGTCGGTCGCAATGGGCGAGTGGGGTTCATGGCACCAAACGGAGAGGGCGAACGGCTTTGACTTATCTCGCAGACTGCTCAACCATCGAGTTGCTTCGGCGGCAACCAACGGCGCTGAAAAGCCGGTAAGTTCACCAACCGGCTCCCCGTTACGAACAAAGTTGTTCGGATTCTTGTGGCTCGGCTCCGCGTTGTTATGCGTCGCCATCCAGTAATCGTAGCCATGATCACCGGGCTGCGGATACTCGATCGTATTGAATTGCGGCTTTGAATTGAGATGCCATTTACCGACATGACAGGTCTCATAGCCGATCGTTTTCAAGAGCTTTGGATAGGTGATTTCGCTGCGACGCAGGTGGGCTTCGTGATTACCGGACAGGTGCCGATAAACTCCGTTGCGATAAGGTGTACGTCCCGTCAGGATCGCGGATCGCGACGGCGAGCAGACTCCGCAGGCCGAATAACACTGCGTGAACTTCACGCCCTGAGACGCCAGTTTGTCAAGATTCGGCGTTTCGATCAGCGGATGTCCAAAAGTCGCCGAATCACCCCACCCCATGTCGTCGGCGAGGAAAACGACGATATTCGGTTTGGATGGCTTTGCTTGGGCAAGCAGTGGCACCGGTGCCAGCAGGCTGACCAGCAGCAAAAGCGGGATTCGTGATTTGACCATTGGCATTGACTCGGTGGTGGGGAGGAGATTTCTGGCGAATACCGCTACATCAGTTATCAAGAAGTTTGATGTCATTTTAGCAAGATTTTAACGACCAACGGGAGTGGGCTCTCACAACCCGAGCGGTAGCTCGCCTAGCTTGCGGCCCTGCCGCACTACGGATTGTTATTCACAAAGAACTGGACAGTGCGCCGGACAATGGTTTCCCGCGATGGATCGATTTCCGCGTCGACCTTACGCCAGTTATGACCAGAGTTTTTGATGATCATGATTTCAACGGGTGCGTCAACTTCGCTTGCTTTTTGCTTCATGTAGTGAGCATGCTTGACCGGAATCGTCGTATCCTTGTCACCCTGAATCATCAACAATGGCGGGCTATCTTGACTCAGGTAGTTGATTGGACTGACTTCCCGATAACGAGCCAATTTGTCCGTCGGCCCGGAATCGGAGCCGAGAATGCGAGCGGCAAACCGATCCTTGAAGTCAGCTCGGTCATCGTAGTTGAATAGTTCCCTCTTTTCAAAATCACACGGGCCATACCAAGAGACGCCGGCAATCGTTCGGTAAGGGACTTCGGCAAGCGCGGAATCTCCCGGCAATTGTTCAGGCGATGCCAACAGCAGCATCTGTGCGATATGCCCGCCTGCAGAATCTCCCATGACACAAATTCGTTGAGAGTCAATTCCCAACTTATCACTGTTTTTTGCCAAGTAACGAATGGCGTCTTTGCAATCGATGACACAATCACGCATCGCCACGGTGCTGTCCTTCTTCGCCAGTCGGTAGGTCACGGGCGCTACCGCGAAACCTTCCTTGATCAACTGTTCAAAAACAGTTGCAAAAGATCCACTGGCAGCCTTGTACCGATTGCCTGCGGCCCATCCTCCACCGTGAGTAAAGACAATCACCGGGCATTTCTCGGTGGGCCTGGGCGTTGGGTAATAGAGGTCCAGCTTTAGGTCTTTTCCCGAAATCGTTTTGTAGACAACTTCGAGCTTGCGCTCTCCGCCAGTCGCCAGGTAATTGGCTCCCTTGGGCGCAGGCGAAGCGTTGCTCTGAGGCCTTGTTTCTTGAGCTGATATTCCAGTGGTTGCTACAACAGCAATCATGATGGCAGCGATCGCGTGGATTCTCATTTTCTTGCATCCATTAGGGGCTGGTTCCGCAGTGTCGTTCATAAACTGCAATCTCATTCTTTCACTTCTTCGTTCCAGTCGATGGACGAGGTTTTTGTTTCCAGGTTTACATCGACGCTGCAGTGCTCAAAATCGCGGTGATAGGCGTAGCCGTCCTGGGTGGCCTTCCCCAGCGGCTCTCCGATCTGTTGCGCAAAGTCGTCGGACCAGTAAATGAGGGAGTCGTCGGCGGCGTAGGAATTCTTGACGCCGCCCCAACTGTAGAAGGAGTAGTTGTTGGCGATGATTAAGTAGCAGGCGAGTGAAAAGTCGTGGGTGGAACCAAAGGCTCCGTCCCCCGCTCCGCGGCAAAGAATGTATTTGTCAGACGGGATGGCAAGTAGCTCCGCCATCAGCTTCACGCCTTCATCAGCGGTCTCCACTGAGGAACGAAAGAAGGCTTCGCAGAAGACACCGTTTGCATGAGCGAGTGTGCTCGCCCCGGCTGCACATTGGCTGGAGGATTGGACGCGGTAACCATTGTAGATAACGAAACTGGACAATCGGTTTAGGCAGCTCTCGACACTTTTTAATTGCCCGCGAGCGTTGGCTCCCGGGGCGCCGTCGCAGAAAACTCCGTTCAAGGCACTGTCGTTGACTAGCTGATCGGCCATGTCGGCCCACCAGTTGCGGGCGGTGTCGTTGGGATAGGTCCAGCGAACGGTTCCTTTCCGGACCTCCTCTACCCAGTCCGGATGTTCTGAAACCGTATCCCGGACGGTGGTATAGAATTGACTGTACGCGGTGTTGGTGCTCCAGTAGAGCAGCACGCGCATTTCCGGGTTGTTCTTCAGCAGTTTCTTTGCGGTTTCCGCCGCAGCTTTTTCAGTACTGGTTGCGCCGTAAACACTCTTTGCATGCCGCTTTTCGATCGTAAACATGTAGAAATGGTCCCGAATGAAATCGTATTGTTCGGGCGTATAATCGTCATTACGGAAAGCATGACCGAAAAGACGTGCTTTGGACCAGTCGCCCGGTCCGGCCGGCTGCGCATGAAGGGTTGAGGACGTGAGGATCGCCAAGAATGCGATCACAAATACCAGCAACAACGTGCTGATCACTCTTTGCTTCATCGGTCTAGTTTCGCTTTGCTTGTGATGATTGGTTTTCTTCCACATAAAGTGCTTCGCCGTCTATTTCTCTATGAAACCCTCAACATCATCCAACACGATCTTCTGACGTGCGTCTTCGCTGCGGAGCGTCAACTCAACATTCTTGAACTCAACATTCTTGGCATGACGAATATACGCCCCCCAAGCCGGCAGTACGCCAAAGAAGTATTGCTCGGGATAGCGATTCTCATCCTCCGCCACAACTCGCTTGGCATCTTCTTGCGTTCCATGACCCGGGTAGGAGATCTTGATGTTTTCTAGGACAACGTTCTCGATAGAGTAACCGGGGATGCCCGTGATCATGATCGGGCCGGCTTTCGACTTCTCGTTATCGGTCACGCCCGGGGTGGAATCCACTTTGAGATTCTTATACACAGCTTCAGCAGCTTTCGCCCGATCCTCGACGATTACCTCGGCAACCACCTCGCTGACTCGTATGTTTTTCAAGCTGCCAACCGCGGCACTTCCTCGTCCTTCGCCGAAGGTACTGCCTCGATTCCCTAAACGCATGAAAAGGGGACACCCCACATCTTTCATCGTGATCCTTGAGATAGCGACATTTTCTAGGCGTCCGCCGTCCACCGACTGTAGCTTGATAGCGCCCATGGGGCAGTCATGAAAATAGCAGTTGGTAATGCTGATATCGATAAATCCGCCGCGGGAGGATGTGCCGAACTTGACTGCCGCAGTGTTACTGTCCGCCCTGCACCCACGCACCACAATGTTTCGGCAGGGGTTCAAGGAGCTTTTCAAACAGATCGCGTCGTCTCCGGTGCTGATATCACAGTTTTCGATCAGAACATCCTCGCAGCCATCCAGATCGAGTCCGTCATTGTTGTAGTTGTTATTGCGGAATCGCACGGTAACCGCATTGAAGTGAATGTTCTTGCAATCGATCAAGTGCAACCCCCAAAAGGCTGGACGCTTGTAGGTGACGCCCGAAAAGGTGAGGCCCTCACAACTCTCCATACGCATCAGACGTGGGCGGATGCCTCTGTTCTTCCCGCCCCTCCTGTTTCGGGGAAAATGCTCGTGAGTTCCCCTGCCATCGATCACGCCGAGCCCTTCGATGGTGATATTCTTCGCGTTTTCCGCGTAGATCAGGCAATGGGCGGCGCCTTCACGAGGGCTGCTGAGGTTTTCCGTTGGGTAGTCAGCCACATTAGTGCTTCCGAGCAAGCGGGCTCCGTAATCAAGCGAGAGGGTGACATTGCTTTTCAAAATGATCGTGCCGATTTGAAAATCACCAGCAGGTACGCACACAACACCGCCACCAGCATCGTGACAGGCGTCGATGGTCTTTTGCACCGCTTCCGTCTCCATGGCGACGCCATCGCCAATCGCGCCGAAGCTCTTAATATTGATCACCTGGGTGACGGACGGTTCGTCGCTATCTGCAACGGAGTCCTGGGCACCATGGAGAGGTGACCCGACAACGCAAAGAAGAACCACTGTCGCGATCCGCATGAAGGGCAATTGTTTTCTCATCGGCGTTTCCATTTGATTTCGCAATTCATTTGAGTTTCAGCTTGAATCCGATGACCGGCAGATCCGGCAGGGTCTTCGGCAGTTGGATGGCCAGTCCGTCGGCCGTGCGATTCCACTGGATCACCTCCTCACTGCCCATCATGGCAATGCTTCTGATTTCACCGTCGAGAGCTGCCCCGCGCGCCAGCGTTTTGATCACGATGTCCTCGGTCGGTGGAACCAGCACGAAGGCATAAAGCATACCGTCTTTGGTGGTGAAGCGAATATCTTCTTGCGTGAAATCATTGTGGTTTTCACCCTGACGCCCGTCTTTGATCTTGGTGGGACCTTCCCCAAAAGTCTTCCAAGGACGGGTGCCGTAGATGCCTTCACCGCAGTTTTTTAGAAAATCACCAAACGCGGTGAGGTAGGCGGCCTGATTCTCAGGAATCGTCCCGTCGCCTCGCAGCGCGACATTCATCATCACCACTCCATTCTTACTGATCGCATCCACAGCGTTTCCAACCATCACCGGAATGCTCATGCGGTTGAATGCACCTTTTCGGTAGTACCAACCACCGGAAAGATCGGTCGCCCACATCCACGGTTCGGGCTGAATCTTGCCGGAACTGCCACGCTCCAGATTGTAGGTGAAGGCTTTCCGATCCAGATTCCCGCTCTTGCAGGAGAACACCACCGTTTGCTTGCCTTTGTTTTCCTGCAGGTCGCGGTTGACGTAGGAAGAGAACAACTTGACGCCCAAACTTTTCCCTCTCTTTTCGTCGGGAAAAGGCGCATCGTTGTTGAACATGTCGGGATCGTATTTCTCGACAATCTCCCAACACCGCGCATACCAGTGCTCGTTCCAGCTGTCCTGGCTGGCATATCCCTTCGGATCAAACTCCATGTTGAACAGCTTCGCCTCCAGCGTTCCAGGCGTCTGGTATTGCCGTGCGGTGTTGAAAAAGCGTGGCGACCAATACAGGTGCGTGGAGACCCCGAATTTAAGCCCGTGTTTGATTGCTGCTTCCTTCCATTCTTTCAGCGTGTCGCGTTTTGGCCCCCTATCCATTGCGTTCCAAGGGTGGGACGAATCGTACATATCAAAGTTGTCGTGGTGGCAGGCTACCGGCATCACGAATCGCGCGCCGTTGTCCTTGAAAAACTTCACCAGCGCGTCCGGATCCCATTTTTCCGCCTTGAACAGCGGAACCAGATCCTCGTACCCGAACTCGGAGGGCGGCCCGTAGCGCTTCGCGTGGAATGCAGCAAGCTCCTTGGTCATTTCCAACTGCACGCCCGATTCGCCCTCGTTGGGCCCGTACATACGCCGACCATAATGCGAGCCGTCGTTCGGCCGATTCTCGTCGGTCGCCGACGGAACTCCCCAGTGCGTCCAGACACCAATCTTTCCATCCATAAACCACTGCGGAACCCTATAGTTCTCCGCCATGGATTCCCACGTGGGTTGAATCTCGGCAGCGTGGACAGTGGTAGAAAGGCAACTGAAGCACAACGCCATCAAAGTAATCATTCGTTTCATTGCGTTCTCCGGCGGTGGTGTGTTTGAAAATTCATCGTCAGAATTTCATTGCTGTGGCTGGTCTGATGGTGACTCTCCTTAAACATTGAACCAGACCCAAACCGGCATAGCGAACGACAATCGAGCATCAACGGCTGTGCCATTCCTAAGATTGAAGTCGCCCAGCAGGTTCACTTCTGCATCGAGAGTTCCGATTGCGTCGATAGGATTGTTTGTTGATGCGGTGTTATTCTGCCACCGTGTCCTGCCAAACAACCTCGCCCGTCTCGTTTTCAATGTCGAGCCGAACCGATGCGTGGGCGAACTCTCGAGTGTAGGTGTAGCCCTGTCGAACCGCCGGCCCCTTGGGTGCTCCCAACGGGCGGTCATACTCAGGCGGATGCGTCATCCAGGTCTTGCTGGTTTTTGCATCATAGCTGTCTTTCAAATCGAAATAGCTATGCTCCTCGGCGCAGATAAGAAACATCGCCAATTGGTAGTTGAAACGGCTGTTAACATCCGCGGCCCGCTTTTCGGAATTGCTAATCCTGGCGGCAGAACGTGGGGTTTCATCCGCGTCTTGCTGGTTACTTCCCAATCCACAAGTGAAAGCAATCATGGCACCCTGCTGTGCGGCTTTCTGAAAAGCCTCCATTCCCTTGGCAACATAGTCTTTCTTGGACATCCCCACGGCGCCCTCAAATCCCTCGATATAGGAACCGTCCAACGCGTTCATATAGCTGAGACCCGAATCTGGAAAGCGTGCTCTCAACACATTGGCCAGCATGAGCTTCTGCGGCCCAAGCATCTTCCGCGTATCCTTCATCATGGTCACGTATCCAGCCAACTCCGCAGCTTTCTTCTCCGGTGTAATCACATCCTTCAGGAAGATTGGCTCTAGAACCTTGACCACACCGTCCAGGAAGATTCCGTCAAGGGATGGATCGCTGCAAACTTCTTTTGCGGCGTCGATCCACCAATCACGGACCGCCTCGTTCGTGAGATCGTAGGCTTGGATACGGTTACGGATGAGTTTGTCGTTACCATCGCGGCCGACCAGAAAGGCCTTGGGAATATTCTCCAATGACCTATTGGCGGCGTAGCCACCATAGTGCACGATCACGTTCCGGTAATATAAAATCTTGGTCGCCGGGTTGATTGCCTTGACGGCCCGGGCGGCCTTCAAAGTTCCTGCTTCCACGGAGCCGGAATCGCTGTGCCCCGTTGCTTTCTCAAACGTAATGAGCGGGAAGGTCGCGAGGTATCGAATCTCTTCATCGCTGAACGCGGTATCCTTTCGGATATGCACATACAAGGGTACGCGATCCCAAGAGAAGCTGGGCATCCGATCCGGATTCGTGATAGGCGAAGACGATTCAGCCGCGTGAATCGTACTCAACGATCCAAGCAGCACGGCAACGAGGGTAAATGCGTCGATACATTTCATGTTTTTTCCAGACTTTATATTGTTTCTCTACAGGGTGTGTTTAACGTTACTGAAATGCTCTTGCTACTCCGCGTTTCTGCCAGCTCTTTTTGGCGCGCCCTTGTCCGGGCTCAAACAGGTCGGGTCCGGCTTGGTGGGTAGCGTGGCCTTCCAGTCGAGCACCATCTTGGTAAGCCGCGACACGACTTCCGGGTGCGCCTTCGATTGGTCTTTGGCGATTTCTTCCGTGCGATCTGATTTCATGTTGTGCAACTCGACGCGCACGCCGTCATTGTCCGTCACCAGTTTCCAATCCCCGTCGCGGACGGCCAGACGCGGCCACCCATCCGGTTCGCCGCCAGCGCCCGTGTGCTGCCAGAAGATTGGCCGGGTGCGGAGAACCGGCTCGCCGTTGAATGCCGCCAGCAGGTTTTCTCCGTCGCACTGGGCCTCGGCTGGCGGCGTTACGCCAGCAGCTGCGCAAAAGGTGGGCAGCAAATCTACAGCACTCAGTACGGTCGTGTCATTCTTCACTCCCGCCAACGTGTGACCCGGCCAGCGAACGATGAACGGCGTGCGTACGCCGCCTTCAAACAGGTTGCGTTTGCGTCCGCGCAAGCCACCGGTTTCGCCGACACTGTAGTAGCTTCCATGTTTGCCGGGTGATCCTTTGCTGGTGCTGGTACGTTCCGGGCCGTTGTCACTGGAAAAAACCACGATGGTATTTTGCGCCACGCCCGCCCTGTCGAGAGCGGCGAGCACCTTGCCCACATGATTGTCGCCGTCGGTGATGACGGCGGCATAAATCCGTTTCTGCTCTTCATCGACGTGCTTCCACTTCTCTAGCGCTTCGGGCGTCGGGGAGTGCGCGGTATGGCTTTCATGAATCCACACGTCCACAAAGAACGGGTGATCCTTGTTGGCCTCGATGAACTGCGCCGCTCGGTCGGCGATCTCGTGCGGTTTGATTCCCGGACCCGGCCCGTGATAAACCGCTGACTCGTCAATCCCGTAGTCCGCCATTGCCGGTTGGCCCGGCAGCTTGTCCACGGCCATGTGCCATTTGCCAAAATGCGCCGTGCGATAACCGGCGGCCTTGAGGTAGCGGGGCGTGGTGGGCGCTCGGGGGTCCAGCCAGTCCGGCTGCTCTGGTCCTGGTCGGCGGGCTCCGAACACACTATTGACGCCGTAGCGGGAGGGATAACGCCCGGTCATGGCCGCGACGCGACTTGGCGAGCAGACGGGGTTGAGCACGTTGAACTGCTGAAAGTCAATCCCCTCGCTGGCAAGTCGGTCAAGGTTGGGCGTCTGCACCCACGTACTGCCGTGGCAGGATAAATCGCCCC
Organism: Novipirellula artificiosorum; assembly: GCF_007860135.1. NCBI lineage: Bacteria > Pseudomonadati > Planctomycetota > Planctomycetia > Pirellulales > Pirellulaceae > Novipirellula > Novipirellula artificiosorum. The sequence continues at coordinate 92,167 of NZ_SJPV01000012.1, forward strand.
ACCCCCAGTCGTCAGCGTAGATGAAAACGATATTGGGTTGGGTGGCTGGCGGTGGGGTATCGGCGGCGGGCAGCGCAGTTCGTGGCGTGAGCAGCAGGGCGGCCAGGAGGAGTGTCGGTTTCAGGGTGTTGATGATTGATTTCATGGAGACTAGCTTTTCTTTTGGCTCTTCCGCAGAATCTGTGGGTAAGTCATTCGATGTTTGAGTGCCGAGGCTCCCGGTTATCTACAGGGCAGAAAGAGTCGATTTACCGTCGGTCCATTTCGAGCTCAAACAAATAACCCCCGGCCAAACACGCATGTTCGCCCGAGGCCAAGCAATAATCTCGTCCCGCCCAGACTCCGTTATCCCTTGGCTGGTTGCTCCGCAGCAGAGCCAGACTCCGTATAGCGGAGCAGTACCGATTGTAGCGAATGATTTAGCTCCGTACGGCATCATCCGCATTCCGATTTCTTTTTGCCCTGCCATGCCTCTCAAAACCGCCTGCCGGTATTCGATGACCCACAAGGTTCTGCGGAAGAGCCAAATAGGTAAGTAGAATGACTCTTCGGCTTGGCCCTTCTTCCCGGGCATTTAATCCGTGTCTCGCTTCGGGCTGACACAGTTGGGGTCAATTTTGGTGGGCAGCGTAGCCTTCCAGTCGAGAATCATCTTCTTTAAGCGGGCGACGATCTCCGGATGCGACTTCGACAAATCTCTACCGGCCTCTTCCGCACGGTCGGTTTTCAGGTTGTGGAGCTCGACTCGCATCTTATCCTCGGTCATCAGGAGCTTCCAATCACCGTCGCGTACCGCAAAGTGCGGCCACCAATCGGGCTCGGGTTTAGGGCCACGCCATTCCCAAAAGATAGGACGCGTTCGCGTGATGGAACTGCCTTGCAGGGCCGGGAGCAGATTCTCGCCGTCGGCTTGATATTCAGCGGGCAGTTTCACCGCCGCGGCGGCACAAAGCGTTGGCAACAGATCCACACCTGTAAAGACAGTGGTATTGTTCATCTCTCCGGCTGGAGTATGCCCCGGCCAGCGTACGATGAATGGCGAGCGAACACCGCCTTCGTACAAGCTGCGTTTCTTGCCGCGTAGTCCGCTGGTTTGGCCGATGCTGGCCCACGTCCCGTATCCTGCGCCCATTTTTTTGTGCTGCTGATCGGCGTGGGTCCATTCCGGGCCATTGTCGCTGGCGAACATCACGATGGTGTTGTCCGACAAACCTTCCCTTTCCAGCGCGTCGAGGATCAAGCCGACAGCATTGTCACCATCGGTGATGACCGCGGAATAAACCTGCTTCTGCTCATCGAGATGCTTCCACTTTGCCATGGACTCCGGTGTAGGGACGTGTGGCGTGTGACTTTCATGCAGCCACACATTAACGAAAAACGGCTGATCTTTGTTTGCCTCGATGAAGGCCAAGGTGTCCTTCGCCATGTCGTGCAATGGCTCCGGCTTCCCCCATCCCGTACCGCCGTTGAAGACAGCGTAGTTATCGTAGCCATACGCCTCTGGCTTCGGGGCTCCCTCAACTCCCGCGTTCGTCAGATGCCATTTGCCAAAATGCCCCGTACGATAGCCCGCCTGCTGAAACAGACGCGGCAGCATGGTCGGCTTCGGATCGAGCCAGTCAGGCATGTTCTGGTTACGGTTCACCGTGGGTGAGGCGAAGTGCTGATGTACCGAGAAACGTGCCGGGAACTTACCCGTCATCACCGCCGTGCGACTCGGCGAGCAGACGGGGTTGAGCACGTTGAACTGTTGAAAGTCAGTTCCCTCACTGGCCAGCCGGTCAATGTTCGGCGTCTTCAACCACTCATGTCCATGACAGGACAGATCGCCCCAGCCCCAGTCATCGGCGTAGATGAAGACGATGTTGGGTTTCGACGACTCGGCGGCATGTGCCGCCACGCCTGCGAAGCAGCAAAGCGTCAGTAGCAATGATCTCAATATGGTTCTCACGACTATCAATCTCCTGTAACGGCTTTCGGCAGCGCCTGTCTCCCTGCACTGTCGCTTTCCCGAATATCGGTATGTCTCGTCCTCCGATTGGTATACCAGTGATACTTGCCTTTCGCATCTGGATCGGCGACGACGGGTGCATCATACTCCACCGCAATCACGGTGTTTCTCGAATCCGGCGCCTTCGCTGGCACTTCCACCTTGGTGACGTGACCGTTTTCTTCATACGTCACCGGCAAAGCCTTGCGCCGAGGGTCTGCCAGGAAGTACGCCCTGGACGGCTTGCCTACAATGCCACCAAACTCAATGCCTTCCGGCTCCCATTCCAAAACATGGAGGTACACCGTCTTGTCCTTGTGGGTCATCGCTCCCCACAAGAAGTCGAAATCAACCGGACAGCAGTGAGTTCCGTAGATCGACTCGCCATTCACTTTCATCCATTGGCCGACCTCTTTGCGACGTTCGATCTCTTCCGCCAGCAAGGTACCCTCCGGCGTTGGGCCGACGTTGAGCAGGAGATTCACTCCCCGTGCGCCGCACAGCGCCAAGAATTCAATCATGTCTTTCGGACTTTTCCAGGCATCGTCGGTGCGGTCGTAGCCCCAGTTGTGGCGCGGTATTCCTCTTTCGGAATATTGGCACTGTTCATGAGCCATTCGGCACTGGCTCCCCCCTGTTCTTTGCCATAATCCTTGCCCTTCCATTCCCCGCCCTGGACGGAATAGAGCCCCCAGTGGATAAACATGCCAAATCGGGCATCCCGCCACCACTCCATGTGAGAGTCATCTGTGGGGCTGGAGTTGGCGGTGGCGTTTGCTGGGTCGCTGGCGACCACTGCAGGAACGGTTAAGAGGCACGCGTGAAACACGGCCAGGAGGATAAATTTGTTCTTCTTCATGTGATTTCCGATGTTGGTATTTGTTTTTCTAAATCCCACGGAATGGGTGGGTGATCGTATCCAGGCTGGCGGTTTTCTTAGGCATGACAGGGCAAAAAGAAAGCCGATGGAGGATCGGGCGCATTGGATGTCACTTCTCCGTTATACTCCGTATTGCCCAGTCAAACGGGAGGCAGGCTCTGCTGCGGAGCAACCTGCCGAGCGATAACTGGGTCAGGAAGGGAAGAGTCTCGCGCTGGGCCCCGGTCGAACGAGCGTGTTTTTCCGGGGTTTCTTTTTGGACATCGAGATAGAATGACGCGGAACATACTCTTTCTGCCCTGAAATACCTAAAGAAAAAACGGGGGATCGGAATGAAGATGGCAAACAGCTACCCACCCATTCCGTGGGAGAGCCAAACATTCATCGATGTTCTCTACTCAAAGTTCGGTGATGCGTAATCCGACCTGCGACAAGTCGATCGGGACAATGCCCATTTCGAGTGCGGGAGATCCCGGCTTGAATCGGAAGTCACCGTTCTGCGGGTCCACGAACATTGGGTCCACTACTCGGCTGTTGACATCGACGCCGTCACGTTGCAGTCGTTCCAGTGTCTCTTCACCGAGGCGGGGTTCCGTTTTGCAGTAGTAGATGTTGTGATCGGACTCGATATCCTTCATGCGAGCAGGGAACCGCCCCCTGCTATCCTCGCCCACTTTTCCAGTTCCGGATCCCGGCTCCGAGATGAAGCTGCAGTCTGCCAACGATGAGAAGTAGATGTTCCGCTGATTGCTCGCACCCGCCATGGGACCTTCGACGATCTTTAAGTAGGTGCCGCGAGGTGCAATGATGTCGGCAACAATGTTGTTTTCGAAGCGGTTATTCAACTTCAACGTCATCCCCTGCGACTTGCATTTGTAGATCAGGTTTTCGGCGATCAGGGTATCCATTTGCCCGCCGTCCGTTCGGATCGCGCCCTGCGCATTCGTTTCGGCGACCAAATGATGGATATAGTTGCGGCGAATCACATTGCCCGGACCCGCGCCGCGAATGTAGATTCCATTGCCGTCACCCAGCATTTGCATCGCATGGTGAATCTCGTTGAGTTCAATGAGATTATTGCGCGTGTGCAGATAGGGGCGGACATCGTCGAGTGTCGGATCCTCCGGAAGCTTTTTGATCTCGTGCCATCGAATGGTGCGAACCGATTCACGCTGATCCGGTTGAACGAAGAATCGGGTCACGATGCCGGAGACGATTAGCCCAGTATAGTTCGTATGATGGATCAGATTATTCGCCACGCGGTTCTCTCCGCTCTGACAGACGTAGATCCCGGGTGAGTGCCAATAGATTTTCCCGACATGATGAATGTGGTTGTTGTAGACGAGGTTCTTCTTGTTCACGTCCTTTGTGCCGGGACCATAACCGCAAAGCAGAATGCCGCCCCCGCCCATGTGTTCGATATGGTTGCCGGAGATTTCGTTTTCCATTCCATGCAGATCCACACGGATTGCACCACTTCCGCTGTGTAGAAAATGGCACTGATCAACAACACAGTTCTCGGTGCCGCGCAGGCGAACTAACGCGTTGTCCTTGTCAAGCATGTCCCAATCGTGCTGCAAACCTGCATCGTCCTTGGCTAGCGTATAACGTTCACCGTGCTTGAAGGTGAGACCGCGGAAACAAAGGTTGCGAACGGGAACGTCCTTCGGGCTCTGCTTATCAATTGCACCTTCGACCCGGATAAACTCAATCAACTGAGGAGCGATCACCGGCGACTCGTCTCGTGGCCAGAGATAAACCTTCCCCTCGTTCGTGTTGAGCACCCATTCGCCCGGTTTGTCGAGTTCCTCCAACACATTCTCAACCCAGCAACCGATTTTGTTCATCCCGTAGGTCGCTGGTATGGCTGTGCGGGCAATCCCTGCCTTTTCATCGACCGAGACCAGTGGCAGCACATTCATGATCCAAAGCCGAGTGGGACGGACCACCAGTTCAACATCTTCCACACTGGGCCAGTTTTTCAGACGCCCCTTTGGGAAATGGAGCTCGGTCGCGCTCCCCTTCGGAACAAATCGATCCGACTGTGCGCGCGGCAGCATTCCCAGATCATCATAAAGGGTCAAGAACCGGCCCGAGACATCCGCCACCTGTAGTTTGCCGATCGCTTCCTCGGGCAGGCCAGGGAGTTTGTCGGTTACTTTTTTCCAGCCTGTAATCTCCCGTCCGGAACTGAACACCGGCGTCTCGCCAGGATAAGCGGCATAAGTCACCGTGGCATTGCCCTTCCCAGCGTCTTCCAGGCCAAACACCACCGTTTTGTCCAACGGATAGGTTCCACCGCGAACCAGAACCGCGAGGTCTTCCGACTTCCTTTTCTTCAACATCCGCACGGCATCGCGCGCACGCTCGAGTGTAGCAAACGGCCCATCGTCGCCGCCTTCAATCGGATCGGCATGCGTACCCGACCAGCGGTCAGAGCCCTCGGGGGACACATAGAAATCAGCATCCGTCTCTGCGGAACGACATATCCCGCCAGCCATGAAGCTGACCAGGAGTAGCAATGGAATACGGTATTTCACTTAATGTCTCGCCTTTCACATTCAGGATTGTTCAGGAAGCAGATTCAGACGGTCCAACACGTTTCACATTGCCGGACAAGGATCCGCTATCGCCACATGATCTTGGCCTGCCTCGTTTCGGGTTTCACCGAAACGTTGGTATCTTCAAACTTACGGGTAAACTCACAGCCATCGGGTGTCGTTCACTGGTAAGCACACTAGCTAGGACCAAGCGGATTTTTGAATTCGGGATAGTCAACCAGCGCACTGGACGGCAGCTTCCACCCCCAACTGTACATGAAATACGAGTAGGGCTGTGCTCCGATCACCCAGCAATTCCGTAGAAGAGCCGTTCCTTGGAAGCTGGAAGTGTCAAGGCACGAGCGGGAATTCACGGCCGGATTGGTACCAGCATGACGCTTCGATATCGGGGCGCATTATTGAAATCAGAAGCAACTTCAAGGGTAAATGTATAGGTTCCTGGCGTATCGACTTGAACCTCTCCCAAATGAGCTTGCCCAAGATCGACGAAGTTCAAGGTGTTCTCGATAGATTGACCGGCGACATTCGCGCGCAGTTTGCCTTTCGCGTCTGCGTTTTGGTTTCTGACTCCATTGCAATTGATAACCACCTCATAGGTGCCAGGTTCAAATATTTTGAAGTCCCAACCCAAGGCCTTCCCCTTGGCTTGGAAGCCTGAAACGGTGATGGCTCTGCCCGGCATGATCCCCTCGCCCGGCTTCCTGTACATTTGATAATCCCAGGGTCCGGGGTAATCGCTCGGTTGGGGTGGTCGTCTATCCGGGACCGTGAACATCTTCATGCTCGTGCTTCATCCACATCAGGATTTGTAGGATTAAGGGGTCAGGAGTCAATTGTGCGAAGCACCCAAAGGGCCGTTCCGGCAATTGACTCGTGACCCCTTAACAACCCGCGAAAATTTAATTTTGGCGCACCACTAATAGCCTTTTACTGCTTTACGCACCTGCTTCATGATGTCGATACAGACCGGATTGAAAAATGGGTGCTTCGAAGTTACATCCGGGGTCATCGAGAGATTGATGGTGATGGGCAAATTGGCTTCATCTGCTTTTTCAAAAAACTCGATGTATTGTTCAGCAGAGAATTGAGGTTTCGCCGTGAAGGTTCCGTTGCGTGTGCGGCTGGACCAACCGTCCATGAAACACCAATGGGCAGGGTATTGCCCTTCGAGTTGCCCACCCTCTTCAAACAAAACCGCAGGTAGAATCTCGGGTTCTCTACCAGCTCCATCTGAAACCACAAGGTCAGTGAAGGGCGTTAAGTTTGGAAAGATGTTCTGACTAAAACCGACCGGCGCGTTGGGGTTTCCTGCCTTAATGGCTTTTGCCAGTTTCTCCCAGGGCGGATCAAGCTGATAGACCTTCCACCCACAGTCATCCACATAGCCGGCGGTCGTCGCGAGATCTTCACCGTAGCGCAGGCTCACCTCGCGAAAATGGGCTTCTAAAAAGTTGAAATAGCCCGTCGGGTCCGGGGTTTCGCCATTGCCATACGTGTCGCCATACAAATTCTCCATGCCACTGTTTGGATTGTAGTAAAGCATCAGGCGAATGTCGTGTTTCGCCAGGCCATCAATCAGCTCCCTGATCAAATCGCGTTTGCATGTAAACCCGGGTTTGATTTGGTCGATCGTGTTGCTCGGGCCGGGCCAGTGTTGCGTGCCATGGGCACAGGTAAAACAGACCCAAGATGCGCCTGTTTCGGCAACTTTATCGGCAAAAGCATCCACATCGAAGAGATCTACCAACCTCTGGTATTGTTGCCCTAACCTCGGTCCCCCCAGAAATGGCGTTGAGCCAGATGAAAAATGCACGAACAAACCGTACTTTCCATCCACCATCCATTGCACATCTGCTTTCATTGCTTTGGCGCGGGCCTTGATGGCAACCAAGGCTTCAGGACGTACAAGTTCAATCGACCAAATGGCAAAGGGATTCGTTTTTCCTTTTGCATTCCGTTTATTGTTCAGAGCATCCCGCTCGGCTTGAGTCCCCTGAAAATTCACTAGACGCAAACGGATGGTGTTGATCCCCTTCTTAAGCAACAGATTCTGCTTCAAATAATGCCTCTGGAATGCTGGCCTGGTTTCCCAATTCGGCACTTTGACTTTCTCGGTGACCGTCGTCGTCGCTGAGGTGACCTCCAGAGTGGACTGCGCGAGTATTTCTTTGTCTCCCGTGTAGAGCACTGCAATCGTATAGCTTGCTCGATAAGGCGCATCCACTTCCCATGTCATGATATCCTCGTCGGTGTTAAACCCCCGAACAAACGCATTGTTGACAACTGTCGGCGTTGGGCGATCAGCATGGGCAAGATTCCCGCTCAACTTAGCCCGAAAACCCATGATCGTCGTGATATCATCCGGCCTGAGTTGCCAGGTTCTTGGCGCCCAGTAGGGATGGACAACGCCTTGCTTCGCAAATGCAACGACTGCTGGAAAAGTCAAAACGCTGATCAGCACTACCAAAACCGGTAACAATTTGCTCTGTTTTTTCATGACACCACTTTCGTGTTCTATAGCCCCAAACTGCATGTACCTAATCCGGTTGCAATCAATCGTGAGCTAGCTTCGGGTTTTCGGCGAACAACGTCGACACTCGTTGGACAGCGCCACCTTGTGGGCGATTTACCGAAATTTTGCGAATCAATCTCGGACTGAGCGGCTAGACGCTTGAATAGTGGCGTTTCCTGCTTGAAACCCGCGGCTAGTGCCATCGGATCCAATTAAGTGCTACTCCTCTCCAAACAGAAGGCATACCGTCTCTCTCTCGTATTAACGTAGTTCCACAGCAAATACCTGTTCGCGGGAAACTGAACCTGGCGTGGTGAATTCGACCGAGACACCTCGCCCTTCTTTCACCTGCTTGGCTCTCAGTGTTTGTAAGCGTTCGGCTGCGGGAGCAAGCAGGAAGACGGCCAAACCAATTCGCAGTCGTGCTTGTGAATTAATCAAAATACACCTTCCGTAAATAGTCATAAACCGCTTCCATCTCTTGTTGGTTCAGAGCTGTTGCATACATCAGCAGCCGAGCTAATTCACCATCGAAGGATTCCTTTCCCTGATGATTGATTGCATTCCTTTCGGTGCCGATAGCCATACGGCTGGGCTCTACGTTTCCCACAGGAAAATCACTGGAATTGACGGCTTCAGATGGATCGTCGACAAAGAGTTCTAATGGAACGACTCCCGTTCCTGAGCCCTGCCTGCCCATGACGATGTGCCACTCGTTCAACGAGGGCGGTGGACCTGCTACCTCAGGCGTATTCACACCATCACGAACCTTCTCATTCAGTCCATTTCGAGATCCCATGTAGACTCTGCCATCGGGATAGAAGGAGCCCCAGAATCCTGCGTATTGTCCCGTTTCCAATTGAGGCTTCCCCGAATTCCGAAGACATCCGAAAAAGGCGTTTGGATATCCGGAGTTGATCTTTCCTGGTCCGCCCTGTTTATATGGCTTAATCACCGCGAACCATGTATATCCGGCTCCGGTCATCATTCCATGAAAAGCCTCATCATGATCGTTGATCAATTCATCTTCTCTAAAAAGGAGGCTGTTGTGCCCATTGATCTCACGACGGTTTTTCAAAAGGGTTGGACGGCCTGTGCCTAATTCTTCCTGTGAGATGATCGTCTGAGTGCGTCCCTCCTCAGTGGACTTGAATTCGATCGCTTCTGGATTGGGAGCCTGGTTCGTCCAGCTGGTGACCATGTTGCCATCCTCAAGGATCAAACCGGTATCGGCATTGAGATCGAGGACCAAATCATCCTGGATGAGGTCCTGTGAGCTTCCCTTACCACGAATGGCCTTGCGGACTTCGTCCATGACCGCCATGCACTCGGGGTTAAAGATCGGATGGTCGTCCGTCACATCAGCGGTCAGGATCAGGTTGATGGTCACGGGAATCTTGGCCTCTGCCATCCGTTTGAAGAAGTCAACATACTCCTGTGTCGAATGAACCGGTCCGGGGCCGTGGCGGCCATTCATGGGTCGATTTTGGAACCAACCGCCCTGGTCCATCAGGCACCACCATGCCGACGTGACATCACCCAATTGCTTACCGGGTCCGATGAGCTGGGGATCGACTTGAAGCAGCTCGCTGCCGCCATCGGTGACGGCCAATTCGCTGAACGGGCTGACCGTCGGGCCCCGGTTCGAACTCAGTCCCACCACCGCCTTGGGATTGCCCGCCTTGATCGCGCGGGCCCAGCCTTCCCAGGATGGCCCCAGAGGATAGTCCCAGGCCAATGCACCATCCATATAACCGAATCCCATCAGCTTCTTGCCATAGCGTAGGCTGCAATCGCGGAGGATCGCCTCGATATTGTCATTGAAGCGTTTGGTGTCCGCATCCTTGGCGCCCAGCGCCTCCCGCCACACCTCGGGGTCGTATCCGTTGTAGCCGGTATGCAGATAGAACAGGGTGCGAATGCCCCGCTGGTCCAGCGCATCAATGATTTCACCCAGTAAATCGCGTTCGGAGGTGCGTCCTGGTGCAACATTGTCGATGGCTGCGTTGGGGCCGGGCCAATAGAATCCCTGGTGCGTCGCGGTAAAGGTGATCCACGCGGCACCCGTGCGCTCGATGGCATCAGCAAAAACCTCCACATCGAACATCTCCACTGACTTCTGAAACCAATCGGCTCTCTTTTCATCGATGTTGAATCCACGGCTTTGAGACGACCAGTGGACGAAGATGCCGTACTTCCCATCGACCATCCACGAGACATCGCCCCGAATCGCCTTGGCACGTTCCACTTGCCCCTGACGCACAGCGGCTGTCCCCAGTTCAATGGAAAACAGGTGGAATTCCTCGGTCACCCCTTGACCGAAACGCGAGGAACTTCTGACGTTAGTTCCCGCCGACGCCGACGCAGGTTTTGCATCAGGCAGGCGGAGGGTGATCTGGTTCACACCGGCCTTTAAATGCAAGGTACCAGGTAGTTGCTGACGCCAGAAAAAGGGGCGATGCTCCCAGGTCCTGACCATCGACGGGGCCGTCAAAACAGAGTCCCCTGAACTCACTTCCAGTTGCGTCTGCTCCCGCTTGCTGAACAGCACATCGACCACGTAATCCTCTTCCTTCGGAACATCGACCGTCCAGGTCACCGTATCTTGCGGAGACTCAAAACCGTGCACCACATTACCACTTCGGAAGTGACGCTTCGCATTGCCGGACAATGATCCACTTGAAGCGATCATGGCCGTTACCTCATCCGCAGCCAACTGGAAGACCTTGCCAGACGGTGCAGTCGTTTCCGGCTCCTGAGCACCAACAAACGTCGTCACACTCCATGCCAACACCGTTGACAGCAGTACGCCACGGAGGATCACTCTACATTCCATATTCATTGTCTTGCCTCACTGATTCATTCAATACGGATCGAGTTCTCTTGAGCTACGGGCACCAGCATGACTGCTCGGAACTTAGGTTTCGCACCGGTGAAATCGGAAGCGACCTCCAGGGAAAGTGTATGCGTGCCTGCCGATTCGATCTCGACGGTGCCTAAGACGCAATGCAAATCCACTACCCCCGGGTCCATGGCAGGAGTTGCAACGCGTTTGTCTTCGATCAATCGATTCTCAACCGATTGACCGGAAACTATGGCCCGCACGCTCCCTTCAACATCCCAGCTCTGGTTCCGGCCGGCATGGCAGACAACGACGACTTCATAGGTCCCCGGCCTATACACTTCTAATTCCCAACTCAAAGCCTGCCCCTTGGTTTGAAAGCCGGCAACGGTTAGTCCTCTGGCTGGCATGATTCCAATGCCTTTCGCCGGGACAGTGTACATTTTCATGTCCTTTGCATTGGAGGGTTTGCCGGCAACGGTTTCCAGGTCATGGATGTTTGCGTTGTAGGTACCCATCACAACCTTGCCATCACTCAGCTGCATGAAGGTTGGATCCATGGACACGTCCCCAGCGACAACAAGCTTGATCACGGAGACATATTCATCGGGTGCATCCTCGGGAACACTCAGCATGATGATCTTGTGCCCCGTAGAATCGTTAATCTCCGATTGGTATTCAATCGCTTCGCCCGTAGCAAGAAGAGCCGCACTCTTTACATCATTGTCCACTCCAAACAGCGTGAACTTTCCGTCTTTTGGCCAGTCAACCACGTTCAGATAAAGGCTGGTGCTGTCTTCATTCTTACGTTGAGTAATCGTTCCCCAGCTTATTTCATAGGGGTAGGGGCCGGCCTCGGTTCCATAGATCGCTTCGCCATTTCTATTCAGCCAATCTCCCATTGTCTTGATTCTTGTCTGCATCGCCTCTGGAATGACGCCTTCATGATCAGGCCCTACATTCAACAATAGATTTCCGCCATTTCCTGCAGCATTGACAAGGCGTTCCAGGAGGGCTTGGGGAGACTTCAATTCTTCATTGGCTCGATAGTGCCAGGAATCCCCCATGGTCACGGCCGATTCAAAGTAGACCCCCAGATTGAACATGGGAGCCAGGTTGTCATTCATGCTCAAGTAATCAACGATCTGCAGACGATCATCATCGCCCAATCTGCTATTGGAGATGGTTCCATAGGAGTGCAGCATATCCACCAACTCTTGTCGGCGAAGCAGGGGCTTGTTATCAGGATGTCTGAATCCGCTTCCTCCATCAAACCAGATTAGGCAAGGCTGATAGAGCTCACATAGTTCTTCGAGCTGTCCGAACATGAAGTCGATATACTTCCTAATATCTGCACCTGGAACTGTCCCCCTTCGTCTCTCGGGCCTGTTTTGATATTTGGGTTCGTAAAGGGGATGATGATAGTCTGCAATCGAATAGTAGCAGCCCATCTCAAGACCCTCGGCCTTACAGGCTGCGGCCAAATCCTTGACGATGTCACGCTTCAATGGGGTTTGATCAACGACATTCCAGTCGGTGAGTTCAGAGTCCCAGAGACAGAACCCAGCATGATGCTTGGTGGTTAAGACGATATATTTCATCCCCCCTTGCTTGGCAACACGCACCCACTGGCCGGCATCAAAATCGACGGGGTTAAACTCGCTCTTCTTGTCGACGCCAAAGTGGATAAACATTCCGAACTTTGCGTCTTGAAACCACTGCATCCGATCTTCGACGGTTGGTGTTTGAGCCCCCACGATGCTAGGCAGCATCAACCCGCCGAGACATGCAAACAGCGTGAGTGTTTTCATCTTCATGAGTCTTCCTTTTCGGTCTAATTCCAATTGTCAATCTTGAGATAGAATCCCGCCTCGCGGCTACCGTGATTGGCGAGGAATAGGTATTCCGGTTTTCCGTGCTTCCAGAGGATATGGGGGCGTTCCGAGCGCGAGAGTTCCTTTCCGAAATAGTGGGCATCCGTATTGTAGCTGAATTCGGGACGCCCCCAGTGAATGCCATCGGTGGACTTGAATAACAGCCCAGGTCGATTCCCTCCTGGCTTTGCGTTTTCCGACGGCTTGCCACTGAGCACGCTTGCGACATCCATGCGGTCTTCCGTGATCATGTAATAGGTGTCGCGGTAGAAGAACGCGTAGGGATCTTCGATGTCACGCTGCATGTCCTTGTAGCTGATCAAAGGATTCTCAGGACAATCCACGTACGGCCCATCGATCTTGTCCGCGATGGCAACGGAAATCTCTCTGAACCGTGATCCCTCCGACATGGACTTGTAGTAGATCCTGAATTTTCCTTCCCGGTCGACCAGGAAGCTGGGGTTGGAGGCATGCGCCGCATTAGGCGTTCCCGGTGTCGGCCGAATGATCGGATTGTTGGGATTCTCGGTCCACGGCCCGTCCAGCGATTTGGCCGTCGCGATCCCGATCGACTGCAAGCTGCCTTTCTCCACCGACTTCCATAAGAATACGAGCACGTAAGTATCTCCGACCTTCGAAATTTGCGGGTTGTGATACGTCCGCTGGTCACTTGAAAACAGGGTGCCGAGCAACTTATACGGTCCTTCAACGGAATCCGCCACATAGTGATTGATGATGCTCTTTGACTGCCAGTATCCCATCCCTCTCGCGCCCTTGTAGGGAATCGATGAATTGAAGATGTGCAGTTGGCCCTGCTCGTCATAGATGGGCGCCATCCCCCAGTTCCACCAGCCATCCTTAGCCAGCAAAATGAACTTCCCGGGAACGAGCGACTTTCCAAAGCCGGATTCCTTAATCGGCTCGTCGCCCCAGGAGAGAGAGGCAGGAACCAGTAGCAGCAGGCAGAGTATCGATCTTCCCAAATGCAGAGGTGGCTTAACGGCAAAAGCAATGTTCATCGTCATCATTCGGTAGGCCTCATGTTTCTGATTAATTTCATGTTCAGCGTTCTCCGTGATGGTTATCGCCAAGTGATTTTAACATCTCTTGTTTCGGTATTCACCCAAACGCTGGCATGCTCAAACTCACGGGTGAACTCCCAGCCATTGGGTGTCGTTCGCTGGTAAGCACCCTTGGGGGGTCCGAGCGGTTTTTTGAATAAGGAATAGTCGACCAACGCACCGGATGACAGCTTCCACCCCCAACTGTACATGAAATACGAATAGGGCTGTGCTCCGATCAGATAGCAAGCCAGAGCGAACTCCGCCTTCTCCTGGGAGAGCTCCGGCATATTCGGTTTCAGGTTCCTTCGGCCTGTCCCCTCGACGCCAAGGCGGAATACGGAAATCTTTCCATCCTTAGCATTCCTCAGCATATGTCCCCACTCGGCCAACAGGCTTTCCTTGCTGGATTTCACGGTCGCATAGTTTTCAAACATAACCGCGTCGCTGACGGGATAGACATACTTTGCGTCGTCGCTGTACGCATTGTTCGCGAGTAAGAGTTTGTCAGCGCCCATCCTCTGCTTGAGTGCGCTCATCATCTCGCCCATGGCCTTTTCGATTTCTGCCCCCTTCTCTTTACGAAGAGTAACGGAGCCGTGCATTTGATCAATGAAGGCGCCATCGCAGCCGGTGTCCCTTACACCTTTGGCCACCGTTTCCACCCACCACTCGCGGAAGTCGGGGTTCAAGACGTCGTAGCAGAAAGCGCCGTATCGATCGGCCAGCTTTCCCGTCGTGGGGTGGACGATCAGGAACTCTTTGAGCTCGGGATGTGCTTCGATCCGTTCCCTAGTGAAATCGTGGTTGTACGAGGTGTAGGGCCAGGCATAGGCGGCGTTGAAGTAGAACAACACCTTCATGTCGGGCTTGACCTTCTTGAAGGCCGCGGCTTCATGCTTGGCCCCCAGTTCAGCGGTTCCGAGTTGCTCCATGCCATGTGATTTCTCAATGCAGAGAAAATCCGTTTGCTCGGCGATGAACCGAACCTGCTCTGGACTCAGCACACGATTCTTGTCTCCGAACATGAAGTAGCGTGGCGTGGTCTCCCAACTAAATTTGGGATAGAAGTCCTTGGGTACGAAGCGACTTCCATCACTGTTCAGCAAAGAACTCGGCGCTTGCGAGCTTGGTGAATCCTCGGCTGTTACAACCGATGAAGCTGCAAGCAAAAGCAATACGAATCGCGGAAGTCCTGAGTAAAACATTTGAGTTCTCTCTATTTAGGTGGGTTAAACACCGGATTGATTCTGTCCGGAACGGGGGCATCGACGTCCGCCGTCCACTCCTTCAACTCTGCCAATAATCTCGCGGCGATTTCTGGCTGCTTAGCGGAAAGATCCTTCGATTCACCTTGATCCCTTACCACGTCGAACAACTTGACTGACTGGTCCTCGTAGTAGTAAAGCAGTTTGTATTTCCCTCGACGAATCACGGTTGCCGGAACACCGCGCCAATACGGACGTTCCGTGCCAAAAACCGGAAAGCTTCCCGGGGCAACTCCGTGATCGAGATCCGCATAGAGCGGGAAGTGCCAGAAAATGGCTCGATCAGAAATGGCTTTACCCATCATTAATGGAAGCAGAGAAACTCCATCGACGGGATATTTACTTTGCCCCAGCGACGTCCCGGCGAGCTCCGCAAACGTGGGAAGATAGTCCACAAAAGTAATCGGAGTCTCGCAGGTCGATCCAGGATGAATCCTGTTTGGCCACGCCATACAGGTTGGGATGCGAATTCCTCCTTCAAACAGAGTACCCTTGTAACCATGCAGAGGCAGGTTGCTTGTGGCGTCTGGATAGCCGCCATTGTCAGAAGAGAAAATAAACAGGGTCTTGTCCTCAAGTCCCAGCGTGCGCAACTCGGCCCGCAGCCGTCCGACAGACGTATCAACCGCTTCCATCATCGCCGCATACACCGGCTTAAAATCACCGCCTGTCCGCTCTTTCTTCACCTGATACTTTTTGACGATTCCCGGGTCAGCCACCAGAGGTTTGTGCACTTCATGATGGGATACATAAAGGAAAAATGGACGGTCCTTGCTTTCACGCATGAACTCGATCCCTGCATCGGTCAACTTCTTCGCAGAGTCCTTGTCCCTCCAGCCGTTTCGGACATCGATGCTGATGTCAAAGCCCTGCTCATCGCGGCCGACATGCCACTTGCCGTATCGCGCTGACGAATAACCAGCAGGTTTTAGGACTTTGGCCAGCGAATTGACATCAGGAGCCAGGTCGCCAATCGCTGCAAACCAATCGTAAGTCTCATTCTTCACCACCCGGTTCGGAACGGCTAACTTCATGTATTCAAGTTTACCGCGGGCACGGTTTCCTGGATGAAAGATATTGTGCCTCGGCGAATACATGCCGGAGATCAGACAGGCCCGTGACGGCGAGCAGACCGAGGCGCCAGAATAAGCGTGATGAAATCGCATGCCATCAGCCGCCAACTGGTCAATGTGTGGAGTCTCGAAATTCCTCTGGCCGTTGTAGCCCACGTCAGCCCAGGCCATGTCGTCGGCCAATACGAAAATGATATTTGGTCTGCGTTGCACCTGTTGTAGGTCGCTCGCCGCTTCCGTATCTGCAACGCCGAATCCTAAAGCAATAAATATCGTTAAAGCCAAACAGGTCATATTCTTCATCTTCTCCGCACTTTCGCTTTCAAACTCTGATGACGCCTATCTTAGCTGGCCCGCGCCACTTTGTGAGCGGCAAGGCATTAGCCGCCGGTGATGTCCATGAAACACCGGCGGCAAGCATCTTGCCGCTCAGTCTGAGATTGATTCGGCAAATTACGCCAAATCGCCCATCAAGTGGCGCTGTCCAGTTAGGTTTTTGGCACAACGGTAAATGTCAAGTTATCGAACCGGACGAAGGATCATGGCATGCCCGCCTGCTACAGCCATTTCGGCCGGAACCACATCGCCGTGTTTTCGAGTTGCGGTGGAAATGACATACGCTTCCGGGTTTTCGACCCCGTGTGCATCCGACGCATCCTGGTAGAGGGTCGCCTCATAGGTAATTCCGGGTTTCAGAAAATTTAATCTAAGCTGAAGGGTTCGGGCCTGTTGATTGTTGACCGTTCCGACAAACCAATGATCTCCTGAGCGACGTGCTATGCTGATGGTCTCGCCAATTCTCGCCTGCAGCACACGAGTGTCATCCCACGTCGCTGGCATGGCTTTGAGGTATTCAAACAGGTCGGCTTTCTTCAAATATTCCTCCGGTGCGTCGGGAAGAAGAACCAGCCCCGAATAGCTGACCAGAGTACGGGCGACTTCACTCACAACGGTTGAGATATAGCTGTTCCGCTCTCTCGGCCCCAAGCTTCGCTGACCCGCATTGATGCTATTGATCCCGAAGTTGCCGTTCGCCTGATCAAGTGGAGCGACCAGCGCGTTCACCATTGCCATCTTGATAAATGTCTCGGGCGTAAAGGCACGCCTGGCATCCTGCTGCGCATGGCAATATTCGTAGGTGATCAAATTGGGCATCGTTCGTTCAGCCCCAGCCATAGGACAAGGGCGATCATGAAAACTGATGAGTAACTTGTTCTCCGCAGCCTCTCTGATCGCATACCGAGTGAACGCCGCATCATTTCTTATGATTCCATGTTTGATTCCGGAAGCGCCCAGCCCTGCATAGTGCCCGAATAGTTGATCCTCTTCGATAAAGACACTGTTTCTTACGTCATAATAGAGCATGAGTTTGATGCCCTTCTCTTTGGCATGAACGAATACCCTTTCAAGGCTTGCTTGTCTTTTGGACCAGCCGGCATCGATATTCAACCATTCGAATCCCTGCTCTGCAACGAAGTCAATCAGGTGCAGTAAGGTCTGCTCATTGAGGCTATACCTGAAGTTATCGCTTCTGTATCCACGGATTCGCCAGTCCCAAATCCCTTTGCCTGGTTTGATCCAACTGACATCATCGAGTTGACACGGCGCTGCCAAATTCAACACGGCGGTATTGACCAGCAAATCACCCATGGTTTCGCCTAGCAGCAGCACCCGCCAAGGCGTCACGTGCCCCTCACCACTCGAAACGGCGGTACTCGACGAAATAGGCTTCTTCGTCTCCATATCATGAATGATCTCCATCGCCTCGAATCCGGTTGCGGAGTACAAGTCAGATTCCAGCAACGCAAGCGAACGACCATCCGGATGCTCAATGACCAACGGAACCTGGATCGTCTCTATCTCATCGAGACTCGCGGGGCCGCTGACGCCCTTTTCCCCTTCAGGAGAATAATATTGGACATCACCGACCACATTGCAGGCACTCGAAAATGCAATCTCCTGGCCTCTGGATTCTCCCGACAAGACAAAACGGAACCCAACACCCGTATCAAACACGCGGCAAAGCAGTTTCACCGGCGTACCGTCCGCCGTCAGCGAAAGGGTCAGTTCGCGATGGTGATCGCGGATGGTGCTGAACCTCCCCCAGACCGGATTCCAACTCGTATCGTTCTCGCGTATCGAATGATCACCCACTGCCATTTCCGCGCCCGAAACAATCTCCAACTTGGAAGAACCGACAACTGGCGTTCCACCCTTGGAAACCGAATAGAAGAGCGTTCCGTCTTTCAGTTCCATTGATGCCGAAACCTGGCCATCCGGAGACTGAACCGTCACGGGCGCTGCAAACAAGTTCGCAACTGCCAATAAGATCCCTATCGCAATGGCTGCATAGTTGGTCATTTTAAGTTTCTGCTTCTCTTTCTAGGTCGACAGCGCCACTTCCATCTTCATATAAGCTCGAAACGCAAGCGAGAGAATCAGCTACGCCAAAACCCACTCGCTTGCGCTTCGTGCTTATCTTTGCAACGTTTCCTTGTTTGAGAAGCACTCGGCGTAGGTAGTTGTCTGATCCTTTTTCAACGTGATTTCCCTGCTCAACTGACCTTCAGCATAAAGACGGAACCGTCCGTCGCAGGTGGCCCGGATGGCTGCAGTGGTCAACTGGCCCTGATCCCATGCGATATCCACCTCGAAGCCGCCTCTGGCCCGCAGGCCCTTCACGTGGCCATTCGGCCAGGACGAGGGTAGCGCGGGAAGCAGATCCAGAATGGAAGCCGCGTTGGCCAGACGATCGGGTGGCACCTCAGCAACAAACTGGTTCGGCCGCTCAAGGTCTTCTCGATACGGAACATAAGCAGCCGCCGCAAGGGTATCCGCCTGTGGATCAATACTACGGAGGTGGCTCTGCAACAACATCTCAGGAATCGCCGCACCGCCGCCAAAGTTGCCGTCAATCTGAAAGCGGCTACCGTTGAGGAGGTTAGGATTGGCCGAACCAGAGACCAAGTCTACATAGTACTTCAACGCCTCGTCTCCGTTGCGCAGGCGAGCCCAACAAGCAGCTCGCCAAGCGCCCTTCCATCCGCCCTGGCCAACGCGCACCTTGAGCACGGTTTCGCAGGCCTCGGCCAGCTTGGGAGTCACTAAAGGAGAGAAGTCGCGTCCTGGGTGAAGGGCAATCAGGTGAGAAAGGTGGCGATGGGTCCCCTCGGGATCATCCCAATCTTCCGGCCACTCTTGAAGCTGTCCGTGCGAATTGATTTTCTGAGGTGACAGTTTCGGTAGGAAATCTCGTAAGGTTTGGCGAAATTCTGGGTCTCGGTCCAGAACAATGGATGCCTCAATGCAATCGGTGAACAGGTTCACCAGCAATTGCTGGTCATAGCTCGCGCCCCAGGACTGCTTGTTCAATTCTCCAAACTCTTTCTTCAGGAAAAAGTTCTCTGGCGACCAAGTGGGATAGATCACCAACGTGCCATCCTTCCAGGGAGCAAGATGTTCGAAGAAGAACTCCGCAGCACCTTTTAGAATCGGGTAAACCTCTTCGAGATAAACGCGGTCCTTGCTAAAGGCATAGTGCTCGAACAGATGTTGAGCCAACCAGTGGCCGCCCTGCTGAAGGCGGCGTCCATGTGGATTCTGAGCCGTGAAACCAAAGATGTTTCCATTAAGGCCTACCGTCCACCCCTTCTTCACTCCAAAGGTTCCCCATGCCGTATGCCTGCCGGATTCCGCGAGTACCTTCGTCCACTCCACAAATGGAGAGAAGCTCTCGGGTAGGTTCGCCGTTTCAACCATCCAGTAGTTCATCTGGACATTAATATCGTGGTGATAGTCGCTATTCCACGGAGGGGTCAGCATCGAATTCCACAGCCCCTGCAAGTTAGAAGGTACAGGAGCATCGCGTGAAGTGCAGATCTGCAGATAGCGTGCGAAATCGAAGTAGAGCTTTTGAACTTCTCTCGGATCACCTTGTTTGATGAGCCTATCCGTTGGCAGCCTCGATGGCGCAACACCAAGATCGAGCTGAACACGCTGCATCAGCGACTGCACGTCCGAGACATGTTTTTGCTTCAACGCCCTGTAGCCCAGTTCCTCAGCCTGTTGTAGGGCGAGCAGCGTATCGCCTGCAAAATCGCGTCCTTTGAATTCGGGGAAATTCGGCAGGTAGTCCGTATAGCCAGCTACGTACAGAACGACTTCGGTCGCTCCAGTGACTCGCAATGTGCCGTCCGCTTTCGCTTCCACCTCCGCATCGCTGGCCACAACACGCACGGCTTGCATAAACGCCATGTCTTCTTGATCCATGTTGGCAAATCCGCGCAACTGAATCTCCCGACCGTTGGCTTCAATCGTGCTTTCTTTGTGAGCCGTTCGGGCCTCCAGCACCAAGTCCATTTTACCGCCGTCCGCCGAGAAGCGAGCAACAAACAAATCCTGCGGATGGCTGCAGAAGTATTCGCGAGAGTACTTTACGTCTCCAACCCTGTAGCGAACACTTGCAACCCCCGTCGAAAGATCCAAGGCCCGATGGTAGTTGTCCGCGGCGCTTGGATCATGTCCGGTTCGTATTTCAAGATCAGCGAACGGTGCGAAATTGCCCAAACGCTGTTGGGTAGCGAGATACTGGGTCCCCAGAGCTTCGATGGATCCTTCCCCGGTGCCATACTTTCCCTCGCGGCAGGCGGCCCGGACCAACTCCAGATAATCCTTGCCATTCGCCGGCGAGCCCGATTGCTTCAACTCACTCTCTCCGCGCGTCGAATTCATCCACAGCGTAATGTCATTAAATACCAGGTACTCGGAATCGACATGACCCGAAAACATCGCGCCGAAGCGACCGTTTCCCAAAGGCAGGGCCTCGCCCATGAAACGCGCATTGGTCTGAGCTCTGGGATTCGTGTGATCAAGCCGCTTTAGATTCTCTGCGATCGGACGGTCGTAGTGCAAAACCGAGCCATCCTCTGCCAATCCCGAGCGGAACGAGCAGAGTGCAATGACGAGGATCGCAGTCAGCCTCTTGATACTTTCTTCTATCTTCATATTTCCTTCTCCCCTTCTATGACAGCGTCATATCATTCTTTTTGGTCACTGATGTGCGACGATTGGAGCGCTACCAACTCTTGACGCTCACGACATGGCGCTGTCCAGCTAATCACCCAGGCGTCCCATTTTTGATACATCCAGCGGCTCAATCCCCAATGTCAAGGCAGGACTGCCGGGCCGGAAACTGAAATCGCCACCCGCTGGATCCACAAAGAGAGGATCGCCGACGAGACTTTCCTTCTCTTTGCCGACCGCCCGCATCTTAAGCAGATGCTCATCCATCCAATGCGAATCGGTTGGATGGTAGTAGAGATTGTTGTCCATGTCCGTTTCGATGAGCTTGGGCGAAGGACGTCCGCCATTGTCTTTGCCTCTGGGCCGCTCGTTATGGGCCTTGCCTCCTTCAGGATGGGAAACAACGATATTGCGACGCACTTTTGAACCCGTAACCGGAACCCATTCAAAGCTGATGTATCCACTCCCCGGTACGACAGCGGGATCGACAATGAAATTGTTGATGATGTCGTTGACACCCTTCGAGGCGATTCCCGCAGAGAAACCCGCGTTGTTGTAGAGCACATTGCCATAGATGAGCGTCTCATGTTGATCGTCATCACAACGGATGGCTGCCGGCAGCGAGTTCGCCACGTTGTCATGCAGGTAGTTGTAGCGAACAAGATTGCCCGTCCCTGTTCCCGACACATAGATGCCATTTCCATCCGAGAGCAATTGAACCGCGTGCGAAATCTCGTTGTATTCAAAAAGATTGTGTCGGGCATGGTTGTACTTCTCACGCGTTTTCCAGCCCTCGTATCCACCGCGCTGTCGGTTTCTATCCTCGGCCGCAATCTCATGCCGGCGGATCGTTCTGCCGCCCTCCCCATTCAGACTCCGATCAGGTTCGACGCGAGTGGTGATGAGCACCGCTGAATAGCCACTGTGGTGCAATTCATTGTGGACCATCCGATTGTGGCCACTTTGCCAGGCCCAAAGTCCCGGAGAATGCCAGGTAATCTCGCTGAAGTGATGGATGTGGTTGTTAACGATGTCGTTGTGGTGGTTGACGTCTTTCGTGCCAGGACCATAACCCGCCAGCAGAATCCCCGCCTCGCCCAAATGTGCAAATTCAGAATCAACGACGCGATTGCGTTGCGCGTGCAGGTCCATGCGCAAACCCGAACCACCGGAATTGACAAACTTACAATTGGTCACCTGACAGTCTTCGGCACCGCGGAATCGAAGCAGCGCGGTGGGACGATCGAACATATCCCAGTCGTGCTGCATGCCCCAACCCACACGACCTTCATCGCTTTTCCATGCCCAGCGATCCGCGTGGGAAAAGGTCAGCCCAGAAAACGCGATGCCTCGGACGGGCGTATCCGTTGGACCCTCATAATCGATTTCTCCCTCAACCCGAATCAACTCCGTCGTCGTTGGCGCAAGGATTCCTCGTGGCGATCCATCGGGGGCTGGATCAGAAGGCCACAGATAGATCTTTCGCGTTTCGGTATTGACCACCCATTCCCCAGGCTCGTTTAGCGCCTCGAGAATATTCTCAACCCATACGACGGAGGCTTCTGGGTCGTGAAGATATCCCGGCAACGGCCCCATGGGGTAGGTCGCAGAAGCGCCGGTTGTTGCAACGCACGAGTCCTCATCTACAGATTCAAGCGGAAGCATATTGATCGCCCACGCTCGACCGGGTCTCACCTGGATCTCAACATCCTTCAAATTGTCCCAGTTCCTCAAGGCTCCTTCGGGGAAGTGAAGTGTCCTCGCATTGCCTTGCTTGGCGTAGGCAAATCCGTCATTCCTGGCGCGGTTCAGACGACGTTGGCTGTCGTAGAGCGTAGAGAATCGGTTCAACCCTTTGGGCATGTCAGCCACCCAAACCTTGGCAACCGATTGAGCGGGCAAATCAGTAGGCGCTGATTCCAATCGCTTCCAACCCGTAACGGGTACGCCCCCACTGACGACCGGATGCTCACCGGGATAGGCAGCAAAAGTTAGGAACGCTGGGTCTGTCGGGATACCGGCACCGTACTGCTCAAGCATCGCAGCATCCGATGTCGTGCGAGCTCCATCTTCCCTCCTCAGAATCAAGGTTTGGCTTAATTGATGGCGTCCTCCGCGAAGGTGAATCACTGCAGACTCTGTATTGCCTGCGTTGCGTAAGGTTCTCACCGCTTCCACCGCATCCGGCAGGGATCCGTAGGGTTTCGCCAGGCTACCATCTGCCTGAGCATCTCCATCAACGGACACATAGATGTCCATGGCAAAGCCTTCCCCCGGAACGGCAAGGACAACCAACATTGAAAGCCATTGAAGAACGTTCCACCTTGACCAAGAACATTTGAGTCTAGTTTTCATCGAACACTCCCCCTTCTTGTGTTGCTACTTCGCAGATCAGTTCAATTTCACTCACTGCCGACCGCCACAGATCCACATTTTGCCAGTGCGATGTTACACAGCTTACCATTGGCGAACGTCGGCGTCTTCAGCGACCAGGACTCACGACGTGGCCCAGGGTGTCCCGTTTGATCAATGCATTCTCATCAAACACTCCTCCCTCCTTGCATTCACTTTAACGGCCCCGGTCTCAAGAGACTTCGGCGCAACAGCAATGATTGCATCAGAAGATGGACCGTAGGTATCCGGCCTCGTGTCATCGGCAACACAAACCTGCATGAGCATGAGCAGAATGGCTGCCGCGTAGATTGTCGTCATCGTGATTGTTCCTCGCCAAATTCCAGAGACTCAGGCAACGATTGAAAGGTCACCGAGACTTCATCAATGATGGGCTTGGACTTGTTCTCTGTCGCGTCGGTGATTTTCATTTCGTACTGGAAGCCGTAACCGGCTTGCAGAGCGCTGAGATCCATTTCTGCCGGCATTCTAGCAACCTGCTTGGCGAATCCGGTTATGTAGTCGTAGCTCTCTTTGACTTCCTGCCAGTCGGTCCACCTGTCGATCTTCGCATCGTTGTCCGTGTCCACGCCGACACGCACTTCGACGTGCTCCACCCACGGGCCGGGACTCACGAAGTCATTTTCCGGCTGGGTTGCCAACCAGAAACGTCCTTCGGCAAAGCAAATATCCGGATCGGGATGCCCCTGCCCAACGTTCCCGCAAAACTCAAACTGCTCATCCAGACTCGATGACGTGAACCAGCCGACACTCATCTTGCTTCCTTTGGTGCCATGGGATCCGGCAGGATCATAGTCGCCAAACAGGTAATACTGTCCGCCAATACAGATTGATGCCCAGTCGCCGTAGGCATTCTGTTCCGGTTCATGAACTTCGTATTTGCCGATGTCCGATTTAAAACGCTCGGGAGACTCTTTGACCCAGTGGGGGTGTTTGTAGGTTTTGATCACGCCGGTCGGATTGGTGCGCTCGTCTACCGCAGGTGCGAGAATCTTGAAGCCGCCCTTCCCGTCTTTGCTGACCGCATGGCCGGCCAGCGGAGAATCGAACGAATGGCTGTTGGCATGAATCGGACTCCAGTCCTCGTAGATCACGTGAAAGTTCCCTTCCAAATCGCGAATGAAACCGCAATCGGAACCATGCGACGGATCTTCAAATGCCATTCCCATTTTTTCGCCGACCTCGCCATCGGTCAGGTCGTCATCAATGATCAGATGCGGATCCTGATCGTTGGGAAAGTCATAGTAAAAATAGGCTTGGCCATCGGCGTACTCCGCAGTGGTCATCCATCCCGACTCTTTGTCGGTGATCGGTCCGTGGTGTACCCAATTGACCATGTCGCGACTCTCCCAAGCATGATAGCCGCCCAGACTTCCTTTATTTCCACCGGGCGCGCGGAACTGGTTCGGCATCGCCGTGGTCTCCAACGGAACATCGAAGCCGTCTAAACGAACGGACTTCGGAACAAACGCTCCTTGGGACGAATCCCACGTATTTTTTTCCATGGCAGCGTGATGTCGCGCAAACATCCAATAGTTTTTCGGACCCAAACTAAGGAAAACCGGTGAATCAAAAGTACATCCGGGACCGATATCTCCGGCCGGTTCCCAGTTCTCCCAAATGGGTGACTGACGGAGGACAATCGACTTCGCCTTCTTCTTGTTGTCGAAGCGTTTCAGAACGCTTTGGAATGTCGCGGTTTTCGCAGTTGGCGAAGCCATTCCGTTTTTGATTTCGATACTGGTTTGAGTTCCGACATTCTGTTCCCAGTCCGCCTGACTGTGGACGCTCCAGGCGTTTCCCTCGTCCTTCCTAGCGGCCGGGCGCGAGCGCTCAGGTGACACACTGGGCGGCATGCGCCGCGCCGCTAACGATGAAGTTTGGCTCGAAGCGTTTGTAAACTCAGTGATGGTACGTGCGGCACATTTTTCTTTTGCGTACACCGACTTCCGGTTTTCATCGAGGATGCGAACGGTAAATCCCTCCAGTCGAGTTGAGTTTCCCGTTCGGTTGTGAACGCGAATCGAGTCGATCTCAACGCTAGTGCTTAGGTCGACTTCCCACCAAGGGTTCGTGCCATCGGGCTCGGTATGGGTCACCGAGTAATTGTTGTAGTCGCCGTCCGTGTTGCCATCGACAGCCCGCTCTGCCGCACCGCCATACACGATGGTGGACTGTGTCGCCTTCCCATTGAGTGCCACGTTCTTGCCGCCCGCGAACACTTCGACCTCAGCCAGCGAAAGAGTGCGTTGCTCGCCGGGCAGTTCGATGCGGACATATCGCCCGGTTGGCAGAGCTTCGCGCTCAACAATTCTCGGTGACGAACCAGTCGACGGTTCCCGGACAGAGCCAGCAGTCGACTCTTTGTAATAGTGCTGATGGCCCGGCAGGCGGGTGGTCTTTTCGTTCAAACCGAACAGATTGCGGTCCGCCTCGGAGACTGGAATCGGCTTGATCGTTAAATCAACCTGCCTCAAAGCAACCTGCGCGAATGTGACGCTCTGCCCCTTATTGAGTGGGACTTCATAGCTGCCGTCCTTTCCGGCTTTAAGCTTTGCCGTGGATCCATCGATTGTGATTTTCGGGTTAGAAATGTCCGTCCATACCACGCAAGGCGAACCGATCAAACTCTTCACCGTCACAAATTGAGTCACCTCCGCCCGCTTTTTGGCACTAACCAGGAAGGCTCCTTGCCCGCGCAAATCCTTAAAGGCAACATCACCCCACAGTTTCGGTGCCGCGGGAAAGACACGCAGAACTCCGCCCCAGCTTTGCAGCAACATGTCGTGAATGCAGGTGGCGAATGAAAGCGGGCTTTCGATCACTGGATTCCCCTCGGCGTACATCGTCGTTGGGGATACGCGGTCGTGCTTGATCAAGTAGTCGAGATAGTGATACGCCTGATCCGAATCACCTAGCCACGCATACATCGACGCCGCACCCGTTGCGGTATAGCCAGTCACGGGCATCGCATCCACTTTGATTCTGCTGTTGAACGTCACGTCCAACCAGCGATCCAGCGACAATCGCATCAGCTGCTTGCCTTCCGGGGTATCCGGAGTCAGGACAGCCAGCGGATAGAAAGGCAGCAGGTGGGAATAGTGACGGTGGGGCTTGTCGAAGGGAACATCCTTGCCGATGCGCAAGCCGTCTTCATCGATCTGGAAGTCAACGAGATTGTCAATGATGTTCTGCCACTCGTCAGCCAGCGGATCGTTGAGGTTATGCTCGTCGTTGATGTCGAGCAGGGTCTGGAAACACCATTTCATCAGCCCGATCGTGAAATTGATATCCTGCCCGCGACCACCCGGATACTCAGGCGACCAGCTGTTCTTAATGTGTATCTTTCCGTCGCCAGATGAAACCGGATTATCTCGCACGTAGTTCAGATAACTGTTTCCAACGCCGCGCAATTTGGAGAACAGTCCGTCGCGCAACCGCTCGCGGTCACCTGCGAACCGACAGTGTAGCCAGTAGTCGTGAAGGATCCAGCAGAGCATGTCCGGCACGGTCGCGCCCTGGCTTGCCACTAGATCTTGTGGAAATAACGTGGCCAGACCGGCGCTTTCTTTCCAGTGCTTTGGCACGTTCTTAAACAACTGCGCCTCATGTTTGTCGAACCAGTTGCACAGGGAGGAGCCGACATCCAACCGGTTGGCTGTCAGGTGCGTCCAATACTGTAGCTCCACATTCAAGTCGCCCCAGACCATCGGCCAAAAGGTCTTGTGATACCACGGGCCCATCAGATCCATCACCGGACCGTTGCCGCGGGTGGCCGACGCGAACTTGTACATCTGAATCCAGTAGAAGGCTTCCTTCTCTGGATCATTGATGGTCAAGAAGCTGAGCGGATAATATTCGTTCCACCATTTGCGGTGCGTGGACAAGAACGTGTCGTTAGAAAGTAGCGAGCTGGCTTTCTGCAAATTGCCCGTCACCCGTTCCATGCTGTCTTGCTCTGGAAAGCTGTGATGGACGCTGGCCAGCAGGATCTGTTTTCCGGTTGACTTCCCCTGGGCCTTCCAGCCCGTCGTTGTTTCGCCCCGGTTTTGATACAAGGGCTGAAAACAGAAATGCATGCCGTCCTTTTCGCTCACGGTCGGCTGCGGTGGCAATTCGTAAGGGGCTTTGCGCATCTTGTCCCAACTACCGCCCTTAGGCCCGCCGCCGCCATCCAGAGTTGTGCGTACTGGTGCCTTTGGAATATCCGGGTGCCATGAGATTGCAATCGACTCGCGATCCGCATCCGTCTCGAAATAGATCACGTCGTGCAAACTGTGAGAAAGGCCACGCAGGGCATAGGAACCTTGGGTCGTCTTAACGGTTCCGGTCAGTTCCGCGTCCCACAGGTCCAGCCGCAGATCGACGTCGGTGATGTCGCCTTCGGAAGTCAGGTTGAAATGGCCCAGCGGCAGGCGGCTTCGATAGATCCACAACAATTCGTTTCCATCATGCGGCGCGCGATGATCATAGTAGTCATGGCGTCCCGTATAAATCGAAATCACATTCTTCGCTCCGCCTTGAGCTTGATAGAACAAGAAACCCACATTGCCGTTCCCTGAGTAGGGTGCTACTTCCCAGCGGTTGGGAATCCGGTCCCAAACCATATCGTGCTGAGAGAGAAACGTTTTATAGTCGACATCGGATACGACCACAGACGTCACCGTTTTAGCTTCGTCCGCAGTCGCCGCAGGGACCCATGCCATTGAAAGTAAGATGGCATGAACAATCATTTGATTATGCGGTCGCATGGTTTTCTTTCTCAATCGATTTGGATGTCTTCGTGCGGCTTCGTTTTCTGCCTGGCGTCAACGGACTGCGTTTCAAATTCATTTCGTGAATCACGTCGCACCCATCGGCAATCAACCTAAATGTCACTTCGGAATGGGGGAGATCTGGATCGCGATCAGATTCCTTCAGGTGCCCATTCTGGGATCCCCTTTTCTTCAAGTTGCTTGTGGTAGCGGATCGCCAGTGGCTGATCCGTCGGCTTGACCTTGGGGAGGTTTTCGTTGACCAACAGCGGAGTCAATGACGTCCACCAAACGTCGTAGGACTTGCGCAAATTGCCAACGACCTCAGGATTCGAGTCGGCAACATCCGTCGTCTCACCAGGATCGGCAGAAATGTCGTAGAGTTTTTCGTTGTTGACGAAACGCCAGCGATCGGTCCGGACAGCGCACTTTAGGAACTTGAACTTTTTCTGATCACCCGTCGGCCAACGACCGCAATGGAAGAACAGTTCGCGATCGGCCCACGCTGCCTTGGGATCTTTCAACAAAGGCAAAAGTGACCGCCCGTCGAACTTTTGCACATCCTCAGGCAACTTCGCGCCCGCCAGATCGCAAAACGTCGGGTACAGATCGATGTGGGCCGCCAGCGCGTTGATGTCGACGCCTTCTCCCAACACGCCTTTCCAATACCAGAACGCGGGGACGTGCGAACCGCCTTCGTAAGGCGAATTCTTGCCACCCATCAGGTTGGCGTTGAAGTGCTTGACCCTCTTGCCGTTCAACTTGCCGCTCAAATGAGTCGCCCCGTTGTCGGTCATGAAAATGATCAGCGTGTTGTCGAGTGCGTCCCACTGGTCAAGTTTTTCCATCAAGCGACCGAAATTGTCGTCGATGTTTTCGATCATGCCGTAGCGACCTGCCGTTCCTTCGTCCCAGCCAAGATTCAAGAACCGCTTCGTGTATTTCTCCGGCGCGACCAGCGGCGCGTGCGGAGCGTTCAGCGCGATGTAGGCGAAGTACGGATTGCCGGCTTCATGTTGTTCCTTGATCCAAGCCAAACCGGATTGAAAAAACAGATCCGTGCAGAAGCCCTGGGTCTGCACAATCGTGTCGTTGTGCAGCAGCACGTTGTCGAAATAGACGTTTTCCTTGTTGGGCGGGAAATCACCCAGCGTAACCTGTCCAATTCCGCCGGAGCCATGAATCAGGACTTCGTCGAAGCCACGGCTGCCGGGCAGATAGGCTTCCTCGTCACCCAGGTGCCACTTGCCAAAGATCCCTGTGTTGTAACCGGCATTCTGCAATGCTTGCGGCATCGTAAAAGTACTCAGCGCCATCCGCTCTCGCTGCATGATCGTGTGTGTCACGCCGTTCTTAAACGGAACACGTCCGCTCATCAGTGCGGCTCGGGTTGGCGCGCATGTCGGGCTGACTTGAAAGTCGGTGAAACGCGTTGCATGCTCATAAAAGTGATCGATGTGCGGAGTCTTGACGACTTGGTTTCCCATACAAGAAAGATCGCCCATCCCTTGATCGTCGGTCATGACGAGCACGATATTCGGGCGACTGCCCATGATGGATTGTGCTTCCGCGAGACGAGCGCAGGCGAGCAGAAGGAAGATAGTGAGGATTGATTTCATGTGTTGTTTGACAGCTAGATGTGGTATGTGCGTTACTTTTTTTCTTGGTGATGCGGACTTTCCAGCAGGTGTTTTCTAAGGAGGACTTCACCGTCGTCGTTACCCGGTTCGTGACGCCGACGAGAAGGAACGCATTGAGAACGAATAATCTCTTGCTCGGGATATCTTAGTGGAATTCGGGAATCGAGATGTGCGGTGATCCCGGAGACATCGGATTCAGAATGTGGAGCCTGCGGGCTCCACAGCCAATCTACATTCGATGGTTCATGCTTTTGCCTTTCACTTAAATTCGTCAGGTGACAACAGAGAGTCGCCATTGGTTTCAAAGTGTCTGAAGCGTCTTTCGAGATCCGAATGCCCACTCAATCCTGCCTTGTATTCGTCCAGTGAGAGCGATTGGTCCTGATTGGTGTCCCAGCGACGGAATGCTCTTTGGCGGTTGGTTTTGGGGCGGTGCGTTTTGGACGACACCGTGCCCTTGAAGTTTTCGTTCTCCAACGCGGTCAACGAGTAGGGATGCTTGCCATTTTGCTGACCGATGACATCCACGACTTCCGGATAGCTCCGCAGGAAGTTGTTCTCGTCAATCAAATTAAAAAAGTAGTGCGTTGTACCCTCGGGCAACTTGGCCGACGCCTTTGACTCGTCATGTAAAGTTGCTGCCATTCGATACCACTCCTCGTACCTCTGCCCGCCATTGGGCGTGTAGATCAAGTTGGCGCGTACGACTTTGGCACCGTTCTCGTGGAACACAATGTTGACGTTGCTATCGATCTGTTCGTGCGAAACAACGTTGCAGACATGCTCTTGGTGAGGCAGTGACTTGTTGTAGTCGGGGTTGTAGTAGGGGTAGCTCGCCTTCATTTCCGACAAGAGTTGGGTAAGTCGATCGTTCATCTGCTTCGCCTTCTCCGGCATGGCTTCCGCCAGATTCGCGGACTCTTCAATGTCAGCACGTTCTTGCTTGCCGTCGTCGCTCTTGTAGAGTCGAAACAGCTCAAGCTCGCTTTCGACGTTCGGATTGCCGACGTGATCGTACTTGCGGATCAGTTTGTAGTCGCCGATTCGGATCGTACTTTCCATCGCGACACTGTGCGGAAAATGCCAAACGAGCGTGTCGCGAACTGTGCCATCTGCAGTTTTTACAACTGCTGGATCGGTGGGGTCGCCAAGCAAGAGTGGTCTTAGATCGCAGCCGTCCAAATGCTTTTCGACGGGCTTCTTGATACCGCACAGCGATAGAACCGTCGGATAGAAATCCAGTCCGTTGACCATCACGTCTGATTGGGTTCCGCCGGGAATTCCTGGCCCGGCGACAATCAGCGGGACGCGAGTGCCACCTTCGCGGGCAGAGATTTTGCCACGGTCGAGTGGATAGTTGTCTGTGATGATCTCACTGGGATGCTGTTCCATGCCGCTATTGTCGGACGTGAAAATCAGGTAGGTGTTTTCAATCAGCGTATGTCCAGGCCAACGGGGGTCTTCAGTTTGATCGAGGTAGTCGAAGAGTCTGCCGACGTGGTGGTCAAGTTCTTCGACCATCGCACAGTAAAAAGGAATTCGCTGGCCCTCAAGTTCCCATTTCTCAGGGTCGGTTGGTATATTGACGCCCAGCTTCTTGCAGTATTTTTCCAAGTTGGC
The DNA here is from genome assembly GCF_007860135.1 of Novipirellula artificiosorum. Classification (NCBI taxonomy): domain Bacteria; kingdom Pseudomonadati; phylum Planctomycetota; class Planctomycetia; order Pirellulales; family Pirellulaceae; genus Novipirellula; species Novipirellula artificiosorum. The sequence goes on from NZ_SJPV01000012.1 coordinate 123,676, forward strand.
GAGCGACCGAGTCTGAATTGGCGAGTGAACAAGCCAAGTTGCATAGTACAAGAAAAAGGGTTGGTCTTTGCTTTCACGCAGGAACTCCATCGCGTCTTCGTTGTTCTGGTGGTACGGGTACCCGTTTTCATCGATACGAAATGGATCGTCAGGTGCGGTACTGGCGAATCCTGTCAAGCGATGAGGGGACATTTTTTTGGTCACACCAAGACTGTGACATGTCCAATCGAAACCCTGATCTTCGGGTTGCGGAAACGCATGGTGGTTGATCGCCATGTGCCATTTCCCTCAATGTCCAGTGGCGGGAAATCGATTTCATGTCTTCTTTGATGGCTGGATGTGGTGTGTGCGTTACTTTTCGACTTGGTGATGCGGACTTTCCAGCAGGTGTTTTCGAAGGAGGTCCTCACCGTAGTCGTTGCCCGGCTCGCGAAAGACGGTATGAATATGGTTGACAGCACCGGAGTTGCGTCCGGGAGGGAAGTGGTTATCGAACTCGATGATGACGGTGGGGCCATGGATCCGGTAGTAATAGGGCTTGCCTTCCTCTGTGCCAGCCCATGCGAAATGAATCTTTTCTAACCCGGCCGCTAAGATTCGATCCATTTGGATGTGGGCAATGTTGTGTTCGAAATTGTGAACGTATTCGTTGATCAGAGACATCAAGAGGCGGCGCTGGGCGGCGTTAAGATCAGATGCCGGCAAGCCAGTTGGCGTCTTCAATTGGTCGCCGCGTGTCGGACCGGTGATCACGTCACGGGGAGCCACGTTGCCAATGATCGCTTTGGCACGCTGTTTCTCGTTAAGGGATGCGAAGAGCTGCTTCCCTTTTTCATCCTCCGCACTCTGAACTTTCCACCCCGAGTACGTTCCCTCGGGCAACCTGGCAGGGTCGGAACCCATGAATGTGGGGCGGACCGAAACTTCATCCCCAATCACGGTGATATTCAACGCAAGGTGATGTCCGTCCAATTGCCAGCCCCACGAGCTGTCCTTCGCTGGATCGCCAAAGATCCCAATCCAGTAAAGATCATGTCCAAACATGGGCGTATTGGTGGGGCGGCGTTTTTCAGCCAGGCTCTTGAGGATCTCATCAAGGTGCATGATCCCCGTCGTTTTGAGATAGCCCTGGCTGCTTAAAGTGCTTTGAAGCAGTCGATGCGCTAGCGATCGTTGTTCGGGTGACATCTCCTTGAAACTGACACCCTCTCGCTTGAAGGAAGTCGCCGGGAGATTGCTCCACGCCCGACGCTCCTGGTCGTCCAGGGTGAACGACGCTTGTTTTCGCAGTTCTGGGCTCAGACCCTCGAGGAAGCCAACCGCCGCCTGGCGAATTTCGGCTACGGGAGCCTTGGGTTGCTCCTTCTTCTCTTGAGCATTCGTGACCGTGACGCCGACTAAGAGGATCGCAGGGAGGGCGAATCGTTTCATGTTCGATTTTCCTTACAGGAATTCGGGGAGTTGATGTCCAGGCAAACTTATCGCCAAGTGATCTTAGCGTTTCCCGTTTCGGTATTGACCCAGACGCTGGCATGCTCAAATTCGCGAGTGAACTCCCAGCCATCGGGTGTGGTTCGGTCGTAAGCACCTTTGGGTGGCCCGAGTGCTTTGCGCAACTCAGGAAACTCATGTAAGGATCCTGACGACAAAGTCCATCCCCATCCGTATTGAAAGTAGGAATAGGGCTGGGCTCCGATCAGGTAACAGGCGAGGTAGTATTCCGCCCGTTCCTTGGCCAAAACGGGTTGATCACGTCTTGATCCCCGTCGACCTTGATCCTGACTCGCGCGCGGGTCGGATTCGACACCGATCCGAAAGATTGACATCTTCCCGGCCTGGGCGATACGCAGCATGTCGTCCCAGTCTTGGAGCAGACTCTCTTTGCTCAGGAGTTTCTCGTTGTAGTGCTCGAACATGCTGGCATCCATCACGGGGAAAGCATCCTTAGCAATGTCTTGGTTGGCATTGTTGCCGAGAAGGATCTTGTCCGGGCCCATTTTCCGCTTGAGCAAGGCCATCATTTCGCCCATCGCCTTTTGAACATCCTCGCTCTTGTCTGCACGAAGCCAGGCAAAACCATGCATTTGATCGATAAATGCCCCATCGCAGCCGGATTCGGCAACGCCCTTGGCAACGGTAGTCGACCACCATTCACGAAGTTCAGGATTGAGAACGTCAAAGAAGAAAACATTGCGTCGATGAGCCAGCTCTGCTGTTTTCGGATCAACGATTAGAAAACTCTTTAGCTTCGGATGCTCGTCGATCTTGTTCCGCGTGAACGCTTGATTGTAAGAGGTAAAGGGCCATGCATATGCCGAGTTGAAGTAGAACAGCACCTTCATGTCCGGCTTGATCTTTTTAAAGGCCGCGGCCTCATGCTTGGCCCCCAACTCGGCGGCACCGAGTGGGGTGCGTCCATGCGATTTTTCAATGCAGAGGAAATCCGTTCGCTCAGCAATGAACTCAACTTCCTCAGGTTCCAGCAACCGTGTCGTATCACCGAACATGTAATACATGGGCGTGGTATCCCAGCTGAACTTTGGATAAAAGTCCTTTGGCACGAATCGACTGCCATCACTATTGAGGTAGTGCTGACCTAGCAAAACCGACGGAAGCCCCGCACCGACGACGAAAGATAAAACTCCAACAATCACTCGTTTATTCATGGCTCTTCCGCAGAATCGGTGGATGAAAGTCGTCGGGTGTCACTTGACGTCTCGGTCGATAGCGTGCCAATGGCGCGAGCAGCCTGAGCGAGACTTTCCTCGTCAAGGCTGCTTTTCAAGCTCATTGGACACAAGAGCCTATGCCTTCGAAAATCCAAAGTCAAACCGGTGGTGACTTTTGAACCGGGTGTATTCGCCGAAAATATTGGGTTTTGCGAGGTCAGAATCGCGGAACGGACGGGAGCTTGCCCACCGATTCTGCTGACGAGCCCAAAAAGGAGACATTCGGATGGTCACAACTGCAACTGGATTTTGCCTCGCGCTCTCAGTTCGAAGCTGAAATTGTCGGAGTCTGTTTGCGACCATCCGTAAGGAGAGATCGCAATTTGCCTGGAATACTCAGCACTAACGATTCGATGTCGTCTAAAACCGTGTAGACAACGGGGATAACCAGCAAGGTTAGCACCGTCGAGGTGATCATGCCGCCGACGATGCAAGCTCCCATCGGCGATCGCGTTTCCGCTCCTTCGCCCAGCCCCATCGCTGCAGGCAACATGCCCATGATCGTCGAACATGTGGTCATCAGAATCGGTCGCAATCGGATCGGGCCGGCTTCAAGCACGGCCACGTTTCTTTCTCGCCCTTGAGACCTAAGTTGATTGGTGTAGTCGATCAACAAAATTGCGTTCTTCGTTACCAAGCCCATCAACATGATGATGCCAATCAACGAGAAAATGCTAATACTTTGGTTTGTGATCAACAAAGCCCCTAAGGCTCCGGTGATCGAAAGCGGCAGGGTGACCATGATTGTCAGCGGGTGCAATAGGCTTTCAAACTGAGCCGCTAAGACCATGTAAATCAGAAGCACGGCCAGCCCCATGCTGACACCGATACTTGCAAAGGATTCTCCCATGTTCTCCGCTTCTCCGGAGAATCTTGTGGTAACGCCCGGCGGTAAACCGATTCGAGATTCGATTTCGCCGGTGTTTCTAACGGCATCGCCCAGCATCATCCCAGGCGGGAGACTTGCGTTGATCGTGATCTGACGCATGCGGTCGATCCGATCGACTTGAACGGGGCCGAGACGATCTTCCGAATCGACCACGTTACGAATCTCGATTAGCTCTCCGGTGTCTGTTCTCACCGGAATGGAAAGAACGCTGTCCGTGCGGTCGCGGTCCTGTTGCACCAGACGCATGCGAACGTCAAATGTCTCGCCATCGCTTTCAAAAGTCGTGACATCGACTCCGCCAACGAGAGCATAAATCGCGTTCCCAACGTCCTGAGTCGAAACGCCCATGAATTGGGCTTTCTTGCGATTGGGATGGATTTCCAGTTCAGGTTTGGCGTCGTCCCAGGTGGAATTGACTTCGATTAACCCGACCTTCGCCAACTCCTCCTCCATTTGCTTGGAAAAGACGACGATTTCGTCTTGCTTGGTGCCGCAGATCACATATTGGTACACCGCCGTGCTGACACCGCTGGCGGAAACTCGCGGAACGATCTCGACGCTGGTTTTCAAGTGCTTTAGATCATGAAGCTTCTCACGAGCCCTATCCATGATCTCGAATTGACTGAGCGAACGATCTTTTTTGCCGGTAAGTTTGACCAACACCGTGGCGACGTTGACGCGTTCTTCGACACCGGCACCAATCGTGGTGAAGATATCGACGACTGCCGGCAACGACACCAGTCGGCGTTCGATTTCTTGCAACAAGTGATCGCTTGCCGTGATCGATGTGCCCACAGCGGCTTCGATGTGAATATTGAACTGGTCTTCATCAGCCTGCGGAACGAACTCGTCGCCCAAGAACTGCGCGATGTAAAGACTGGAAGCGAAAAACGCGATCGCTCCGCCAATCACAAACCAGCGGACTCCGATCGAAACACCGGGAAGCGTAAAACGACCTCCCAGCGAAATTCGAGGTAGGAGTTTGAGTTTCGAATTGATTGCGATGTCAAGGATACGGCGATAAAGCTTCTCCGTTCCTCCTAGGATGCTCTCAACGAAACGAAAGAGAAAACCGTGGCTCTTCGATACCACCAGGACGCGTCCGCATAGCATTGGTGATAAGGTGACCGCCATCACGGTCGAGATGAACACCGCAGCGGTCACGGTCAAGCCAAACTCGAAGAAAAACTGCCCGACCAGTCCTTCCATGAACGCCACCGGGATGAACACGGCTGCGATGGCAAGTGAAGTCACGATCACCGCGAAGCCGATTTCGTTGATCGCCATGCGTGCGGCTACGATCCGTGGATGACCGGCTTCCATGTGCCGATAGGTGTTCTCCAGTACCACAATTGAATCGTCGATAATCATCCCGACAGAAATCGTCAGAGCCAACATCGTCATCATATTGGCGGTAAAACCCATCGCGTACATGAAGGCATACGTTCCGATGATCGTTGTCGGAATCGTACAGGCCGCAACGAATGAACCGCGAAGAGAACGAAGAAACAGAAAGATCACCAGCACGGCCAATGCGGCACCACGCATCAATTCGCCTTCGGCCTCCTCAATACTGGCGTTAACGAAGACGGAATTGTCTTGAGCAATCGTGAGCGTGACTTGTTCCTCGGCGACGGATTGACGAATCTCGTCCAGTCGTGCTTTTACGGTATGGGCAACCGCAACCATGTTGGTGCCAGATTGTGGTCGAACTTGCAAACAAACCGCCAACTGCCCGTTGAGCCGTGCGATGCCACGACAATCCTCCATGCCGTCTTCGACGTAGCCAACGTCGCTGAGTCGAACCATGCGCTGGCCGTCACGTTTGACGATGATGTCAGCAAAATCCGCAACCTTTTCCAGCTTGCCCTTGGTCTTAACAATGATCTCGCGGTTGCCGGTTTCCACGCGGCCTCCGGGCGGCTCCAGGTTTTCCTGTCGCAAGACATTGATCACGTCCTGAGCGGTCAGATGGTGCGAACGGAGGTCGTCGGCGCGTAACCAGATACGAATCTCACGGTCGCGATCACCGACCATGCGAATATTGCCGACGCCAGGAATCGTTTCGATCAATGGCTTGATTCTCTCGTCAGCAATCCGTGTCAGTCGGGACACCGACAACGGCCCGGCGACTAGGATCGACATGATCGGTTGGACATCCAGATCCAGTTTTTCGACCGTCGGTTCCTCTATTTCGCTAGGAAGATCACGACGAATCAGCGAGATTTTGTCTCGCACGTCTTGTGCTTTGACGTCAACGTCCTCTTCCAGCTCGAATTCGATGAAGACCTGGGTGATCCCTTCCAAACTTTGGCTTCGCAGCGTATCAATTCCGCTGATCGTGCCAACCGATTCTTCTATTTTGTCGGCGATATCACGGTCCATGGTCTCCGGTGCCATGCCAGGATTGAGCACCGTGACGGTCACGACAGGAACATCGACATCGGGGAACATGTTCGACCCGATGCCCATGTAGGAAATGCCGCCAAAAACGATCAGCGCCAAGACCGCCATCGTGGTCATGACCGGGCGGTTAATGCACAGCTCTGAGATTCTCATTTGTGCATCGCTCCGTCCGTCGCCACCGTGACGGTTGCTTGCTCAGACAAAGTGATGCCGTGCTGCTCAGATTTCATCCGAGACCGGATCATCAAGCCGTCGTTCAAAATCGCCGTCTGTCCATAAGCAACCCGCTGCCCTTCGTTCAGACCGGACAAGATTTCGTAGTGTTCGTGACTGCAAACGCCCAAGCGAATCTCTTGGCTGTGGACTTTCCCCTGATCAGCGCCTTGGCTATGGAACACAAAAACTACCGGACGCCCTTCCTGGAACGCGACGGCTGAGTACGGCACGGTCAACGTCGCCTTTGCAGAAGCAACCGGCAGAAAAACTCGAGCAAATCCGCCGGGTCTGAGCCTACCCTCGGTGTTGTCGATAGAAAGCCGAATCAAGAACGTACGAGTGTTGGAGTCGATCTCACCACCGATACGATCGATGATGCCTGCGACCGGTTCGGTAAGCCCTTCGACAGCAATCTGGCCCGTGTCTCCAAGCTTGATTCCCGAAAAGAAACGCTCCGGAACGGCGACTTCGGCCTGCAAGACTCTGGCGTCGATCATATCAACGATCTCAGGGTCTTTCATTTCGATCAAACGATCACCGATATCGATGTAGCGGTGCGTGATGATGCCGTCATAGGGGGCCTGGATCGTCATCTTGTTGAGCGTGTCCAGACGGCTCGCGACGTCGGCTTGAGCGACGGCAAGCTGAGCCTTGGCGACGTCGATCTGCTCCGGGGTCGGTCCCGCTAGAGCGATTTCCAACGATGCTTCCGCCCGTTCGACTTCGGCGCGAACACGTGCGGCTTCGGCAACCGCTTGATCATAGACCGACCTTGAGACTGCGTTTTGCGGTAGTAGTTTTTTGAACCGATCAACTGTGGCAATGGCGTATTCGGCCTGAGCCTTCTTCTCCGCCAGCGTGGCTCGCAACTGCACGATTTCTTCATCGCGACGCCAGGAGAGTAAATCGGCAAGTTGCTTTTCCAGTAAGACGCACTGAGCCTTTGCGCCTTCAACGGCAAGTCGCTGTTCGGAATCCTTTAGTCGTACCAGTACATCGCCTTTCCTAACGATGCTACCGATGTCGATCACAAGCTGCATTGCTTCTGTGCTTTTTTTACAACCAAATTGTACGCGGCGATCCGATTCGGCGATAAATTCAACCACGCCATTGACTTCAGCGACTATCGTTGTTTTTCGCACGGGAATTAAGGTCCCAACCAGTTCCAGGTCTTGGCTAACATCTCTGCGAGTGACAGTGGCAATATCGATTTCCGGCAACGAACTTGAGATGAGCGAGACATTCGCTGTCTCTGTATCCTGCTTGCTGTCTTCCGACGACGCCAGGGGCCGATTGCATCCGCCTGCTATCGCGATAAGCAACGATCCGATGCATCCGAGTCGTCGCATCGATTGAATTCCTATGCCAAGTTGTGCTGTTTCGTTTTGCATCATTGAGCCCCATCTTGTTCCAGACCCCGCAAAAAGACATCAACTGAAATTTCCATAAACTCCACAAGACTCTTTGACCACTCGAAAGACTCCGCATAGCAGTACATGTTCACGACGCCGCGTAACATTGCGATGAAGCAATACATCAAGTCGCGACTGGAAACGGAGTGTCCGCAGGCGGTCTGCTGGAAATTCTCAAACTGTGTCGTGAGTATTTCGAGCTGTTCGCGGTGTTGTGCGAGGTGATGCTCGGGAATGGAACCTTGAAACTCCGAACGTGCGAGAATGGCGATTTCTAGGCACGAAGGGTTTTGGGCATGGAACTCTGCAAACCGAATGGCAATCGATCGCAAATGATCGCGATAGTCTTCCGACGGTTGTTTAAGCCCATCGTTGATGTGCTTGATGAGCCGGCCGTCCACTTCTCTAGAGACGGCCCAGAACAACTCTTCTTTGGTGCCGTAACTTCGGTAAACCGTCCCCTTGCCAACCGATGCGAGATTCGCGACCTCCTGGACATCTGTCCCGCGAAAGCCGTTTTGGGCAAACGTTTCGATTGCAGCCTCGAGAATGCACTTCCGCTTGGGATCGGTCTCGATTTCCGCGGAAAACAGCGCCTCTTCGGCACGGTTTGGTGCATTGTTTTGCATGGGTGTGGTGTTTTCCTGCGCCGAGTCATTGCGGACGGACGCGTCCGTCCATTTGCTAAGTGTATTTTTGGAACGCCCAGATTGCAAGAGAAGCTTCTAATTTTCTTTGCTGAAGAACGCACGTCGCAGGTTCTGCAGTAGCCTTCACGCTGTCACGGGGCGCCCAGAATGAGACCTGCCGCACTTTTGGTGAAGGCCAATTACCTTGAATAGGTGACCAACGCTCTTTCCCAGGCAAATGTCGGAGCCACTCGTGGAAACATTGCTGTCAGCTTGCGTGTCTCTTCGGCACGGCATCGCGTCGCGGCCGCCAACAGCAATAAAACAATCAATTGGCGTTTCATCTTCCGTTCTGCCGTTACTTCACTTGTGGCGGCACGCGGCCATAGGTGGGGTCGTAGATGGGGATGCCCATCCCTTGAGGAGTTTGCCAGCCAGGCGTCGGCAGGTGCGTCACATAGGCATAGTAGGGTGTGGCCGCCAGACCTGGGCCGATGAAGACCGGAGCAAGTTGGGTGACTCCCTTTTTGAGGGACACACGAAAGGTGATTTCCTTGGCTCCCTCAGGAATATCTTTGGTTTCGTCGACATCACCGATACGCAAGCGCGCCTGCTGATAATTGAACGCTTTACCATAGGTTCCGTCGTTGATCCCCATATCCGCTTCCACCGGCCAGCGTCGCAGTGAGATTTCATAGTCGCCATCGCGTTCGACCTCGATGGCCCAAAACGATGCCTCGGCAACCGCTCCTTGCTTAATATGGGACTGGTTCCATGGCGGAAGCTTGTCGATCAGCCAGTCGTGCGAAGAGAGCGAGACGATGGGCGAGTGCTCGGAGCCAATGACCATGTAGCTGGTGAGGTCGTGTTCTCGAGAGACATCGTTCCAGAACTTGTCGTATTCGCCCCGCAAACGCTGGAAGACCTCGGGATACTGAGACGCAACGTCATTCGTCTGTTTGGGGTCGGCCTTCAGTTCAAAGAGCTCTTCGCCGTTGACCAATCGCCAGCGGTCGGTCATCACGGCGCTCTTGCGCCATTTGATCGGATCGACCACGCGTTGCGATTCAACCACAAGGGCGCGATCCTGCCATTCTTTGCCATCGGTGTAGAGCAGGTCGCTGATGTCGCTTCCATCGAATTCAATGTCAGGCGTTTTAAGTCCGCAGAGTTGAATGAATGTCGGCAAGATATCGATGTGCGCGGTCAGTTGCTCGACAGATTTCCCGGCTTCAATCTTTCCATTTGGCCAACGGATAATGAAGGGAACTCGGTGACCGCCGTCGTATTCGGAATTCTTCATACCGCGCATGCCGCCATCGTAGCCGCGGCCGTTCTTCAACCCGCCGGCGGTCCCGTTGTCGGTCATGAAGACAAGGATCGTGTTGTCCGCGATCCCTTCCTGTTCGAGCAACTTCATGAGCTTGGCCATGTTGTCGTCGATGTTCGTGATCATGCCGTAAAACTCGGTAATGGAAACCTGTGGATTCCCTTCATAGGGCTTGGTGTACTCTTCAGGGCAGTAGTACGGGCTATGCGGAGCGTTGGTCGAGATATAGGCCAAGAAGGGTTTGTCCAGGTTCGCCTTGATGAATTTCATGCCCTCGTCGAACCAGACATCGGTACAGAAGCCGTCGAAACGCTGGTGCTTTCCGCCCGCGATGTAGGTGTCGTCGAAGTAGTCGTTGCCCCAATAGTCGGGCGCTTGTCCAACGCCGCCGGCCTTATGATAAACGCAATGTTGAAACCCTCGATCTTCAGGCCGGTAAGGATAGCAATCGCCTAGATGCCACTTACCAAAGAGTCCAGTGGCATAGCCGTTCTGGCTGAAAACATTGGCCATCGTGATTTCGCGTCGACGCAGCATGTTGCGTCCCTGAACCGTGTGCCAGACTCCGACGCGGTCCGAATAGCGGCCGGTCATCAGCGCCGAACGCGTCGGCGCGCAAGTGGGATCGACATGAAAGTTGTTCAGCAACGTTCCCTGTCGGCAGAGTTTGTCGATATTGGGAGTTTTGATCGCAGGGTTGCCGGTAAAGGCCAGATCGCCATAGCCTTGGTCGTCCGTGATCACGATCACGACATTGGGCTTTTCTGCTTCGACTCGGTAGGCTGTCGTTGCAAACAAACATGCGACGACAAAAAGTTGAATGAAACGTCTTGGTTGCATCAGATTCTCTTTCTAAATCTCGGACTCTTAATAAATTTCGGGAAGTACATTGGTCACGGTATCTGCTTCGAGGTCGTCAGTCGCGGGAACTCAATTACGCTGTCGGTATTTCCGATTGATCCTGGACCTGTTCTGTGTTTCCAAGTGAGTCAGTTAGTTCTCAAGAGGAATGAATTCGACGAAATCGAGGCGGACGCGTTCTTGCCGGTCTGCTTCTGCGACCAGTTTGATCTCGTCACCCGCGTTCACCTGAATGTTTTCAAAACGTCGCCAGCGCCAACAGTCTACATCCTCATCCAAGCTGAAATTGATGACCTCTTTGCCGTCAACAAAAAGTCGAACTTTGCTTTGTCCCCGTTCCTCGTCGAAATAGGAGACACGGATATCATAGCAGCCTGAGGTGTTGTCAAATCGATAGGAAGCCGATCCCTTACCAGTGGTCTCGGCGCCCCACTCTTCCACGTAATCATCGAAACGCTGGAAGTTATCGAGTTCCATCTCTTCGACCTCTTTTCCAATGATGGGCGTCAGTCCCTGCACACCGGCATCAATCATTCCCTGCTTGAAGGCCCGCATCAGGCCGAACGAGGCGCCGTCATAATGTTTGAAGGCCAGGCCGTTGACCTCGGCCGGATGTTCAAGGGCAACCTTGATCCCCCGCTTCACCAGTTCGGGTGTCGCCTTGATGCGAGGGGCAATTCCGCAAACGATGGGCAGGTCAGGACCGACCAGACGTCGACTCTTGGTCAGCCAGGCCTTGCGTAAGGCAAAGTCCTCGTCGGGCTTGCCCTTTTGTTCTTCATGGTCCTGATGGACAAGCGAACCGAGATGGCGCCCCACCTTATCCAAATGCATGCCGACGTCCTCCAGGATCCAGCGGCGGTAGGGATAGGTATCATTGTAACGCAGATGGCATTTGGGATTTTGCTTCACCCTGTCGATCTCTTCAGCGATGAGTCGATAGAACTCCGTGGTGGAGTTTCGTCTCAACCGAATCCAACTGCCCTTCTCGGGTTGACTGTCTGGATGGGCTCGCAGTTTGGGAATGGCAGCCTCAAGATCAAAACCGATCTTCATGGCTTCGGCCTTGCAGTGACGGCAAAAACAACTTCCTGCTTTGTCAATGGCATCGTTTCGATCGAAGAGGTGCTGACAGGTTTGGATATAGTCCAAGTCGTAGTTGGCAGCCAAATCGCCAAAGAGGGCTACCACGTATTCACGAACTTCCGGGTTATTGGGGCAGAACCGGCTGGTGCTCCAACTGCTGCCATCGATCTTGCGCTGTTGCCAGTCCGGGTGGCTTCTGATCAGCGATTTGGGAATAGGGAAATGAGACACCTCGGCACCGACCGCCATTCCCCTGGCTCGACAGGCATCCACCATCAGCCCGAGCCAATCCGTTTTCCTGATCCAGTCAACATCCGATAGGAGCGGTTTGACTGCTCCATAACGATCCATCTCGGGGAAAAAGGTCACCCGCGAATCTTCGGCCTGCCACGTGTCTCGAGCAGGATTGTGGGGAAACGCCGGAGCGGCAAAGGGACGGTGTTCCGCGTGCATGACCACGACCATGTAGAGATTGTTGATGCCGCACATCTGCTGCATATTGTCCAGGATGGTGTCCATGCCCTCGTCCTTAATCGTCCAGGCACGAATTTGGGCACCGACTTCAAACTCGGAAGTTGCATCGGGTTTCCATACCCTCGTGACAGCAGGAGGTCGAACTTGCGGCACGTACCCGCCCTTGTTGAAGTTTGTGGCGTCATGCAGATAGAGATCGGGACGCGGGTCCTTGTTCTTGGTCCAGAGATAGACCTCCTTCAACGTCAACCCATCGACGTGTCGGGAAAACATACCCCAGGTGCCGAGATTGCCGTCATAGAGATAAATCAGATTGGGATAGGCACCGGGCTTCTCAGGTGCAGGTTCCTGCACCTCGCCGCCACCAACACTCTCAATCTGAACGTCCTCAAACGTGATGTTTTCAAGCTTGCTCTCACTACGGCCTTCAAGCATGACGCCGAAGGTCCCCATGTCCTTGGCCGTAATATTGCGGAACGTGATATTCTTGATACTACCATACTCTTGCTTCTTCGGTTTGCCCGGCCAATAGGTCTCCCAGTATGGGTCATCAACCTTACCCAAGAACACACCCATGGCCGAGGGAATATTACTCAGGGTACAGCTCTCGACCAGAACACCGTCAATAAAGCCGCCCGTACCAATGTTAAGGAAGATACCCTGCTGCGGATCGTACTGGGTGGCGGGAGGTTTGGTGGCCCCTTCGAAATGACAGTTGCTGATGTGAATGTTCTTGAATCCACCAAAGGTCTGAGGACCAATCTTAAAACCACAAACACGACTGATAAAGGTCGAGTGTTTCACGGTCACATTCTCGATCAGAATCTCTGGCGTGCCACTCTTTAAGGTCATCGCATCATCGTCGGCTTCAACCCGGCAGTCTTCCACCAACACATTACGAGAGTCACAGATGGCCAAACCATCGGGTGTCTCGCCGCCATAGTTGTGGATGTGGACGTTCTTGACCACGAGGCCATCGACTCCAATGGGTTGCAAAGCCCAGTGGGCGGCATTGGTAATCAGCAGCTTACGCTCCAATGATCCCGTCCCCTCAACGCGGACATTCTTACACTTGATGAACCGGATCAAGTTGATCGAGGCTAGACGCTTCTTCCCCTTCAAGGCAGGAACTTTGCCGTTACCATCGATGGTCCCCTCACCTTCAATTGCCACATTTTCCTTCTCCAGAGCAACGATCAGCACGCGCGGGGCATATCGGTCTTTTCTCAACAAGAAGCTTTCATAGACCGGTTCGATATCAGCGGGATAAAGACTGTAATCGGGAGTCCCCTTGATCGTGGCATCCTTCTCCAAACGTAAGGTCACATTATCTTTAAGAAAGATTGTCGCCGTACGATATTCTCCCGGGGGAAAGAGAACCACACCACCTCCTGCCTCCGAGGCGGCATCAATGGCCTTCTGGATACTGACCGCGTCTTCGGCCACACCATTGCCACTGGCTCCATAGTCTGTGACAGAATAGACACTCCGCGATTCCTGAGCGTGGCTTGCACCAAGCGTCAGTAGAACGACGGGCGTGATTAGAACGGTTGTCAAAGCCAGTTGTTGTATCCGAGTCATCTTCAGTTCCTGGAACGTGTTTCAATCCCTTTGCTTTGTCGATCTGCGATCCGGGACTCTCACGGTTTTCTGTTCCAGGTGAAGCGATCGCCTTTGGCGAGTTCTTCCTCACGAGTCTCCGTTCCGTATCGAAGTCTTAGCGGATTTCCCCTGAGCGAACGAATCGTTGCCTCGGTTAACTGACCCTCCTGCCAATGAATGTCCACTTCAAAGCCTCCCCGCGCCCGCAATCCGCGCACAGAACCTGTCGACCAGTCCTTGGGCAGTGCTGGCAAGAGATGAACTTCGTCACCATGACTCTGCAGAAGCATCTCGGCGATACCCGCGGTGGCGCCGAAGTTGGCGTCGATCTGGAACCGGCTACCATTGAAGAGGTTTTCGGTCAGGCCGCGAATGACGTTATTCAGGTTCGTTTGGGCACGATCACCATCGCCCGCGCGGGCCCACAGCGAGATTCGCCAGGCACCGGGCCATCCACCTGAATTGCCCCGTTGGATCAGTGAGGTCCGGGCTGCATGGAAGAGCTTGGGTGTATCAAAGGGATTGATCTGGGCGCTGGGATAGAGTCCGTAGAGGTGAGAGACGTGGCTGTGCGGCTTGTCCGGGTTGTCCCAATCCTGTTGCCATTCCTGAAGCTGACCATGCCGACCGATCTTCATGGGTGCGAGCTGCGCTCGGGTCTTGGCCACCTGGGCACGGAAATCTTCGTCGACGTCGAGAATCTCGGCGGCCGCAATGCAGTTGGCGAAGAGATCGCGGAGAATCTGTCCGTCCATGGTGGGACCAGCACAAATTGAAGCACCTGAGCGATTTGAACTGAGTCCATCCCTGCTCTCACCGCCGTGACTATGCTCGGGTGAGATCGACGGCGAGGTGATCAAGTAGCCGTCTTTGTCTTGAATCAGTACATTTTCCGACAGGAAAAACTCAGCGGCTCCCTTCATGACGGGATAGGCCTTTCTCAGGTGTGCCATGTCACCGGTGTAGAGATAGTGTTCCCAAAGATGTTGACAGAGCCAGGCTCCACCGCTGGGCCACATGCCCCAGTGAGCACCGTCGACCGGCGCAGTGCCGCGCCAGAGGTCGGTGTTGTGATGAGTCATCCAGCCATCAGCGTGGTAATGCGTCTTAGCGGTCTTGCTACCCGGAGCGACCAGTTCACCGGCCATGCGTAAAAACGGCTCATGACATTCGCTGAGGTTGCCGACCTCAGCCACCCAGTAGTTCATCTCAATATTGATGTTGATCGTATACTTGCTGCCCCAGGACGGATGAAGCTCGCTGTTCCAAATCCCCTGCAGGTTCAGAGGCTGTGTACCGGGACGCGAGCCTGAAATCATCAAATAGCGGCCATACTGAAAGACTTGCTCAGCCAGGAGCGGATCGCTGCTGCCCCGGTTTGCTCTTTTGATTCGCTCATCCGTCGGCAGACTCTCCTCTTTGTTCGTTCCGCCAAGATCGATCGCCACGCGGCTGAACAGATTGGAATAGTCATCGACGTGCCGCTGGTAGAGCTGTTCGTAAGATCGGTCGCCAACACCATCGATATCGTCTCGGGCCCTCTTCACCGGATCCGCACTGACGTCCTGATAGTTGACGTAGCTGGTCGCGGCCGCATAGACAAGCGTGACGACGTCTGCATCTTGAACAGAGATTCGATCTCCTTGATCCGTAACCCTTCCACCATCGGCGATGACCTTGACTTGGGCGGCGAACTTCATTCCCTCGCCTTCCCATGGCCCGATCAAACGCCTGGCTCCACTCGTTCCCTCGCCGGTGCGTGGGCCAACTTGGCCTGTCATACGCAACGTACCGTCCGGCGTTGACTTCGACTGGAATGCATGAGGGCTTGTCATCGTCAGATCAAACGTGATTTGCCCCGGTGTATCGCAATCAAGACGGATGACGATGGCCTGGTCGGGCTGAGAAGCAAAGACCTGCCGAGTGAAGTTTGCATTGCCGATACGATAGGTGACCGTGGTCACCGCATTTTGTAGATTCAGCTCACGGCGGTAATCGCTGAGCACTTCGCCTTTGGGAAAGTCAAGAAGCAGGTCACCCAGTGGCATGTACGCCTGCTGGTACCTATGGATTCCCAGCATGTTTTCTGCGGTTGCCTCGGCCTCGGCGTATTCACCTTGCTCAAGCAGTTTTCGTACCGTGGCGAGGTGCCCGTAGGCGTCCGGATTGTCGTAGCAGTGGGGACCGCCGCTCCACAGCGTGTCTTCGTTTAGCTGTAGATGCTCCTGCTCCATCCCGCCGTACACCATGGCTCCAAGTCGTCCGTTTCCAATCGGCAACGCTTCCGTCCACTGCGCTGCCGGCTGCGTGTACCAAAGACTCAATGCATCCGGCGGGGCATTCAGAGACTCCGCGTGAAGCGGAACGGTATGCACACTCAGAAGCAGGAAACACAGACTGGCTCCTGCCATGAAACAACGCTTCTTCATCAATCGATTCATCGTGACTGCTCTCGTTGTTTTTGTGACGATAATAGGAGATCTACCAATGCTTTGCCCATCACAGACTGGAAGCCTATGCCACTTATTCTCCGCTCGCTCCTAAACGTGTTGCACCTGCAGGGTATGGCCAGCAGCGATGTCGAGACCTTGCAGAAATTGAAGGACGATGCGCTGACCGTCTCTCTGGAATCGGGCATCGATATCGCGGTCGTCAAGTTTGACCACGGCTCGGCTGGCCTGCGTTCCGGGTGCAGCGTCAAGAGTCAACTGCTTTAGGTGGAGTTTACCATAGTGCAACTCGATCGTGTTTTTCTGTCGACCACCTTGGACGGTCTGGCTGAAGCGGCCCCAGCCTTCTGCGGTGGTAAAGGCGGCGCGAAAATGATCCTGCTGCATACGCGGCCCGAAGCCGAGTTTGCCCTCCGGCCCATCGTATCGATACCCGCAGATGGCCATGAAGGCGCTGTAGCTCGCCATCGCGCGGGCGTAGTGGTCACTGCATTCTATTTCGTTATACGGGTTGCGGTCTTTCGGCAAATACCGGTCATAAATGGCCTTGCCGATCGCGAGGCCCTTTTCGACCAAGCCTTCCCAGATCATGTGGGCGGCGACCTGCCATTCGAAGCCAGTCATGCATTCATTCAAATAGCCCGCATAGTTTTTCTTACCGCTTTTCGCTTCAACCTTCCCGTGTGGAAACGAACACATGACCAATCCCGCATTGCCTTCCACCGCGTACCAACGTCCATCGGTCATTATGTTTCTGAAATCGCCCACGTTGGGTGAGAAGTTGAATGTCCAAAGCGACTCGAGCGTTTGACGGATCTTGTCTTCTGGAAGAACTCGATCGAGGCCCAGGTTCCGAAGCCAGAACTCGCCCAGAACCTGGTCGATGTGGCAACCGTTGGTGGAGCCGTGCTTTTCATCCTCGCCAGGCCCTGGTTTGTGGATGAAGTGGCCGTACGACTCCTTCCAAAGCATGTTGACCATCTCCGGAGCGCCTTTCGCGACGATTCTCTCGTAGCGCAGAGCTACTGCCGGCTGTTTCATTTGACGCGCCATGACCGCAGACGCCTTGAGCGCGGCGTGGTACAGGTTGATCAGCCAATGCACCTGTCCAAACCAGGGTTCATCCAGCGTGTTGTGCTGAGCGCCCGCCAGTAGCCCATCCTCCTCTTTATCCCATTTCCGGATCACGTGATCCATGGAAAGCTTGGTGCGATCCCAGAGCGCAGCGAGGAAGCGATAGTCCGTCGTCATCTGGCTCTCGCGCAGGACTCGAAGAATCGTGCCGCACTGACCGTCGATAGCATCCTGGAAGTTGACGATGGAATGGCGGAAGTTGATCGAACCATCGCTCGTCCTGAATCCCTTACCATACTCCACCTTGTCGCGGCATTCGCGTTCGATGACCGGAAAGATCCTTGCCAACCCCTGGGCGTATTGCCAAACGTGCGTGCAGTTTCCCGGACAGCAGTTCACGCCTTCGTCCAGGTTGTACATGCCGTCTTGCAGGGCCAACCGCTCGGCCACCTGGGTCTGCATGCAGTCGACCGTAACGAACGTTCGCTCGAGAAACCAGTACGGCAACGTGGAATCGTACCAGGTGTCGGCCCAGGTCTGAGTTGTCGTATGCAACTCCTTATCCCGGCCAGCGACGGCGCCCGCGGCATCGGTCGCAGTCGGCCACAAGGTGGAGTAGAAGTTGATATCGCGAGCTCCCGGCTTGCGTCCGAACGCCGTAACATAACTCGCATTGGGGAAACGCCAAGACAGCGAGAAGGAAACGGTTTTTTCTTCGCCGGGTTTGAGATTCAGAGTACGCCCGACCGAGGCAAATCCCCTCTCGCTGAAAGGTCTTTCGTAAACCTCATCCGTTGTCTCGTTGGTTTGCCTGGAGGCAAAAAGACCGGACGAGCCCGGCTCGGAACGCTTGATATCCACGATGTCCGGCTTTTCTTCCCCCAGCAGCCCCAACGCAATGGATCCGAAATCCGTGGCCAGCTCGAAAGACGGATCCGTTTGTTGAATCGGAGGTTTTGTCGAGAACACGATGTGGTCGATGTCGATATGTCCCCATCCGCCCGACGATGCGTCCAGAATTTCAAGATGTGCTTGCTTGCCAAGCAGTGGGGTGACGTTCCAACCGGCCCATGCCATGTCGTCGGACTGTTTGCCGGCCGCGGAGCGAACCTTTTTCCCATCCACCCACAAGCTGATGTTCAGAGATTTCTCGTCTCGTCCGCCGGCAAGGAGGAAATTGATGAACGGTTTTTCGATCTTGAATTTTGGCGAGATCAGTTTCCCCTGGGGGTTGTCGCTTCCGGTCCAAGAATTGACCAGGCCCGTGCCCTTGAATCCGGACAATTTCTGAATCGTGCGCCCGCCCGATGCCGGCCCACTGCCAAAGGCTTCTCCTTCCACCTTCCAGTCGCCGTAATCGCCTCCCTCGAAATCGGCGAACACCTCGGTTTGCTCGGGGCGATTGTCCTCGGTGGCCCGTTTCGCCCAGCATTCCACGGCCGACAATCCATCCCGCTGGCTATACCGACTCAGCCGGATGCCGCCCGCGTCTTTTCCGCTTCGGAAGTTGGAGAGGTTTTCGACCCACCCCGCAATGGCCGTCTCTTGAATCTGGTCTGTGGTGTTCTTGATCGTGTACCGCATCACGATCACGGGGTAGCTGGAATCGTCGCGGTTCAATGGGATAAAGGGAGTGTACGCTTCCAGTTCGACGCGCACGGGACAAGCCGCGTCCGCATACGCCACCCGGGCCATCGGATACCGATTGGTGAAGACCACGTCCTCAAAGCCCTGGGAATCCAGGGTAAAGACTCGCTTTTCGCCGCCGGAGACAACCTCCAACGCAAAGCCTTGGTCCATGGGGCAGTGGAGGGTGTCCGGATCGGTAAACCGAGGGCCACTTCCCATGTGTTTCGAGTCTCTTGTCCCGTCCAGATTCCAATACCAGAGCCGCCCGTCGCCGCCCAGATAGACTTGCCCTGTGCAGATGCCGCTGATGGGCATGCCGATGAATTCCAAGTCTTCACCTGTCGCACGGAGCGCCTCGCCTCTAGCGTAAAGACTTGCGATCCAATCCTTGCTGAGTTTTTTGTCGGAGGGAATGATGTGCTCAAAGTCCTCCTTGATAAAAGGCCCCGCCATGACCGTGGATCGACCCGCCAGGAGCATTGCGGCCGTCAGCCCAGATGCCTTCAAAAAATCTCGCCGGCCTTCCGGGCCCGGATCGCATGATCGGGTGCCGCCGCAACAGGTATTGCTGACGGAGTCGGATTTCTTGGTCATTGTCTATCCTGTTTTGATTGGAACTTTTTAGTGATTTCCAAATTTGGCTCGAGGAACCGTAGTGGAATTCGTCAGAATTCCCTACCTTACTTGCAGTGAACGGAATTCTGGCGAATTTCACTACAATCCAGCATTTGCGCGTTCTCGATTGCTTTTGCTTGGAGCGAACACGTCGCCGTTACTGTTTCCAATTCGGATTGTTCAGGTTGCCGGGGTACGAGTACTCCGGCCGATCCGTCCCCTCCCTATTCCAGTCGCCCAGTTCAAGGCGTATTTTCGCAGCCAACTTTTGCAGCTCCTTCGTCTGCTCTGGGACGCTCTGGGTCAGATCTTGTTTCTCGGAAATGTCGTCACCTAGATGATTCAGCACGGCGTGGTCGAGGTTCATGTAGGTTTTTTTGGGATGCTGAGCCCAATAGACACGATGGGCAGCCTGACGAGGCAGGTGCAACTTCCAAGGCCCCCTGCGGATGGCCTCGAGGGTCAAGCCGTTGTAGTATGCGAACTCTTGTCGCGGACTCTTGTCGGTCTTTCCGCTGAGCATTGGCATCACGTTATAGCCGTCGAATTTGCGGTCGACGGGAAGCGAGGCGCCCGTGGCGGCAGCAATCGTCGGCAGCACATCCAGCGCACTGACCATTTGATCGCTGACCTGCCCTGCGGGAATCGTGCCCGGCCAGCGTACGATTGCCGGGACACGGTGGCCGCCCTCCATCGTCGTGTATTTCCAGCCGGACAACGGGTACGCCGAGCCGGCCGGAAGCCAGGGACCGTTGTCCGACGCGAAGATCACCAGCGTCTCGTTCTCGATATCCAGCTGCTTGAGCGACGCAAGGACCCGTCCGACATGATGGTCCAGTTCACGCACCATCGCCGGCAGGGCCGTGGGATTCATGCCGCCCTTGCGTTTCTCGACCGAGGCCCACTGCTCGGCAGTACAGAACTCCTTGTTCGGCGACCATGGGCCATGAACCAGGTAGTGGGCCAGATAGATAAAGAACGGCTTCTCCTTTTCCCGTTGCTGCTTCATGAACGCGATGGTCGCATCGGTCAGTTTCTGATGCGCCTCGCGGAACATGATTTCGCCTTGCGGCTCTTCGTTGTGAAACCACACGCCCGGCTTTCCCACATGGAAATTGTGCTTCCTGCCGACATACTCATCAAAGCCCTGTTTCCTTGGCGCGAACTTGTCCGCGTCCCCCAGATGCCACTTTCCGTATGCCGCGGTCGCATAGCCCAGTGGCCCCAACAACTCAGCGATGGTGATCTCGCTTTGCGGCAGGCCGACGTGTTCGTACCAGTCCGTGTGTTCGGGTTTGTCGTTCGGGCAAACCGGCAAACCGTTGCGCTGGGGATAGCGCCCCGTGAGCAACGCGCCACGACTGGGCGAACAGACACTGCATGCCGAAAGGTAGTTGCTCAGGCGTATCCCGTCCGCAGCCAGGCGATCAATGTTCGGCGTCTTGATTCCGGGATCCTGCGCTCCATAGCACCCCAAGTCGTTGTAGCCCAAGTCATCGACATAGATGAGGAGCACATTGGGCGGGGCGTTTTCTGCTCCGGCAAGCAATCCGGTCAGCCCCACCACCACGCCAACAGCAGCAGCAATAACGTTAACGGTCTGGCTCATTCTTTATCCTTGTCGCGAATGCTTGTCTTTACCTGCACGGTCTTCTGTTCGCCCGAAAGGCTACGCCGCGGTGCGCCGAACGTACGGGCAGAAGCACCGAACGTGTTATGATCGCCGACGTCCTGTTGTGCCCGCTGGGCCAGCTGCATTAGCTCAGCCAATTTTTGCGGGTATTTGTCCGCAACGTCAGTGGTTTCGCCGATGTCGGCGTCTAGATCGTAAAGCCGAACCTTTTGAATGCGGATGGCGTCAGCCTTAGCGATATGATTTTTCCATTTGGTTGCAATGCTGCTTTGCTCCGGTTCGGTATGCGGAAGCATCAGCTTCCATGTGCCGCAGCGCACGGCACGAAGGCAGTCGTGTTGGTAGTAGAAATAGTTGCGGTTCAGGCTTTCCGACTTGCCGTGCATCAGCTGCGAAATATCAACACCGTCAATCGCACGATCCGTTGGGCCAGCAGTTCCAGCCAGTTTGGCGAGGGTCGGCATCATATCGATCGTCGCGGTCACTGCATCGCACTCCGTTCCGGCAGGGATTCTGCCCGGTGCACGCATAATGCACGGGACACGCAAACCTCCCTCCCAGCAGGAAGTTTTCGCGCCGCGCAAAGGCTCGGCATGGCCGCCATGGTCACCTCGCAAATGCCATGGCCCGTTGTCGCTGGTGTAGATAATGTAGGTGTTGTCGTCGAGCCCCAGCTCTTTCACTTTGTCGAGCACACGTCCAACGTTGAAATCAATCTCCTCGATCACGTCGCCATAGAATCCGCCCGCCGACTTGCCCTTGAAATCGATTGAAACGGCAAGCTTGGTGTGGGGCATGGTGTGCGCAAGATAGACAAAGAACGGCTTGTCCTTGTTTTTCTCGATAAAGCCAATCGCCTCGTCCGTGTAGCGCCGGGTCAACGTGGACATGTCGGCTTGTTTCTCAACCAACTTTGTGTTGCGAACCAAGTTCACCGACTTGTCGTTGCTGCCGGGCGTGCCGAAGTATTGATCGAACCCTTGATGTGGCGGCAGCAATTCTGGTTTGTATGCAGTCTGGCTGTGCCCAGCCAAATCCCATTTGCCGAATGCACCCGTTGTATAGCCTTGCGTCTTCAACACCTCGGCGATGGTGATTTCATCAAGATGCATTTCGGGATGAATCGAATCGGGGTCAGCCTGCCGCGCGACCCGCAGCGGGTAGCACCCTGTCATCAGAGCAGCACGCGAGGGCCCACAGACGGTCTGGGCGTAGAAGTTGGTAAACCTCATTCCCTCCTTCGCCATTTGATCGATGCGCGCCGTTTTGATGTCCGGCGACCCGAAACACCCGAGGTCCTGATAGCCCTGATCATCGGCAAAGATGATAATGACGTTTGGTTTGCTGGCCTGCGCTATCCCCGCGAAAACGCTAGAGATAACAGTCAGAAGGATGAGTCGGTTTATCGTTTTCATTGGTTTTCCTTTTTGTGGTAGTGCGGAGAGCCTTTGAGCCATTCGTAATCTACATATTGATAGGCATTCTTTCCTTTTTGAATGCTCGTGAAGTAGGAAGGTTTGCTCTGCTGATCTAATTCCTTCCAGCGCGCCAACATCGATTGCACCCGTTCGGGTTCGCTTTGGGAAAGATCCGTGGTTTCGGAAAGGTCATCTCTCAAATGAAAGAGTTGGACCTTGCTTTCCTGGACGATCAGCTTGTAGTCGCCCATCCGCAAGACCCCGCATTCATGGCCGATCTTGCGATCGGTGCGCCAAAATAGTTCTTCATGCGGAGCATCAAGCGTCTGTCCCGTCATGTAGGCGGTGATGTTGACGCCATCGAGGTCCGTCTTTGCGAGATCAACGCCAGCCAGCGATACCGCAGTCGCACCGATGTCGAGCGACGTGACTGGAAAATCCAAAACGGTTCCCGGCTTCACATTGCCGGGCCAGCGTACGACAAGCGGAACGCGTAGACCACCCTCGAAACTGTCCCACTTGGCGCCGCGCAGCGGGCGATTGTCACTCGTTCGCTTCATGCCTCCGTTGTCGCTCAAAAACCAAACAATGGTTTGTTCTGATAGCCCAAGCCGGCTGAGGCTATCCAGCAGCTTTCCGATTCCCAGATCCATCTCATAGGTCATCGCCGCATAGATCGAGCGGCTCTGCGGTTTCACCCCCGGAATCGTCGTCATCTTCTCCGCTGGAAACTTCGCGATGGTTTCGACAGGTGCTTCCAAGTACTCGTGCGGCGCGTTGTAGGACATGAAGAGAAAGAACGGATCGCTACGGTTTTTTTCGATAAAACGAAGTCCGTAGTCTGTCAACTCCCGCGTCAGGTACTGCTCCCACTCCAGCGGTTCCCTGTTATGAAGAATCGGCATCGTATGGTGCATATCCCGCATACCCCAGGGCTTGTTCATCGTCAAATACTTGCCTTTGTACGAAGCATGGTCCAACGGGTAGTAAAGACGCCCACCGCTGAGAAAACCGTACCAGTCGTCAAAGCCGAGAGTATTGGGATGCTGGTCATCGGACGTACCCATGTGCCACTTGCCGACTCCCCCAGTGACATATCCCTGCTGCTGCATCCAGTGCGCCACCGTCTTGATTCCCGCTGGCAGCCCGTGCGTGGGGTTTAGCGGTTGATTCGGATTGCCGTGCCAGCCAAAACGCGACTGCACCTGCCCGGTAATGAACCCCGCTCGTGAAGGCCCACACATCGGACCGGTTACATACCCGGAGGAAAACCGCGCGCCATCCCTCGCCAGACTATCGATATTTGGCGTCGGAATGTCTTTGCAGCCGTTGAAACCGACATCCGCATAACCCAGATCGTCCGCCATGATCACGATAACGTTCGGCCGGCTAGGATCGTGTCGAAGAGGACGTGCCGCATTCGCCGTTATGCTCAATGTGAAAAGCAGACAGACCGTAAATCGCATTGCATTTTTCATCTTTACGACTTGAATCCAGAAGCTAAGAATAGTCACTTGTTAGCCTTCGCAAGCGGTTTTGGATTGTCGACAAAAGCGGCGGGTCGGCTGTTGTCGGCGATGTCTTTTGCAAACGTCTGCAAATACTCGTTTAGCCTTCGCACGACATCCGGATTTGACTTGACGACGTTCTCCTTCTCGCCGATGTCGCTCTCCAAATCGTAAAGCTGTGTGGGCTTTCCTTTGTTCACATGCAGTTTCCACTTCCCCGACCTCACCGCGCTGAGCGTGTTGCCTTGGTGATAGAAGAATGTTTGATGTGGCGTGCCTGCGTTCCCCGTGAGCGTTGGCCAAATGTCTTTGCCATCGATCATCCGATCGGTTGGTACCTTCGCGCCAGCCAGCTTCGCAAAAGTCGGCAACAGATCCATCGTCGTCATCAGTTCGTCGTTTGACTTTCCGGCGGGGATTTGCCCTGGCCAGCGGACGACGGTCGGCTCACGCATGCCGCCTTCGAAGGTTGTGCCCTTGTTCCCACGCAACGGGCCTGGACTGGCAAAAAGGGTGTTCTTCGGCGGCCCATTGTCGGACGTGAACAGGACGAGCGTGTTTTCGTCGAGACCGTTGGCTTTGAGCGTGTCAAGGATTTGTCCGACGGACCAGTCGATTTCTGCGATGGCCTGGCGAAAGATCTGGTCCCGCGCGCGGTAGTCGATCCTACCGTTTTCTTCGCTCAGCGTCGCCACGATCTCGTCTGAAACACCTTCCAGAAAAGGAGGCGAAACGTGCAATGGAGCGTGGGGAATGGGATGTGGAACGTAGAGAAAGAACGGCTCGTCCTTGTTTCTCTCGATGAAGGACACCGCGTGTTCCGTGACTCGCTTTGTCAAGTAGTCGGCATCAGGTTCCATCTCGATCACCGTCTCATTTTCAAGTAAAGGCAGCGGTGGGAATTTGTAGTGATCCTGCCTGGGATGAAACGGATGGATGTCGTGGCTGTAGGGAATTCCGAAATATTCATCGAAGCCTTGCTTGGTAGGCAGAAACGGTGACTGATCTCCGAGATGCCACTTGCCGAAGATGCCGGTTTTGTATCCGGCAGTTTTCAGGACCTCAGCGATCGTGATTTCGTCAGGATTCAACCCCTTTCTGTCTCCGGCAAGGAGCACTCCAAAATTCGACCCCACGGCCATGCCGATTCGCTTTGGGTAGCACCCAGTCATCAACGCGGCCCGAGATGGAGTGCAAACGGGTGCCGCCACATAAAAACTCGTCAGCCGAGAACCTTCCGCTGCCATCTGATCGATGCGAGGCGTACTGACGTGCTCGCCGCCATAGCAACTGAGATCGCCGTAGCCCTGATCGTCGGTGAAGATGACGACAAAGTTGGGTTTTTCTGCGGCGCTGAGCGTTTGAATCAATCCGAGGCAAGTGAGACTAAGGGTCATTCGGACAATAAGTGCCGTAGTGGAGTTCGTCAGAACTCCTACCCAGGGAATTCTGGCGAATTCCACTACACTTATTCCGTCAGCATTTTTTCGAGCAATCCTAACACCAAATGCTTGCAACGTTTTCATTTCTGCTTCTTTCGACGAGGTGTCACGTTTTTCGTGTTCGGATCTGGATGTCTTTTCTGTCGTTCCCGGGCGATTGCTTTGATCGTGATTGAATCGACCGTATCCCAGTCTTTCTCGTGACTGATCACGGGGCCATCGGGAAACAGCGAGCCGGTCGGACGTTGTGACTTGCCGCGTTGCATGAATTCGCCGAGGTCATCTCGAGCGGATTGAGCAAGCGCCATCATCTGCCGCACGACTTCAGGATTGTCGGCCGCCAGGTCCGTGCTTTCGGCTTCGTCGGAATGCAAGTTGTAGAGAACGGGACGTTGAAGGTTGGCGAACGCTCTATTTTTATCCCAGAATGGCAGTTGCTGCTTGCTGCGCGGCAGATGGAGTTTCCACTCACCACAGCGAATCGCCTGAAGGTTCTCGCAGTTGTAGTAGTAGAAGGGTTGGGCAGTCTGCCGTTTCAGCGGCATCCCGTCAAGAAGCGGCAACAGGTTTTCACCGTCGAAAACACGATCTTTCGCAAGTGGGGCTCCGATCGCTGCGGACAATGTCGGGAAGACGTCCATCGCGTGAATACTTATGTCCGAAACGGATGGCTCTTTGACCCGAGCCGGCCAATGGAAGATAAACGGGACACGATGGCCTCCTTCGAATGTTACGTACTTTGTTCCTCGAAAAGGTTTGGCGTACGTGTTGGAAGTCGGCCCATTGTCTGAGGTAAAGACAACAAGGGTGTTGTTCGCGATGCCCGTTTCCTTCAGTGCGGTCATCATCTTACCGACGCTCCAGTCGAGTTCCTGCATCACGTCCCCACGGACGCCATCCTGTGAAGTCCCCTTGAAAGGTTTGCCTGCCTGATAGGGCGTATGCGGATAGTTGTGGGCGTAGTATAGAAAGAACGGCTCGCCACTTTTCGCCTGATCACGAATGATCGACGTGACGCGCTGCGTATAGAGCTGTGTTAGTTGATCGAGGGGCGTTGTGGCGAAGACTTCTTCATCGTTGTCGAAGAACTTCGGCGAATGGGCATAGTTACAGGGCATGCCGTAGTAATGGTCGAAACCCTGTTTTCGCGGCAGAAACTCCGGTTCGGTGCCGAGGTGCCATTTGCCGACCATGTGGGTTGCGTAACCCTGCTGTTTGAACGGTTCAGCAATTGTGATCTCATCAGAATGCAGTCCAAGGAACCAATGGGCCGTCCGGTTCGGATTGATTCCCATATAGAGTCCAGCACGCTGAGGATAGCCGCCAGTTAGAAACGCCGCTCGAGACGGTGAGCAGATCGAGGCGGCAGTGTGGAAATCAGTGAATCTGTACCCTTCTGCTGCAAGTCGGTCGATGTGTGGAGTCTTGACCTTTGTCGCGCCATAACAGCCGACGTCCGAGTAACCCAGATCGTCAGCAAGCATAAAGATGACGTTGGGCCGAGTTTGCGTTTCACTCGATTCCGCTTGAAGGACCAACGCCGGCATGATGTACGCCAGAGCGATAGCAAGCCCAACACGATTAAGAACGAGCCCTCGCATCTTCGAATCGAAAGCTTGTGTGTCTTTGTTTGCGGTTTCGATTTCCACGTTCAACATATTCACCACGGCATTTTCCGAAGTACTTTTAAATAGATAGGTTCTACTGTCGCGGCGCGAATTGATCGGTCCGGAACGGGTAAGCCGGAAGTCCAGCATCATTGACCAAGTTCACTCGCGGTTTTCCTGCAAAGGCATAGCGGACGAAACGAGGCTTTGTCAGTTCCGGTGAACTTAGTATGACAGTCTGGCCGCTCAGAACAGCCTCGGCTTTCACCCATTTGGCGGAATCATCCGCAAGCCAGAATCCGGTCGGTGCATTGCCATTCGTGGTGGTTAGCCCGTCGGCATGGTCGAAGTGAACGACCACATGATCTCCTGTGACATCGACCCTTTTCATCACCGGCCCGTGCGCCTTGAGATCTAGCCCCAGCGTGTCGCGAGCTGCCAGAAGAGCAAGCCGCTTTCCGATAGGGAGTTTGTCTTTAGGATGAATATTCTTGACATCGCCCAGATCGATTGTGTTGGCGACACCTGTGTGCGCAAGCTCCAATGCCTGTAACTGAGACTCACGCATCCAAGCCCAGGAATGAGTCTCGGGATGTTCCGCACCCAATCGCGGTCCTGTCTCCAACGCTTTGTAAAAGCCTGGCAGCATCACGACAAGAAAGTGCATTTCGTCATTGTTCCACTCTTTGCGATTTCGCAGCACCCACTTTTTG
The DNA here is from genome assembly GCF_007860135.1 of Novipirellula artificiosorum. Lineage (NCBI taxonomy): Bacteria > Pseudomonadati > Planctomycetota > Planctomycetia > Pirellulales > Pirellulaceae > Novipirellula > Novipirellula artificiosorum. The sequence goes on from NZ_SJPV01000012.1 coordinate 151,399, forward strand.
AGCGTGTCTCCATATTTCAACATACCAGAGTGACGGCTGTACCACGGCTCTTTTACCATGCCAAACATGGACTGAGTGTTCCGTTCGCCCTGATACCAGACCAAACCACGGCAGGCATAGGGAGCAAGCGGATGCATCATCGCATTATAGAGAAGATTCGATTGCCGACGCAGAAAGATATCGTCTTGCCCGCTCCACGGTCTTGGGCCGTCCAAGATCGAGGCGATGCGTTGACGGGTGGCTGTGTCGGCATCGAACTCGGTCATCATCGTTTTGAAATGTGGCACCGTTTGCGTCATATCACGTGGCATCCACGCTTCGATTGATGAGCTGCCCCAGCAGGTGAGGACAATACCGATGGGTACTTTTGCGAACTTCTCAAGCTCGTGAGCAAATGCGAAAGCCACGGCGCTGTTAGGGGGTTGCTCTGCCCATTCGCCATCACAAGCTTCCTGCTGATCGAAAGCGACCGTGCGATGAACCGTAAAACTGCGGATGTTTTCTGCGGTTGGCACCAATGCGTCGATTTCGGGTACCGCAGCGTATCCCATATGCATGTTTGACTGCCCCGAACAGATCCAGACTTCGCCAACGACGACGTCGCCGATTTCCAATCGTTCGTTTCCAACAGAAGAAGTAACTTTGATGATCCGAGGCTTGGAAGTAGAGGGCATTGGATCGAGTTCTATCGTCCAACGCTTGGAGGTATTTGTGATTGCCGATTTTTTCTGCCCGGCAAACTCGACCGTGATGGTCGCTCCCGACTCGGCCTTGCCCCAGACTGGCACCGGCATGTCACGCTGCAATACCGCATGGTCTCTAAACAGAGAACCCACCGTTAGTTCCGCTCTTGCAGCATTGGGAATCAAGCCTTCAACGGCAAGCAATAGAGTGGCTGCGGTAACTAGCAAACAACGATTCTTCATGCCAATTTTCCTGCTATTCATGGACGTTTCCTTCGTGACTTTTTACGAACTGGACAGCACCACTTTGTGGGCGATTTGCCGTCATTTGCTGAATCAATCTCGGACGGAGCGGCAAGACGCTACCCGCTGGTATTTCATGGTCCTAACCGGCGGCTAGCGCCTTGCCGCTCATAAAGGGGGCTGTCCACTTAGGTTCCGTTTGGTAGTTTCCACTTCTCTTTTTGCACAGCCGGTCGGTTCACAATCTGTCGTAACAATCGAACTAACAACCTATCCGAAAAGGGGTCTGACCCTTTGTCGACCGACGTTTTGATTGCTCAAAAACTCGTTGTTTTCCAATGGAATCGCTACCGATACGCTCAGACCAAGAGAGGGTCAGACCCCTTTTCGGATAGGTGCTAACCATAACGCACCCGCACTTCCTGACCCGCTTTCAGGTTAAGACCTTTCGGGAAACGAACAACGTAACGGCCTGCCTGAAGTTGGAACTCCGCCGGAATCTCCTTCCCATCAACGACTACGAGCGCACGATCCGCCACCGTACTGGCGACTTGATCGATGGCAAGTTCGTTCAACACAAGCTCTCCATCGTGCAACTCAATCGACGCGGATTGTTGGTCGCCCGTCACTTTCTGGGCGAAGCTGCCCCAGCCCTCGGCCGCGGTGAACGCGGCCTTAAAGTTGTCCGGCGATATGCGTGGGGCAAACCCGATGCGTCCTTTCGGCCCGTGGTACTCGAACCCGCAAGCGGCTAGGAAGACACCATAGCTGGCCATGGAGCGAGCATAGTGATCGCCGCATTCGATCTCGTTGTAAGGATTCCGCTTGTCCGCACCGTAACGCTCATGCACCGCCTTCGCGATGGCCAATCCCTTTTCGACCAGCGCGTCGCCGGGTTCTCCTTCGTAGACCATGTGGGCTGCAACCTGATACTCGAAGCCGTTCATGCATTCGTTGAAATAGCCGCCCGGGCCGGTATACACCGGTGGGTTCTCTTTAGTCCGCAGGTCATCTCCAGGAACGGCCTCGGTCGCACCGCCTTTCGGCCACGTGCACATCAGCAAACCGGCTTCTCCGGGCATTGCATACCAGCGGAACGCCTTTTCGATCTCGATGTGATCCAGGGAATATTGGCCAGCGTCGGGGGCGAAATTGTACTTCCACAGGCTGTTGAGCGCTGAAACCGTTTCTTGCTGCGGAATCACGCGGCCCAGGCCCACTTGGTGCATCCAGGCCTGCCCAAGCACTTGGTCAATGTGACAACCCTTGTTCGAATTGAGGGCACGTTTGGCCGGGTCGGGTTTGTGAATGAAGTACTCACCGTCGAACACTTCCGCGACGATATTCTTAGTACCCCGATCGATGATCGTGCGGCACTGCCTGGCGAAGTCTGTGTCGCCCATCTCGACCGCCATCGCTTCGCCCGCCGCCAGAGCCCCGAGGTACATTCCACTTAACCAACCCATCGGTCCGTACCAGGAGGCATCGAGTGTGTGCTGCTGTTTACCTTCGAGCAGCCCGTTACCGTCGCCGTCTTCACGAATCAAAAACTCCGTTGCTTGTTTGACATTCGGCCAGATCCGTTTCAGGAATTCACTGTCGGCCGACATCTGATGTTCGCGGTAAGCCCGCAGGATCGAACCAGCCTGGCCGTCGATGGCTGGAGTGGCATGGACTTCGCCACGATGCCCAATGATGCCGGAATCGGGATGAAAGCCGATGCCAGTTTTGAAGTCCACTCTCTCGCGAAAGGCTCGCTCAAGCTCGGGGAACACCCTGCCCAGCGATTGCGCATAGTGCCACACGTGCGTGCAGGTGCCGGGGCAACAATCCACACCCTCCCACGCATAAGGCCGGCCGTTGTCGAACCAATGAAACGTTTGGCTTGCGATGCAATCGATCGCAATGAAACTGCGATCGAGCAACCAGTAGGGCAGTGTACTGTCATACCAAGTCCTGTTCCACGTACGCGTGCCACCAAGCAGTCGCTGTTTGTTCTCGCCAACGTAACCGGCAACTTCGCCAGCCGATCCGAACCAAGGCGCATAGTGCCTGTGCAATTTGGCAAAATCCTGAATGCCGAGCATCTGGCTACGACCTTCGCCCTTCTCGTTATAGTCGGGGAAATACCAGGTGACGGCAAAGTCCACGGTTCTCGATTCCCCCGGCGCCAACCGGAATGCAGCAAACAACCCGCCGACGAGCAACTCTCCAAGCGGTTTGACGGCATCTTCTCTGTGCGCGAGGGGTTTCGCCTGCTTAAAGAGTTCAGACGGGCTCTCCGGATCGGTCAGCGACGGAGCGGCCGAAACCGTCAGCCCCTCTGCCGCTGCGTCATCTAGCAACGTCAGCGTGGTGGATCCGTACCCGTGTTTGTCTTCGATCCTGCCGTCGGCACGCGTTCCATCGGTGAAGACGATCTGGTCCACGGTAATGTGAGCCCAGCCACCGGTGACCTCATCGACGATATGGATGCGGGCCTTCTTGCCTTGGTAGGCCGTCATGTCGATTGACACCGGATTCAGCGTACTGCTGTTCTTGCCGGCGACGCGGGCGACCTCTTTGCCGTCAACCATCACCACCACGTACACGCCCTTTCGACTGCCGCCACCCACCGTCATGTAGATCGAGTTTCGCTCGACGGTGAACTCTGGGCTGACCAACGTACCGGTGCAGGAGTCCGCGGCGATGTGATCGCCACCAAGACGTGTGTTGTACGAATTCGCGATGTGCTGGCCCGTGTGGCCCGTGATTTTCTGCTCGACCGACCGCGATTTGACCGGGAATGGACCACCCGCGAAGGCAGCACCCTCGACGACCCAATCGCCCCAATCTTCGGCCTCGAAATCGGCGAAGAGAATGTCTTCTCGTGGGGAGGATGCCGTTGCAAAGGGCTCCACCGTGCTAAGCATACTGACCCGGCCGCCGCCTTCGATAATCCGGTTCCTGCGCTGGCCGAGAGCGGAATCCGTCAAATAGGGGCAGGTCGCGTTCTGCATCCAGCTGCCGAGGTCGACATCCACGTCAGCGTCTGACGTATTCGTAACGGTGTAGCTCATCACCGTCGCCGGCAGAGCAGAGTCTTTCGCATTGAGGGGAATAAAAGGACTGAACGCCTCAAGCGTGATCTCAAGGGGAAATCCCTTCTCGGCATAGGTCACTTTGCCAATCGGATACTCCCCCCGAAACGTCACGTCGGGGAAGCCTTGTCGATCGAGCGTTCTCGTCGTTGTCTTGTCGGACTTCGTAGCGCGGATCAGGAATCCCTGCGCCACGTCGGCGCCGTTTCGTTCGGTGTACGCTTCACCGGCTGGGACTGGTTGGGCGTAGTGTCCACCGAGTGTAAATGCCGAAATGCGTTTGCCGTGATCGCGTTCGCGTGTGTAGTTGCACTTGAAGATATCCCACAACCACAGCCGGCCATCACCGGCCAGGTAAAGCTGCCCGCAGCCAATGCCACCAACAGGCATCCCAACATACTTGAGCTGTTCACCCGAGAACACTTCGGGTTCGCCACGCTTGGTCAGCGAGGCGATCCACTCGGGCGTCAGCTTTTTATCGGCAGGGATCAGATGACCCGCGACATCTTCGGCCGTAAACGGACCAGCCATCACCTGCGCACCGATCGGAAGGGCAGAAGCGGTAGCCGTTGCACCTAAAACCTGTAGAACATCTCGGCGACTGATTTGCGGCGCGCAATCGCAGGAAGAGGAACAACACGAGGAAGTTTTGTTTTCTGAGTGAATTGAAGTCATTTCGTTTTTCCTGTTCTTTCGATTGTCGCAGCGAACGGCCAATGAGCTCTTAGCTGGACAGCGCCACTGTCATCTTCATACAAGCACGAAGCGCAAGCAGCGTGAATCACTTACGTCAATACTCACTCGCTTGCGTTTCGTGCTTGTCTTTGCAACGTTTCCACTCCAAAATTGGCGCTGTCCAGCTAGAGTCCCGGAGGAGTCAACTGACTGTGTTTTAAGATCAGCTTGTGAATCTCGGTACCATTCTCTTTGATCAGCCGGAAAGTCACTTCCGGGTCGGGCAGTTCGGCATCAATGGAGAACTCACCAAAGGCGTACTGACCGGATATGCCGTAAAACTGTGTATCCCACTTTTCGCTCGTCACCGAGGGACCAGATCGACCTCCCAGACTGCCGGCCTCAAACTCGTAGAAGGAAAAGCCGGAGGGTCGTGGAATGCGAAATCCGCGGGCACCGTGCCGGTCGCCAGAGATGAGCAGGACGCCGCCGATCCGATTCTTCTCGATCAGGCGGAAGATGCGCTCCCTCCCCTCTGGGTCCCAGACGCCCCAGGAGTCTTTTCCTTTCGACACATAGTCACTCCACATCGAACCACAAGAGAGAATGATGAACGGCCCCTTGCAGTCAAGCAGTTGCTCTTCAAGCCACTTCATCTGTTCATCGCCCAGAAAAGATCCCTTCTCGTTTTTGCGAAAGTACCGATTATCGACCATGACCACGTCGCAAGGTCCCACCCGTGCACGCAGAAAAACCCCGCGACGCTCGTCATTGAATCCATAGGACGGATTGTTCCAGGCCTGCTTAAATACATCGCATACGCCTGCTTTGTCTTGTTCGGTATAACCTTTTGGAACGCCCGCCTTGTCGTTACTGAAATAGTCGTGATCGTCCCACGTCGCGTAAACGGGAACGGTCGCTGCCAGATTCTGCCAGGCCGGTGTCAGATCCCGCATCAAGTAGTCCATGCGGTGCAATCCCAAATGGTTCCATCTATCCTGCACCGCAATATCCCCAAGCAGCAGTATGGCCGACGGTTTTCGGCTACGAATCAAATCCGCCTGCTTCAGATTCCCTATCCCCCATCGGTGAAAACAGCTTCCGAATGCGATGCGGACTTTGCCCGAAGTCGTTGCGGCAGGCGCCGTCACCAATGCTGTAGGTGCAGGAAGGGAGACCGGCTTGCCGTCCACCAGAACCCGGTAGGGATAGCGTGTGCCAGAGCTCAGGTCTGTGACCGTGACGACTGCCGTCAGATCCGATTCGACCGTGCTGTTGACGGGCCCATAGGACCGATTTTCACCGTCCACCGACACCTGTACCTCCACCTTTGCAGGCTTCAGGGTACGGATCCAGACGTTGGATCCCGTTTCGGTGACCGATCCCAACAAGGGGCCGCCCAAATGTGTCATTTCCGCCTGCCGACAGAGCGTCTGGAATTCCGGCTGTTCGGCTAGCCCCGCGAAGGTACGGTCTTTGGATGCGCTCAAATAGGCATAGGCAAATTTAAGTAGGTTTTGCTTAACAGCGGGCTGTTCGCCCCACAGGTTAAGAATTCGGAGACTTGCTTCCAAATCCCCGGTCTTGAGCTGCTGATGCAGCGAATTCTCTTCCCCAAGTACGCCCGAAGGATTCAGCGAGAATATTCCAGCAAGCAGAAGTATGGCCGCAACCATGCCCTTTTTCATCACGAGCTCCTACCTTGTTCTCTTTGCTTTTTGAATGAATCAGCTGTCGCCCTGGGGACGAATCCACATACACTGTCCGCCGCCAACAGCCATCTTGGCCGAAACCACGTCGCCGCGTTTTACGGTCGCGGGGGTGATTTCATAGGCCTCCGGATTCTCGACCCCGTGTGCATTCGGTGCATCCTGATAGAGAGTAGCCTCGTAGGTCTTGCCCGGCTCAAGGAAGTCAAGCCGTACCTCGAGCGTACGCTCGGTTTGGTCGCTGACCGAACCGACAAACCAAACATCGCCGCTACGACGGGCGACCGTGATGTAGTTTCCGATCTTCGAATTGAGGACGCGGGTCTCATCCCACGTCGCGGGCATGACCTTCAGCAATTCGAATAGGTCAGCCTTCTTCAGATACTCTTCCGGAGCATCGGGAAGCGTGACGAGCCCGGTATAGATCACCAAGGTGCGGGCGACCTCGCTGACCACCGTTGAGACATAGCTGTTCTTCTTTCTCGGCCCCTTCTCTCGCTCACCCGCATTGATGCTTTTGATCCCGAAATTGCCGTTGGCCATATCGAGCGGGCCAACCAACGCACTGACCATCGCCATCTGGAGAAACGTCTCGGGCGTAAAGGCACTTCGGCTGTCTTGCTGTGCATGGCAGTATTCGCGGGTGATCAGATTGGGCATCGTCCGCTCCACACCCGTCATGGGCACCGGGCCGTCGTGAAAGTTGATGAGAAGCTTGTTTTCTGCGGACGCATTGATGGCATCCCGAGTGAAACCGGCACGGTTGCCCATGAAGCCATATTTCATCCCTGCGGCGCCCAGACCGGCGTAATGGTTGAAGAGTGTCGGATCACCAAAGTCGCCCTTCTTACGATCGTAGTAGAGCATGATCCTGACGCCCTTTTCCTTGGCGTAGGCCGTCACCTTGGCAATGTCGACTTCCGGAGCAACCGTCATCTTTCCACTGCCCGCTGTCTTGAACCAATGGTCGTCAACGGTGAAGTATTCGAGCCCCTGTTCGGCGCAGAAATCGATCAGACGAAGGTAGCTGCGGGTATCAATGCCATAGACAAACTCGCCGTTGTTGTAGCCGTGAATCCTCCAGTCCCAGAGCCCTTTGCCTGGCTTGATCCAATCGGTATCTGCCAGTTCGCAAGGTGCAGCCAGATTCAATGCGACGGTGTTCACCGTCAAATCCCCGGCCGTTTCGCCAATCAAAACGACCCGCCACGGGGTGAGCTGCGCTGCGCCGATCGAAACCGCGGAATGGGTCGCCACGAGCCCTTTCGTGGCCGCAGCAAAGCGAATTTGCATACTCTCGAACCCGGCTGCGGAATAGAGATCGGACTCAAGCAGCGCGACGTGCAAGCCATCCGTGCGCTCGGTTACCAAGGGAACCGAGATATTCTTTGCTCTCGTGACGTTGGCAATCGGTGCGCCGCGTTGCCCAGCATAGTGTGCCGCTCCATTGAGCACCTTGTACTCGCTGGTATACGTCATGTCTTTACCCGCGGACGCTTCCGACAAGACAAAACGAAACCCGATTCCCGTGTCGAATGCGCGGCAAAGCAACTTCACCGGCGTGCCGCCCGCCGTCAGCGAAAGCGTCAGCTCGCGATAGTGGTCGCGGATGGAGCTGAATTGGCCATACACGGGCGTCCAGCTCGAATCGTTGTCGCGGATGGATTGCCCGACCCATACCATTTCCGCACCCGCAAAGATTTCCATCTTCGAGGAGCCGACAACCGGATTGCCCCTCTTAGAGATGGAATAGATCAATTCCCCGTTTTCCACCGCGAACGATGCCGCAACTTGCCCGTCCGGGGACTGAAGGGTTACGGGGGCCGCATACAAATTCGTCGCAGCAATGGCGCCTGCAACAACCGCTACCAAGTACTTCTGCATCGACTCTTCCTCCACACGCTCAAACCGCTGATCGCGGCACAGGTTCTCAAGACGTCACGTTTTCTTCATCTGCCGTTCCAAGTGAAACGATCGCCTTTGGCGAGTTCTTGCTCACAGGTCTCCGTTCCATATCGAAGTCGTAGACGATTTCCACTGAGTGAACGAATCGTTGCTTCGGTCAACTGGCCATCTTTCCATTGGATGTCCACTTCAAAACCACCGCGTGCACGCAAGCCCTCTACCGAACCGGTTGGCCACGCCTTGGGTAAGGCGGGCAGCAGATGGACTTCCCCGTCGTGACTTTGCAGGAGCATTTCTGCGACAGCGGCTGTACCACCAAAGTTGCCGTCAATTTGGAACGGCGGATGCGTGTCGAAGAGATTGGGCAGAGTCCCCTTCTTCAAGAGGTTCGTCAGTAAGAGATGGGCATGGTCGCCGTCCTGAAAACGGGCCCAAAAGTTCACCTTCCAAGCCATACTCCAGCCTGTGCCGAAGTCGCCCCGAGCTAACAGCGATTTTCTTGCCGCCTCAAACAGTTCCGGGGTCGCATTGCGCGTGATCTGGCGTCCGGGATGCAGCCCAAACAGATGCGAGGTGTGCCGATGCTTGGGATCCTTCTCTCCATAGTCTTCCACCCATTCCTGCAATCGACCCGTTTTGGGACTGATCTGCATGGGTTGTAGTTGCTCCAATGCTGCTTGGATCTCGCCACAGAACTCTTGGTCAAGGTCACCCTTAGGAGCCAGCACCTTATTGGCTTCCAGCACATTGACGAAAAGGTCGTGAACGATCTGCAAGTCCATGGTGGCCGCGTACGTGAACACCGACTCGGTGCCGTCGGCCATGATGAACGCGTTTTCTGGCGAGTGTGATGGATTGGTGACCAGCTTGCCCGCCGCTGGAGTCCCCTCGGGTGCCTCGACCAAGAAGTCCAATACGAAGCGGGCTGCACCCTTCATGAGGGGATAGGCGCGCTCAGCCAGGAACTCGCGATCTCCGCTGAACCAATAGTGTTCCATCATGTCGCGCACCACCCAGGCGGCTCCCACGGGCCAAACGCCGTGAACACCATCCGCCGGAGTGGTGAAGCCGTAAATGTCCGACAGATGATGTAAGACCCAACCACGAGCTCCGTAGTGAACCTTGGCAGTCGCTTCACCGAAGGGAACCAGGCTTTCCATATAGTCGAAATAGGGAAGGTGACATTCCGAGAGATTGCAGGGCTGGGCAGGCCAGTAGTTCATCTGCAGGTTGATGTTGGTGTGATAATCGCTGTTCCAAGGGGCGACGTAATGCTGACACCATTTACCCTGAAGATTGGCGGGGAGTGTTCCAGGCCGCGAACTGCTGATCAGCAAATACCGTCCGTACTGAAAGTAGAGTGTTTCAAATTGAGGGTCGTGGCTGCCCTTTTTCACAGCCTGCAAACGTTCGTCCGTTGGCTTCTTAACCGCATCGCTGCTGCCGAGGTCGAGCTTGACCCGATGAAAGAGTGACTGATAGTCGGCCAGGTGTGCGGTACGCAACTGCGAGTACGACTTCTCGGCCGCAGCCCAGAGGGCCTTTTCGCAGCGAGCTGTGGCATTGCCAGAGAGGTCCTTGGCATTGTTGTAACTGGTGGCTCCAACCAAAAGCAGTGTGACTTCATCGGCCTTCTCAATGATCAGCGTGCCGTCCTTGGTCGTAACACTTCCGCCACGGACCCTGGGCAAGAGCTGGGCCTCGTATTGAACTCCGGTGAGTTGACCTCGCAGGATCAGCCGATCGCGTGAATCGACCAACGTGGTGGCATCATCACGTTGCAAGCCGGCGGTAAAGCTGATCTGTCCCGGCCCGTCGGCCGCCAGCTGAATCACGATGGCTTGATCTGGGGCCGAGACAAAGACCTCGCGAGTGTGCTCGACTCCATCAACGGTAAATTGCACTCGACTGATAGCCGTGGTCAGATCCAGATCGCGACGATAACCGGAGACGGTATCGGCAGCAGGAAAGTCAAGAAAGAGGTCACCGAGAGTCTGATAGGACTTGATCCGATAGGGACTTCCCATCATCTTCTGCTTGGCGATGCGGTTGGCATCGCCATTCTTTCCCTCAAACAGCAACCGCTGAACCTCGGGCAAGGCTGCCAAGGCCTCGGGATTGTTGGTGTCGCCAGGAGCACCCTCCCAGACCGTTTCTTCGTTGAACTGGATTCGTTCATGGTCGATGCCACCGAACACCATCGCGGCCAAACGACCGTTGCCCACGGGCAGCGCTTCGGTCTCCCACTTGGTGGCAGGCTTGCGGTACCAAAGCGTCAAGGGTTCGGAGGGAGCCGGAGCATCCTCGGTAAAGGTGAAGTCAGCTTGGGGATTATTGTCTTCATTCGGCGGAGGCGTCTTGGCCTGCGTGTTGGTGGCAGCAAGCAACACAGCGGCCAAAATCACGGGTCGTAGGTTCATCATGGTTCGTCCATATTTGCTGTTTGCGTACAAATGGAACAGCGACACGTTGTATCTAGCTCGACAACGCCACCTTGTGGGCGACTTACCGTAATTTTCTGAATCAATCTCGGACTGAGCGGCAAGGCGTTAGCCGCCGGTATTTCATAGTCCGAACCGGCGGCTAGCGCCTTGCCGCTCCTATGGTGGCGCTGCCCAGCTAGGTTTGGCGGTCTTACGAGGATTTCTCACCGTTCGGTTTGACTTAGCCTGGGGCGATGCCAACCGATCGGTCTCTATCATAGCGTCGTTTGTGATGGTCTGTGGCAGCGACGGCATTTTGGGTTTGCAGATAGGCAAGAACCTCAGAAATAGACAAGGTTCACGGCGAACCTCCTTATCATCGGCAAGACGGACTCGATCAACACTCGTCGTGTTACCCCGTGCCACGACCGTGCAACCCCTACCATGCGTAGGCATTGGGGAGTCGACGTCGAAAACAAGACGACGTTCGGATGCTCATCGAGCCAATCTACGCACCTGATGGAGCGATCATCTTCTGTTTGAGTCGCTGTCATCGCTTTGTGCCCTGCTGGAAAACCCAAGTTGCCACACTCTACCGCTGCAATGCGGATGGCACCGGCATACGCATGCTGTCTAACAATGCAGAACAGGAAAACACGCCATGGATGCTGCCCGACGGTCGCGTACTCTACATGCGATGGGAATACGTTGACCGCAATCAACTGCTCTACCATCACCTCTGGACGATCAACCCCGACGGGACATCCGTGATGGTGTATTTTGGCAATCAGTATCCAGGCTATGTGATGATCGATGCCAAGCCAATTCCGAACACGAACAAGATCGTGGCGTCCTTTTCACCTGGACATGGCATCCCCGAACACATGGGGTTTGTCACGATTGTCGATCCCAATGGCGGTCCTGACGACATGCAGATGACTCGCCGAATTAGCTCGAAAAGCTACCGCGATCCGTACCCGCTCAGCGAAGACCTGTTCCTCGTTGCAAATACGAAAGGAATCCATTTCTTGAATGGGCAAGGCGAGACGGAATCGATCTTTGAGCCGAAACAGACAGATGCCCGTTGGCAGTGCCACGAACCTCGCCCGTTGCGTGCACGCGTGCGAGAGGCGAACACTGCAAGCCATTATGAACCAGCATCCGCGACCGGACGCCTGTTCCTGGCGGATGTCTATCAAGGCCGCAATATGGAAGGCATCCAAAGAGGGGAGATCGAGAAACTGCTGATACTCGAACAACTTCCCAAACCCGCCAACTTTTCTGGCGGATCGGAGCCCTTAACGATCGGTGGCACGTTCACATTGCATCGGGTACTCGGTACCGTCCCGGCGGACGATGCGCCGATCGATTCCTACGCGACCGATCAGGCTTACTGGGAAACGTCCCAGTTTTCGCGTTTGCCGAAATGAACGGACTTCGGAGAGATGCCTCGAAAACCTCCTGCGCACGCTTCCGCCGGATGAGCCAAATTCATTGCTGACGGTCCGCTAGCGTGTTTTTGTAAATGATGTGGGAGCTAATCGGAAAAAGAGTGGCAGAAAGCGATCACGCCTGCATTTTCCCGCCAGCATTTCCTAGCAAGTCAACTTGGATGGAAAGCGTCCGCAGCAAGACGACCGAAATCGGTGTAAGATTGGTCGTTTGCCGTGTGCACAATCCCTTCCCCCTATCCTGTAAGCGAGCCTGCCGATGAAGACCACACTGACGTTCCTTTTTTGCCTTGCCCTTTCCTGTGCCGCAACCCTCGTCTGCAATGCAGCCGACGATGGCTGGAAGCCCTTGTTTGATGGCAAGTCCATCGACGATTGGACCGTCCGTGGAGGAACCGCGCAGTATCGAGTCGAAGACTCCGCGATTGTGGGGACGACCGTTGAGGGCAGTGCCAATACGTTTCTATGCAAAGGCCCTTATTCGGACTTCGAGCTGGAATTAGACGTGAAGTGTGATCCGGAACTTAATTCGGGAATCCAGATTCGTTCCCACGTTTACGAAAAAGACACGCCCCAGGCTTCGAAGCCCAAGAACATCCGCAAAGCGGGTGTCGTCTACGGTTATCAATGTGAAATCGCGAAAGCAGCGGGTGGTGTCGCCGGCAACTTTTGGGACGAAGCGCGCTGGACTCGTTGGCACGATGATTTCACAAATAAGCCCCAGGCACAAACGGCGCTAAAGGACGGCGAGTGGAACCATTATCGCATCGTTGCAGAAGGCAACCGCATTCGATCGTGGGTGAACGGAGTGCCCTGTGCCGACTTTACCGATGACATGGACAGCAGCGGTTTCATCGGCCTGCAAGTTCATGGCATCAAGAAAGGCGCGGGGCCCTACGAAGTTCGTTGGAAGAACGTGCGGATCAAAGAACTTGGCGAAAAGTAGTCGACGAGGGACGTCAATTTTACTAATGATGCCAACGGCATCGAAGAGGGTAGCCCCGGGTCGCTGAAAGCGGACCCGGGGAAAAAGCGGACCCGGGGAATACGCCACCGCGTTCAGACAGCGTCCCCGACGGACCGTCGTCCGCCGGGAATCGGCTGCACCCTTGGCGCACCGTCGGCCGGGATATCCCTTGTCAAGTTGCACCTCTGCAAAGCTCGACTCCGTTTGCTATCGGCAACCGCACGATACCAAAACTTAGTGAGCTCCTGCCTGCAATGATTGGACACCGGAGCATTGCCCTGGAAAACCTCCAGCGCACGCTTCCGCCTGATGAGCACAAAAAAGGACGGGCACACATGCACCCGTCCTTTTCTTAGGAATCACTCTCCAATTGGCAGTTAGTCGCGATAGCGGCCACCGCCGCCTCCGCCACTGGGTCGACCGCCACCGCCACCACTGCGGCCTCGGCCTCCACCACCTCCGCCACCGCCTCGACGACGTCGGGGTCGATCTTCGCCGTCACCGCCATCACGGTCACCGCGGTCGTCCTCTTCGCCTTCCACTGCGGCTGCCATTTCGTCTTCTTCGCCCAACTCTTCCAAGGCTCGACGACGGCTCAATTTGACGCGGTCGTGCTCATCGACGTCGATCACCAACACCTTCATCGGATCGCCGACGGCGACCACCTTGTCAATGCTGCTGATGTAGCCGCTGCTCAATTCGCTGATGTGGCAAAGCCCATCGCGGCCCGGCAAGATCTCGACGAAGGCACCAAAGTCCTTGATGCTGCTGACGATGCCGTCATAGATCTTTCCGATCTGGACCGTTGCCGTGCAGGCTTCGACTTGCCGCATGGCTTCCGCGGCCGATTCCTTGTTCGTGCTGGCAACCAACACGGTTCCGTCGTCATCGACTTCGATGACACAACCAGTTGTTTCTTGGATCCCACGAATGTTCTTTCCGCCCGGTCCGATCAACGCGCCGATCTTATCGGGAGCGATCTTCGTTCGCAGCAATCGCGGCGCGGTCGATGCCGTTTCGCGACGCGGTCGCTGGATGGTCGTCAACATCTTACGGAGAATCTCGATACGAGCTTCACGCGACTGCTTCAGCGTTGCTCGAATCACTTCGTCGCTGATTCCAGTGACCTTCAAGTCGAGTTGAATGCCGGTGATCCCATTCTGCGTTCCCGCAATCTTGAAGTCCATGTCACCGAAGTGATCTTCGGTGCCAAGAATATCGGTCAACAACGTGAAGTGGTCCGAGTTGGGATCTTGGACCAAGCCGACCGAAATACCGGCGACCGGGTTGCTGATTGGAACGCCTGCGGCCATCAAGCCGAGCGTCGCACCACAAACCGAAGCCATGGAGCTACTTCCGTTGGATTCCAAAATGTCACTGATCACTCGGATCGTGTAAGGGAAATCCTCTGCGGCAGGCAACACCGGGGCAACGCTTCGCTCGGCCAAACAGCCATGTCCGATTTCACGACGTCCTGGGCCACGAATCGGGCGACATTCGCCGACCGAGAACGAGGGGAAGTTGTAATCGAGCATGAACTTCTTGCTGTACTCTTCCTGTAATCCATCCACACGTTGTTCGTCGCGAGCGGTCCCCAGCGTGACGGTGATCAACGCTTGGGTTTCGCCACGTTGGAACAAGGCGGATCCGTGAACTCGTGGCAGCAGATCGGTTTCGCAGTAGATCGACCGCAAACTTTTTCCATCGCGTCCATCCGGACGTGTGCCGGCGAGAATCAAGTCGCGGACGACCTTTTCTTCGAGGTCGTGCCAGACCGACTTGAAGCGATTTCCATCGATCGCTCCGTCGGCTTTCGGATCCGGAATCACGTCGCTCATGGCACGATCGCGGAGAGCCTTGACGGCATCGGTGCGATTCTGCTTGCCCGAGGTCTGCTGGGCGTCGCGGAATTGGTCGTAGTAAGCGTCATTCAAACGCTGGAACAACCCATCGTCCTCGGGTGCGACGTAGTCGATTTTCTGAGGCTGAACCTTCTGGTACAGCTCGTCCTGCAGTTCAATGATTTCTCGGATCGTTGCATGAGCGAAATGGATCGCTTCGATCATCTCGTCTTCGGCCATCTCGTTGGCGAAGCCTTCGATCATCGCGACCTTGTCTCGCGAACCACTGACAATCATGTCCAGTTCGCTTTCTTCGAGATCATCGAAGGTTGGGAAAGCGATCAGCTTCCCGTCCACCTTGCCGACTCGCACCGACGCGACCGGACCCTGAAACGGCAGCGGGCTGATGTGCAACGCCACACCGGCACCGTTCATCGCCAAAATGTCGCCATCGTTTTGCATGTCGCTCGCCATAACGAACGCTTGCACCTGAACTTCGTCCTTGTACCCGGCTGGGAACAACGGGCGAATCGGTCGGTCCATCAAACGGGCACTCAACGTTTCCTTGGTACTTGGGCGTCCCTCTCGTTTGAGGAACCCACCAGGGAACTTTCCTGCCGCAGCCAAACGCTCGCGGTAATCACACATCAGCGGGAAAAAATCAAGTCCCGGCCGCGGGTCACTCGACGCTGCGGCAACCAACACGGTCGTCTCGCCATACTGAACAATCACCGAACCGGCAGCTTGCTTGGCCAACTGGCCCGTTTCGAACGACAACACGCTGTGTCCGATTTGCTTTTCAACTCGTACTTTATTCACAGTCACTTTGGAAACCTTCCTTCCACCTACTACAATTTCATTAACATTACAAAAGAATTCACGCGATTGATCCCCTCCAGCGTGGATGCTTGGGGGCAGCGCATGAGACAAACAAGCGAAGCGGGTCGCCGATTCGAAAAAAGAGCGAAAGGGACACCCGAGGCGTGGCACACAGCCGTGGTATGGCCTCTGGCAGAAACCCGATCGAAATCAGCGCACGGCAAACCGCCGCCATTAACCGCATGGAATGCAACAGAGAGAAGATGCTTTGGCCCGCCGCTCTCGGCGAGCCGAGCTGTTTGCCAACAATCGCACCGATGCGGTGTCTACGTTTGGGCTATTTACGGATGCCCAACTTACCGATGATATCGAGATATCGCTGCGGGTCCTCACTCCGCACATAATCCAGCAACCGTCGGCGGCGGCTTACTAAGCCCAACAGCCCACGTCGCGAAGCATAATCTTTGCGGTGAGTCCGCATGTGTTCCGTAAGACCGTTGATGCGTTCGGTTAAAATCGCAATCTGAACTTCGGGGCTGCCGGTGTCGCCGGAAGCCTTCGCGTGTTCGCCAATGACTGCGGTCTTACGCTCTTTCGAGATCGTCATTCTTGTTCTTTTCGTTTCTATTACGTCAAGTTTCTTTGATTCAGACTTCGTTTCGCCGTCTTCAACCAATTGGATCGTTTTCTACTCCAGTCGGGTAGTTTACCGGCAGCTGGCAATCACGCAACGGCAAATGGCCCCCCAAAGTGGTTTCACCGGCCGAAAATCCACGACGGTGGATGAACCTGCTCCCCGCTGGCAACGTCTTGGATCGGAGTGCCGCAGCCCACAACCGTTCCGCAGGCCGCAACCCCGAACCCTGCCCCCCCCCGACTCCGAACGTTTCGGGCTGTGGGTTCCCGACCCGCGGCATTTCTGTCACCTGCGGATCGATGGCTTGCAGCGCTGACGATGCCAACGATTCTGGTGGCGCGACCCGCCCTTCCGCAAGGGGCATCATTCCTCCAGGCGTTGACAGTTCGGCGTCCACAGTTGACAGTGTCAGCCTTACAAATACTGGTTTCTTCCACCCGGTTTCTCACACGCTCATGACCGATTCTTCTGCCCCCAAAACGATGCTCGACAAAATCTGGGACGAGCATGTTGTTTTTCAGCCCGAAACGGGCCCTGCGATCCTCTATATCGACTTGCACTTGGTCCACGAAGTCACCAGCCCGCAAGCCTTCGAGGGGCTGCGTCTGGCCGGCAGGCCGGTGCGGCGCCCCGCGCGAACGATCGCAACCCCCGACCACAATGTCCCCACCAGTGACCGCAGTTTGCCAATCGCAGACGAAATCAGTCGCAAACAGATTGAAACACTGCGGCAAAACTGCAAGGAATTTGGTGTCACGCTGTTCGATATCGACGACGTTCGGCAAGGAATCGTGCACGTCATCGGGCCTGAAAACGGCTACACCCAGCCCGGCATGACGATCGTTTGTGGTGACAGCCACACGGCGACGCACGGTGCCTTCGGTGCCTTGGCGTTCGGAATCGGGACCAGCGAGGTGGAACACGTGCTGGCAACCCAAACCCTGCTTCAATTCAAACCCAAGACCTTTGAACTTCGTGTTGACGGGACGCTGGCCAAAGGCGTCACCGCGAAGGACATGATCCTGTACCTGATCGGTCAGATTGGCACCGCGGGGGGAACCGGCTACGTCTTGGAATTCACCGGCGATTGCGTGCGAGCTCTTTCAATGGAAGAGCGCATGACTGTCTGCAACATGTCGATCGAAGCGGGGGCCCGAGCCGGAATGATCGCGCCGGATGAAACGACCTTTGACTACCTGCGCGGGCTTCCTGAATCGCCCCAGAACTTCCAAGCATCCGTCGAGCGGTGGAAAAAACTGCCTTCCGATGAGGGCGCACGCTACGATTTGTCCAACACCTACCAAGGCAAGGACATCGAGCCTCAAGTCACTTGGGGGACCAATCCCGGCCAAGTTCGCAGCGTTTCCGACGCGATTCCCGATCCGAGTGACTTCAGTGATGCGACGGAGCAAAAGTCGACGGCTCAAGCGCTTGAGTACATGGGGTTGAAGGCGAAAACGCCAATTCAAGACGTCACGCTCGATCGCGTCTTCATCGGCTCGTGTACCAATGCCCGAATCGAGGATTTGCGAGCAGCAGCAGCAGTGGTCAAAGGTTACCGGGTCGACGGCCGCGTCGATGCGATGGTGGTTCCCGGCAGCGGCCAAGTAAAGAAGCAGGCCGAATCCGAGGGGCTCGATACGATCTTCCGAGAAGCAGGTTTCGATTGGCGAGAAGCGGGTTGTAGTATGTGTTTGGCGATGAACCCCGACAAACTGGCGCCCGGCGAGCGGTGTGCGTCGACGAGCAACCGCAACTTCGAAGGTCGCCAAGGAAAAGGCGGCCGGACCCATCTGGTCAGCCCCGCCATGGCGGCAGCAGCGGCCGTGAAAGGTCACTTCGTCGATATTCGCGACTGGAAATACACACAACAGTAGCTTCCGATCGAGTCCCGCCGAACTCAACCACCCCCCCCCTTTCACTTACATCCAAAATGCAACACTTCACCATTCACAGCGGCGTTGTCGCCACCATGGATCGGGCCAATGTGGACACCGACCAAATCATCCCGAAGCAATTCCTGAAACGGATCGAACGAACCGGGTTTGGCCAATTCCTGTTCTTCGATTGGCGATTTCTCGATGACGGCTCCACGCCCAACCCCGAGTTTGAACTGAACCGGCTGAATGTGAAAGACGCGTCGATCTTGGTCGCTCGGCAGAATTTTGGCAGCGGCAGCAGTCGCGAGCATGCCGTTTGGGCGTTAGCGGATTACGGGATTCGATCGGTGATCGCACCGTCGTTCGCCGATATTTTCTTTAACAACTGTTTCAAAAACGGCGTGCTACCGATCACGCTTTCCGAAGCGGACATCGACGAACTGTTCCACCGAGCAGCAGCGAATTCGCCCTATCAATTGACGGTCAACCTCGAAAATCAAACGGTCAGCGATGATGCTGGCTTTGAGCGAAGTTTCGAAGTTGAATCGAGCCGCCGGCACAACCTGCTACATGGGCTCGACGATATCGCGCTGACGCTGCAGAACGAGGAAAAAATAACCGCCTACGAAAACGCACGAAGCTGGTAGAGGGACACAGAAACACCGGGAGATCGAGTTTATCGCTCGCGGTGACAGCTTTTCGGATCGAGTGTATCACACTCAATTCACCAAGAGGACAAAATCCTACCTCATCCGGTGGATGCGTGCGTGGAACCCAGACTCGAGGTTAGTGGAGGTTTGGCTCCAGTGTCCAATGATCTCTGAAAAAGGAGTCCCCGACGGTGGTCTGACGAATCGATGTTAAGACGTATCGAAAAGTTGGCCGCGCGTTCTGGGCCCTCCCCCTCGCTTCGCTCGACCCCTCCCGCTGCGCGGCTCGTTGCACCCCACATCCTAATCCGGTGATATTTTTTTGGCTCCTGGTCCGAATGTGTTCCATGCGTTGGACAGGTCGTGGCAGCGTTGCATTCCGATCCACAAGGTCTGCGTCGGTATCGATCGGTAAGGTGTTCGCCAGCATCCAGCAAATCGGATCCTCCCCTTCGGGTACATTGACCTCTTCGCACAGCACCACGTTGACGCGGACGCTCGGGGGAAGATCCTTCGAGCCAACGAATACTTTCCTTCTCGGAGGTCGGGCAGTTTTTAAGTTGTTTGATTCCAGGCATTTACGTGTATGAAGCACTTCTCCCTCTGGGAGAGGTCGAGCGAAGCGAGGGAGAGGGTTTGTCGCAACCGCACTTCAGGCCGTCCCTCCCCCTCGCTGCGCTCGACCCCTCCCGCTGCGCGGGCAGGGGTTCATCGTGTAACTCACTTCTGAACAACAACTTAAAAACTGCACGACCTTCTCGGAGATGGGGGGACTGCGTCGCTTGTCCGATTTTTGCGAAGGTGTAAGCTCGCTGAGGCTCTTGCGCACATAGGTTTTTCGGCTCATCCGGCGGAAGCGTGCGCAGGAGGTTTTTGAGGCATCTCTCCGGTGTCCCATCATTGCTGGCAGGAGCTATTTTCACTTGTTATCGTGCAGTTGCCGGGTAGAAACGGAGTCGAGCTCTGCAGAGGTGCAACTTGACAAGGGATATCCCGGTCGACGGTGCGCCAAGGGTGCTACCGGTTCCCGGCGGACGACCGACCGTCGGGGACTCTTTTCTAAGAGATCATTGGACACCGGAGCCATACCTCCAAAAAACCTTGAGTCTGGGTTCCGCGCGCTTCGGTCGGATGAGCCGGTTTTTTGACCGAGGAGTCCGAGAGCCACCGCACCCATGAACCGCACCTCCGTGCAACAGGCTTTCCCATGTTCGCAGCACCAGCGCGAACCGCAAGGCAACAATCATTCGCAGCGGTATGTCGAAAGTCCAGAGCGAAATCTCGTCACCTACCCCGCAGATGTATTAAACACCACCCGAGATGCGCGGTGCAACGAGCCGCGCAGCGCAAGGGGTCGAGCGCAGCGAGGGGGAGGGCCCAGAACGCGCGGCCAACTTTTTCGATACGTCTTAACATCGATTCGTCAGACGCATCCTGGGGGGGCCTTCGCCGCACGGCGTTCTACTCAACCTTGGTCGTGACTTCGAAACCGAGGTCTTCGATCATTTGCCGATCGGCTTCGGGGGGTTGACCTTTGGTGGTCAGATAGTCGCCGACAAACATGCTGTTGGCGACGTACAATCCCATCGGCTGCAACGTTCGCAAGTGAACTTCACGACCTCCCGAAATCCGCAGTTCGCGGTCGGGAATCACAAAGCGGAACATCGCCAGCGCCTTGAGGCACTTATTCGGTGTGAGTGTCGCTTTGCCTTGGAACGGCGTTCCTTCGATCGATTCCAAGAAGTTCAGCGGAATCGAGTGAACCCCCAACTCGCGAAGGTCCATGGCCATCGACACGACGTCCTCCGGTCGCTCGTCCATACCGATGATACCACCGCTGCACATCTCCATCCCCGCAGCTCGCACATGCTTGAGCGTTTGGATGCGGTCCGCATAGGTATGCGTTGTGCAGACCTCGGCATAGTGCGTTTCACTGGTGTTCAAGTTGTGATTGACGCGGTCGACACCGCATGCTTTCAATCGCTCCGCTTGCTCTTGATTCAGCAGCCCCAAGCAAGCACAAATATCCAGATCGTACTTGGCCTTGATCTCGGGGACGATTTGTTCCACCGCAGCCATTTCGCGTTCGTTCGGCCCGCGAGCGGAGATGACAAGGCAGTATGTCTTCGCACCTTGGGCAGAAGCCTGCTCCGCAGCCTTCATCAACTCCTCGCGTTTGAGAATGTTGTATTTGGGGACGGGGGCTTCGGAGACCTTCGATTGGCTGCAGTAGTGACAATCCTCGGGGCAAAGGCCGCTTTTGGCACTCATCAAGAAGTTAAGCTGAACGGTACGACCAAAGTAACGGTTGCGAATTTGGAACCCAGCAGCCAAGATGGCGGGGACGTGAGCGTCGGGGGCTTCGAGTATGGCTAGGGCTTCCTCGCGAGTCACCGATCCACCGTCGAGGACTTTGTCGGCGAGTAGTTGATAGAACTCGATGCCGATTTGTGGCTCGGTCAGGGTTGCGGTTGCGTCGGATTGCAGCGTCATTATTTTCTGCCTTTGGCGTATTCGTTCAGTGTTTGGGCGAGAGGACATTACGTGGGACAAGTCAAAACGAACCGCCGGCCGTACCGGAGCGGTTCCCAGGTCTGTCGTCCGATGGGCTAATGATCCGTCGACCGATGGGATTGATAGCCAGTATGGTGAACGGGGTATTCAAGATCGACAAGCCGGCTAAGGATTGATTTTTGCCATGGGCCAATACTTTGTGCGAATCGGTTCGCTAGGGGAACTTTTTATTGCCCAAACCACGGCGACGTTTCGACGCGGCGTCGATTTTCCATGCGAAAACGGCTTAAAACGGGCGGATCGCGTGATTGTGCGGACCGGTCGCGGGGTCGAACTTGCGGTGGTCGTGTCGCCCATCCGAAATCTTGGCACGGACGGATCGAAATCTCCTCTCGTGACGATACTTCGGAAAACGACCGAACCCGATGAGTTGCTGATTCGGCGTCTCGACCGACATCGGCGGGCCGCCATCGAGGGATGCCGCAGCGCGTTGTCCGAGGCCGGTTCGGCAGCGATTTTGCTGGATGTCGACCAACTCTTTGACGGTGGAACGCTGATCATGCAGTTCCTTGGACCCGTCGATTCGGTTGCCGAATCGATCTCAGCGAAAGTGACGGCAAAGTACGAATCGATCGTTCGTAGCCGCCATTTTGCAAAACTCCTCCAGCACGGATGTGGCCCAGACTGCGGTACCGATGAAGGGATTGGATGCGGCGGTTCGTGCAGCGGGTGCGGCTTGGCCTGTGGAAAACTGAATTCCTAATCGGGCCAGGACACCGGTGTCGGTCGCGAGGGCATAAAGCGATCGTAGGAACCCCTGGATGTGGCGTTGCGTGGCGATTCACGCCAGCGTATCGTAGAGGGGCCGTGGTTTTTCGCATTCCTCTTCTTTCACCGGTGGCTTCGTGGCCAATCTATCGGATCTTCAGATCGCCTCGTTGATGGATGAAATTGCCAGTGCGATGCGTTCGGGAACACCGGTCATTGATTCGATGCGCCGGCTGCAAGACAAACGTCTTGGCCGCGTTGCCCTTGTCGCTGGTTCGATTGCCGTAGCGCTCGATCGGGGTGAAAGTGTTCCCACAGCGGTTGGAGCCCTCGATTCACCAATCGCCCAACAGGCCGCCGCCAGCGTTTCGGCGTCCGAGAAGTCGAACCATTCGGTTCTGATGGAACGCTTTTCGAGACAATTGCGGCGGCGGGCGGAGTACGCGCGGCGATTACGGTTGGCATGGTTCTACCCCTTGTTGTTGGTCGTCGTGGGCTACTTTGTCGCAGTGCTCTGCTTGGCTCCGATGATTTGGGCCAACCAGTCGGGTGAATTTCATTGGCCCGCTTGGGTTGTCCGACTAAGCGAATGGCTGTTGGCGAATTGGTATTGGCCGCCGGTCGTGTTTGGGGTTGTTGTTTTCCTGTTGTTTTTGCTGATTCGTTCTCGCCGTGGTTTTCCGCGATCGATTCGTTTAGGGCTCTTTTGCAGCTCACTTGCCGATCAGATTGCTAACGAGGTTCCCGAGGATGTTGCGATCCGCGCGGCTGCTTCTTTGGCCGGTGACCGCATGCTTGGTTCCCTCGAATCCCCCTCACTCCAATCGCCGCAGCTTCAGCGAATTTTATCGGAAGCCGAGATCCCGACCCAGAATTTACCAGGCATCAATCAGCAGCAAATCACGGTGTCCGTGTTGCATTATCTGGCGGCGATGTATAGCGAACGATCTCGCAGGCATGTCTACTTTTGGGCTCAATTGTTGCCCCGAATCGCCATGGCGGTGATCGGGGGTGGGTTGGCCCTCTCGTATGTTTGGTGGGTCATTGGCCCGGTTTATCGACAGGTGGCGCAGTGGTAGCGGGGAACCGATCAAACGTGACGCTCGATCCCGTGGCCATTCGTTTGGCCGAAGCGGGGCAAACGCAATCGACGAGTGCGATCGAGTGGCTTGAAGCTCAGCACTTCCGGTCGGTGATGGTGCGGCGTGCGATCTGGTGCACTGCCGCAGGCTGGTTGTTGGTCTTGCTAGCAGCCGCGGTGGCGAGTTTCGTCGCGGTCCGCTTGTCGATGGACGTCTATAAAATGGCCGAAGAAACGAGCATTCGGCCGTACGGGCAAAATCCTTGGCGACTGTTGTGGGTGCCCGCCGTGATGGTTGCCTTCACGATCTTCTTGGTCGTCGGTGGCATCGTGGGCTCGTTGCTTGGCATCATCCCAGGATATCGGGCGACTCGATCCGCCATTGACTGGTCGGCGGCCACCGATGCCGTAACGCGGCTGCTATCGGTCGGATGCACCTATCCCGAAGCGTTCTCGACGGCGGCACAAATCGTTCGCGATCGCGGCAGCCGCAATTGGTTGACCCAGTCGGCTGCTCGAGTCGAACGGGGCGAATCGGTGATCAGCCAGCCGAGCCAAACGCGGAAAGACGCTGCCATGCTCGAAGCGTTTCTTTCGCCCAGTGGAAACGCACCGGAGAACCAGTGGCGATTGGCTGCCGACCATTTCTTGCGACTCTCACGCAGCCGTTTGACCTTGTTGACTCAATCGATGCCCCTGATTTCAACCATCCTTGCCGGCGTTCTCATTTGGCTTTCCATTTCGACGTCCTTGGCGTGGTTTTGGCTAGCCGTGTCCGACTTGCTCACAGGATTGACATGAGAAAAGTAGCGAGCGGATTCCTGTATGTTGTTTTTGTGATCGTCATTTTGGCGGTTGCGCCCTCTTTGTTGAACTTGATCATTGCGGTGTTGCTTGTCTTTGCGATCCACGATTTTCGCTGGCGACGTCGTGATCACTTCAAGCAGATGCTGAATTCAGCGATTCGGGTGGTGAGCGATCAAGACCAGGGGCTCGAGAAAGTCGTCGCGGCCTTTTCGAAATCGGGACCGATGAAATGGCAGTGCTACGAGTATTCGCAGCGTCTTCGCGCCGGCCAAGAACCGGTTGCCGCTGCGGCGGTTTCCGGAATTCCGCTGGAGCTGTCAACCGCGATTTCGCTGCGTTTGCCACCCGGGCATTCCTCGATACCCGCTGCGGAACGCGAAGAGGACGCGAATCATCTTTACCGCGAGGAATTGGGGAGCATCGACAACACCACGATGCCGGTTTACGGCCAATTCGTCTATCTGTTTCTTACGGCGATGGTCACCTGCTTGGTGTTTCGATTCATGATCTTGTTCATCACGCCAACGGTTTTCAAGATGCTTGAAGAATTCGGGATCGCCTCGTCGCTACAGCAGAGGTGGATGCGCGATGGTGGCACCGGCTGGCTGCTGCTTGGGCTCGTGGCAATGATCGTGTTTGTCGTCCCGTTGCTGTCTCGAGGGCATTTCTTCGGGATGCGTTTTCCTTCCTGGCTCCCCCTGTTGCCGCTCAGCGCGGAACGCAAGTCGGAAATCCTCGTTGGGCTTGCCGATGCGATCGATTCCGGAATGTCCCTTGAATCGGCACTCAAAATTGGTCACTCGATTTCGATGCGCTCAAACCAACGCCGAGAGATCGGCCACGCGTTGCAGTTGGTGGAATCGGGGACACCGCCGATGACGGCGATGCAACAGAGCGGTTGGATCCGTCCATCCGAGGCGGGATGGCTCAGCGGGGCCTCGCCGCACCGCGCGGCCGAGTTGATGCGAACGATCGCGGAACAGAACGTTCGAGACGCAAACGCGAACGCACGGTGGTTTATGGAATTGTTTTTCCCTGCCATCATCTTGGTGCTCGGCGGGCTGGTGCTCGGCTATGCGTACGGGTTCTTTCACGCATTGATGGAGCTGATCAATGGGCTTAGCTAAGAAGCGACGCGGTAGTTTGATTTTGGAGGCTGCCATTTCGTCGCTGCTGTTGGTGACCGCGACCGTGGCACTCCTGAAATTTGCCAAGAGCGCCTCGACGTTGAATCAGCAAGCCGATCAGCGATTAGGCTTGATGCTGGCAGTGGAAAGTACGCTGCAGCGACTGAATGACGTGCCGAAGGATTCACTTTCGGAGGAATCCGTGGCGATCGCGGAAACCATCTCAAAGCGGTGCAAATGTGACATTCAAGTGGACCTGGACCCCTTTGAGTCAAATGGCCTGAGCGGCATCCACCTGCGGGTCCAAGGAAGCGGTGCAAATCAAGCGGTCATCACGCTGCATGATTGGCGCTTCGATACGGAGGAAGCCGCCGATGAGTAGTCGAAGCAAACGTCCCTCTGCCCACCAACGTAGCGCGATCACGCTGATCGAGGTCATGGGGACCTTGTCCGTTTTGTTGGCACTCGGACTCGCTGCGGCGTCGATCTTGCAAGGTGTTACGGAGATTGGGCAAGCTCGAAACCAATCGAACCAGGTTCGTTCGTCGGTCCGTCGGCTGGTCAACCAACTGCGAACCGATGTCAAGAATGCAAGCGAAATCACTGTCGTGGATGAGGCGTTGCCCATTACGATTCGGACACCAGAGTCCGAAATCCGTTACACATTTGACACGGGCTCTCACGAAATGCGGCGGGTCGTGTTCCGATCCGAACCAGGGCAATCGACGCTCGCGTCGGCCGCCGAATCGTTCTCGCTGCCGCATTCCCGTGAGCCGACCGTGTCGGTCGACGACGATTTCG
Organism: Novipirellula artificiosorum; assembly: GCF_007860135.1. NCBI lineage: Bacteria > Pseudomonadati > Planctomycetota > Planctomycetia > Pirellulales > Pirellulaceae > Novipirellula > Novipirellula artificiosorum. Next base: position 177,460 of record NZ_SJPV01000012.1, read on the forward strand.
TGACGGTCGACTTGTTGGGCCAGGACGCAGCGACTCCGTGGATGATTGAGGTGAAACGATGAATCAGCGTCGCTCTGGGGCCGCATTTTTGCTGCTGGTCGTGCTCGTTTTGCTCGTCATCGTGGCTGCGGTGCGCACGATGGTCCAAGCCGAGTATGCAGCTCGGCGAGGAGAGACCGATCGCATGCGTGTGCAGATGTTGATCGCAGCAACCGAAGCGGTCGAGCCCTTGGTGAACGACTCCTTTTCCTCGGTCGCTTTGCCGATCGAACCGTCCGCAAACGAGCGGATTGAATTGACCCTCAATGATGAAAAATCACAGATCATCGCGAGATGGCGACGCGGAGACGACGTCGTCGACGAAGTCTCAAGATCTCTTCCAATCAAGGTAGAAACCGAATGATGAACTCTTTTCCTTTCACCCGGTCAAGCTTCGTCGGACGCCGCTCGCGACCGAGATCCGCTGGATTTACGCTCGTTGAGCTGCTGGTGGTGATCGCGATCATCGGCGTTTTGGTGGGACTCGCGCTTCCAGCGATGCAGAACTTGCGAGAGCTGTCACGACGGACCGCTTGCCAACAAAATCTGGTGCAACTATCGCTGGGACTTTCTTCCTACGCACTACATCACAGCCATTATCCGATTGGCACGATTGCCAAAGCAGGCCCCGTTCGAAGCGAACCGGTGGGATATCACCACAATTGGATTTCCGGATTGCTGCCAAACATTGATGCCAAGGTTGTCTACGAAGCGATCGATCGTGAAACGAGTGTCTATTCGCCTTCGAATGCCGAGATCCGTAGTCTCTCGATACCGACGTTAATCTGTCCCTCCGAAACCGGAATGCGTCAGAACACCACCTGCTACGCGGGGATTCATGCATCGACCGAAACGCCAATCGATGTGACCAACAACGGGGTGATGTTCTTGAACAAGCCAATTCGCGATAGCGATATTACCGACGGGCTGTCCTATACCGTCTTTGTTGCCGAGAAGTTGTCGCGGTTTGAGGAAGATCTTGGATGGAGTAGCGGGACGCGATCCAGTTTGCGCAACACCGGACACCAAATCAACGCGGAATTAGCGCGCATTCGCGGACCCCAGGGGCCCGATCAGGAGGTGGACGCGCTGTACGTCGGAGGAATCGCAAGTGATCACCCCGGAGGAGCTCATTTGTTGATGGGTAGCGGTGAATACAAGTTCCGCAGTGATACGATGGACATGGAGATTCTGCGTCAAATGGGTTCAAGATCGGGTGATCCCTTGCCGTTGGAATGGAAGTCCGATGAGCCACCCAGCGAATCCATCCCTTTGGTGGATTCAGCAACCGCCGCCGCAAGGACGCCAAACGATGGTGGCGATTCCAATACGGTGGATTCCGACGGAGGTGGAAGCGAATGAGTCGCCGCGCTGCATTCACGATGATAGAAGTCTGCTGTGTCGTTGCGATCATCGGCGTTCTGGTGGGGCTACTGCTGCCAGCGGTGCAATCGGCACGCGAACAGGCGCGGCGAACGAGCTGCGCGAATAACTTGATGCAGGTCGGCTTGGCCACCCATGCCTATCACACGGCCTTCGACCAATTGCCGGTCCAGTTATCGGGTACCGATGGCAGCAGCCAACGGCGTGCGGACAACGATCGTCGGCTTAGCGCCTTTGTCGCTTTGCTTCCGTTTCTCGGTCAACAACCCCTGTGGGAAGCGATTCAGTCGCCGCTTGATCCTGACGAGGACTTCGGCATGGAAAACTGGGGTTCGATGGAGATGTATGGCGGTGGGTACGAATTCGACGAGATGGAGATGGATTCGTTGGGCGATGTATCAGAGGCCGATGAGGACGCTGAATCATCACCCTGGCCCGTCGGTGGTCCCGAACCGTTTGTTGCAAGCTATTGGCCCTGGCAAATCGAAGTCACACCGCTTCGTTGTCCAAGCGATCCGGGGAGCGGACACCCGGCGATGGGACGATCGAATTATGCGGTCTGCTTGGGCGATGGGATCCTCGCAGGCAACTCAGGACCGTTCAAAGAGGTCAAAGGAACCTTTGTCCTCGACGATGAACTGGCGGCACAAACCGACGCGGCGATGCGAGGCATGTTTGTTCCTCGAGTCGTGACGCGTTTGTCCGATGTGACCGATGGGTTGTCGACGACCATCATGTTCGGTGAAATCGTTACCGACTTAGGGGACCGCGATATCCGCAGCGAACCGATCCCAGGGCCGGCGGATGGGTCAGGCGAATCGCTACGTCATTCACCGAATTGGGCGCGTGGCGGAGTACAAATTGATGTGGAGCGACCGCACTTTTGGTATCTGACGACTGCCAATACAAAGTTGGCCGTTGCCTCGGATCAGCGTCGTGGAATTCGCTGGGCCGATGGCATGCCGCTCTATACCGGTATGAATACGATCTTGCCACCCAATCGAGAGATCGTTCTGGTTGCCGACCAAGACGACGCTGCCGGAGTGCTCGGGGCAAGCAGTCGACACCAAAGCGGTGCCTACGTCTGTTTTGCGGACGGACGGGTTTCCTTTGTGTCCGACAGTATTGACGCCGGTGACTCGAGCAACAGCACGGTCTACGTGGGGAGTCCCAATCCGCCAAAAAGTAAGAGTCCATTTGGGCTGTGGGGATCGCTTGGCACTCGGGCCAGCCACGAGTGGAAGGCAACGGAGTTTCGTGGGGCCGAAAGTATCTAGCCCGGATTATTCATCCGTCCAAACCTATTCCCCGTAACCCTTTGTATGCGATCAGCTTACACCGATTGAGAAAAAAACCGACTGCGCACGTTGGAGTCGTAGGCTTTAGCCGATTCAGCAAGGGTCCAGCACGCAATCGGCTAAAGCCTACCACTCCAACGTATCATCCGGGCTAGCCACCGTCGCCAGACGGTGGACCACGTTCTGGCGAACGTGGCTACGCTCGCAACGTGCATCATTGTGGGTCATGACGAAGGCTTGGGCCCCGCAACGTTGGAAACGGGTGACAAGGGTGGTAACTCCTCCGCCAACCGTTCGCGGAATATTTTGCTGTTGTGGCGGATGTCGACTGGCAAAGGTTCGCTGCGGATGATGATTTCTTGAATACGTCGCGTGATGGGATTCCGTGAAGCCAACTCCAATAACTCAGCTTTCAAGGTCTCGCGTTGAGGGTCACTCGCCGGTTGGTCGGCTGGGTGAGTTTCTACAAGAATCACCGGAGTTTGATTGGGTCGTTCGCCACGACCGACCAGAGCGCTACGGTAAACCTTGGGGTGAGCATTGAAAACGGATTCACAGGGGATCGTGAAGAGTGTTCGGTTGTTCGTCACCACGCGGTGAGCCTTGCGACCACAAAACCAAAATCGATCCTCGGGGTCCAGGTACCCGCAATCCCCCATACGATGCCACACTCGGTCCTGATCGCGGACCTTATGCATCGAGTTTTGATCGCTCCGGACAACGTACTCGGTTGTCACCATCGGACCGGCAACCATCAATTCGCCAATCTTGCCTTGTGGACGCTGCTTCGTTTGCTGGATCTCTGTGATCGGTCCATCTTCGATTTCAATCACACGCCACTCGACCCCTTCGAAGCGAGTTCCGACGCAGACGCCCTTACCTTTGGCGGAGGCTGGGCCGGTTTCGGCGATGACTTCACGAGATTCAATCGATGCGATCGGAAGCGCTTCGGTCGCGCCGTAGGGCGTCATGATGATCGCATCGGGATTCAGCAATTTCCGTAGGCTTTGAAGGGTCGACGCCGGCACCGGTGCGCCGGCCGACAAGACCCGCCGCAACGTCGGAAAAGGCTCTTCGACGCCATGCTGTTCGCACCACTTCACAACGGTGTTCCACAGTGCTGGTGAACCAAACGCTTGGTCGACTTCCCATTGGGTCGCCGCTTCGATCAATCGTGCGGGGTTGACATCGGCGGGACGCGTCGGATCCATGTCGGGAATCACCGTGGTGACGCCCATTACGGCATCGAACAAACCGAACAGTGGGAAACAAGCCAGATCTCGCGATCCGCGACGGATGTCATAACGCTCGCGAATCCGGTCAATTTGTGCGTGGAAGGTCCCGTGAGTGTACAACACGCCCTTCGGTGGCCCGGTGCTGCCGGTCGTGAAGATGATGGCCGCTTGGTCGGAGGATCCAACGGTGGGCAAGACCGACGCGTCCGCAGTCGCCCCCATGTCCGCAATCTGACGCAACGTCTTGCCACCCCACAACCAACGGCGTCCCGTCGTCACGTTCCACTTTGCCGTTGGGAAACGCTTGCGAAGCACTGCGCGAACCAATTGGGCTCTGGGGATCCCAACGAAGCCGTCAACGTTCGACTCACTCAGACAGTCGACCAGGTGTTTTCGCCCAATACCAGGATCGATCAAGACCGCGACCACACCGGCTTTCAACAGCGAGAAAACCAACTCAATAAACGAGGCCCCGAAAGGCACCATCATGGCCAATCGCATCCCAGGTTGGATGCCCCAACGGATCAGTCCTTTGGCGATTTCGTCGCTGCGTTGGTCCAATTGTTCGAACGTCGTCAGATTGTAGGTTCGCAAACCATCGCGACGTGGCGGGCCGCTCGGTTCGGCAATCGCTATCGCCGCTGGGGTCAGCGACCGAATCACCTTCAGCCGCGCTGCGACATTTCCATCCGTTGGTGAGGGGCTCATTGTATTGCCTCGCGAACCTTGCTTGACTCGATGACGGTTTGCAGCATTTGGGTCGCGATCGGGACGTGGCTCGCCCCCTGCAACCCTTTCCACCCGGGAACGCCGTTAACTTCCAACACGCGTGGGGATCCATTGACCGAGTCGATGACGTCAACCGAAGCGATCACCAATCCCATCTCCTGAGTGACACGCCGTGCTAACTCGGACTGTTCGGAAGTCGGCTCAATCGCGACCGTCTTACCGCCTTGCGAATGATTGGTCCGGAAATCCAAGTCGTTTTCTCGACGAGCCGCGATCACATCGTCCCCAATCACCATCAAACGCGTATCACGGCCACCCGGCGGTACGAACGCTTGAATGTAAAACGCCGCATCGAGTTGCTCGAGCGTTGCAAACGTGTACCAGGCCAATTGCGCGTCCTGAATTCGCATCACTCCGCGTCCCTCACCACCAAAGATTGGCTTGACAACGCAATCACCGCCGAGTCGATGGAATGCGGCGACCGCTTCGCTGCGTGATTGAACGACGACCGTTTCAGGGACGGCGTAACCGAGTCGAGCCACGCGAGCGAGCGAGGCAAACTTGTCGATGGCGAGTTCGAGACTGGCAGGCGAATTGATCACGGGAACTCCGGCAGCGCACAGCCCATGCAACACCGCAAGCCGAAAGGTCACCTTCTCCAGCGACCCCGGCGGCATGGTCCGCGTCAAGACCGCATCGAAACGGTCGATCATCTCGGCCGATGAGCCATAGCCGTCACATCCAAGACCGACAACTTCTGGGGGCGTGGCAACACAAGCAAACAACGACTCGTAGTCGCTAAAGTGCAATTCGCAACCAAGCGTTTCGGCAGCCATCTTCAACTGGTTGGCGTGCCAACCATCGCCACATCCAAGCACCAAAATTCTGACTTGGTCACTCATGATTGAAACGACCGCAAAAGAATGCTGGTTTCAATGCTGCCGGCACGAAAGGTCCGCCCGCTGCGCAGATTATGGATCGCGATCACCGCCGGGCTAAATAAGAAAGGATCGACCTTGTAAAAGTCGTAATCGTAAGCTTTGAAAATCTCGGCGAAGGGGCGGCCGTGATCCGAGGAGTGGCTACTTGGGACTGCGTTCGCGACCGCATTAACAGCATCATCATCGTGATCGACCCACAACGTGACCGTTGCTCCGTAGAGGATCGCGTCGTTGGTGCGTCCAATCCCTGTCACCGTATCGCTTGGCCTTGCTGGCGGCGGAAGCGGTGCATGGCCGGTCGCTGAAACAACGCTCCGCACGTCAAATTCCAACGCATGTAGTTTATGTAGCGCCGTTTCAATCGATCGAGCGACGACTTGCACGCTGCCCGCGATCGAAGTGCTCGGCGCGATCGCGATTTGCACGTTAGCGGCCGGGACTCCACAATCCTTGGCGATCAATCCGACTGCGGACGTCGTCAACATCTTGTCGGACTCGAGCACCCCCACCACCTGATCGGCGGTCTCGATCAACTGCAAATCGACAAGCATCGGCTCGCGTCCACGGGCCGCACGCATCGGACCACTTCCCATTGCAAAAAAGTCATCGGTCGCCACAGGCCACCCGGCGTACTGACATGCCAAACCGGCGCCAATCGGATGGTCGGTTTGAACAAAGATCGCGTTGGGACTGGCGAACGTAGCGGAATCAGCCGGTACGATCACCACGTCCGCAAGGTCGCCCAGGCACAACCGCGCCAAACCGATTCCTGCGGCCAACGATCCAGCCGTATGGATCCCTGCGTCCAACACGGACGCTCCCGCAACCGTCGAAGCCATCATCCGCTGCCTCGCGGCGTTGCGGCAAAGGTGGTCAAAAAGTTTGCAGGCGAGTAAATTGAACATAGGCAAATGGTCGCCGAGGGAAGTCCGGTTGTCCAGCCGACCGAAATGCTTACCCCTGCCCAAAAACGCAAATATCGATCATCTTGAGGGGCCGGCGAAGTCACACGGCTTTGGACCACCGGCAAGATTCCGTAATCCCCAATCCCGACGTATTGGCGGTTTTCGACTACGTTTTTACGACTATCCCCATTATCCTCTCATGCCGTTAAGCATCGTTCATTATCCGCATCCCACACTGCGGTACCGCAGCAAACCCATTCGTCGCGTTGACCAAGCTCTGCGGGGAATCGCGGACGAGATGCTTGATTTGATGTACCAGTTCAACGGGGTTGGTTTGGCGGCCAATCAAGTGGACTTGCCGCTGCGTTTGTTCGTGGCCAATCCCGCTGGAAAACGTGACGAGGGGGAAGAGCTAATCCTCGTCAATCCCGAACTGCAAATGCCGCGTGGCAACGAATCCGACCAAGAGGGCTGTTTGAGTCTCCCCGGGTTGTACGGGCAGGTGAAACGCCCCAAAGCCATTCGTGTCAGTGCCTATGACTTAAAGGGGAACTCGATCGAACGCAGTGTCGATGGATTCTTGGCTCGAGTGCTGATGCATGAGAACGACCACCTCGACGGAGTGTTGTTCTTTGACCGGATGACCGACGAAGCGAGGCGGGAGCTGATCGACCCACTCGCAGAATTTGAAACCGATTTTCGCTCGCGACAATCAACCGGCGAAATTCCCACGGACGAAGACTTGATCGGCCGATTGGATGAATGGACCGAGCGATATGCCTAAGGATTTAAGCCAACCAGCGGAGTCGAAGCTGCGGATGATCATGATGGGCACCGGCCCGTTCGCGATCCCTTCGTTCGATGCACTTCGCCAAGCAGGTCACGCCATCGAGTTGGTGGTCACTCGGCCGCAGCCAGCGATGAAAAGCCGAAAAAAAACTCCCCCTTCGCCTGTTCGAGATTGGGCAGCCGAACATCAATTCGACTTGTTCGACCCCGCCAGCATCAATGACGATGCAGCGATCGAACACCTGCGCGCGGTATCGGCCGATTTGCTGGTCGTTTGCGACTATGGGCAAATTCTCAAGCCGTCAGCCTTGTCCACTGCATCGCTCGGTGGCATCAATTTGCATGGATCCTTGTTGCCCGCTTACCGAGGCGCCGCTCCGGTTCAACGCTCCATGCTCAGCGGTGATTCGGTGACTGGCGTTTCGGTCATTCATATGACACCCAAACTTGACGGTGGCCCGATCATTGCGACTCGCGAAACCATGATCGCAGACCACGAAACCGCAGGCGAATTGGAGGACCGATTGTCACGGATGGGGGTGGAAGCAACGAACGAAGCGGTCAATCAATTGATCCATTGGGATCGCGATAGCGAAATCGGAGTGGTTCAAGATCCCGCCTTTGCGACCCGTGCACCGCGATTGTCAAAAGCGGAGGGCGAAATCGATTGGAGCCAAACCGCGAGATTGATCGACTGTCACGTGCGTGGCATGCAACCCTGGCCGGTCGGTTACACCTTCGTTCGCGTCGAAGGAAAGGACGATCCGGTTCGCTTGGCGATTAAGCAAGTTCAAATGGTTGGCGAAGTCCCCTCGGACGTTCCCCCCGGGACGATCACCATCGATGGCGGATTGAAGATTGCTGCGCAAGATCGTTGGATCCAGATCGTGAAATTGCAACCTGCAGGAAAGCGAGAAATGGCGGCCGACGAATTTCTCCGAGGTCACCATCCAATCGCCATTGCGCATTGAGCCGTTGCTACGGCTTTCTCTTTACCCTCCCGCTCGCGGAGGCCGTGAATAGAGTTCCGCAAATTATAAATCGAACGTCCCACGTGGTCAAAGAGGGTGGCCATGGGCTGAGCGCAGCGATGCCCATGGATCACCGAATCATCCGGGCGAACGAATCCTCGCGAATCACGTGCCGCGACGATTGCCGTACCAGCGGATATGCATTCGATCGCAGTAATGGAAGCCTCGTGATTGAGTCCATGGACGCAACCAAGCCGCCGATTCATCAATCTCGTGGACTGCCATCCCTTGCGGCATCACCCAAACCTTTTCCGCCGCAGCTTGAAGCGATTCGACCACCTCCAGTAATTCGTTTTGATCCTCCTCGCAATCCACGACGAACTTAAGTTGAAAGTCTTCACTGCGCTCGATCAGCCGCCGCATGACCTCGATCGGCATCCGCCGTTGCTCGTGCCGTTCGCTCCAACGAGCATGCTTGATCGCATCGGGCGCACTGCTGCGAAATTTCGGGCTGATCGACAGCAGGTCGCATTCGACTTCTCGGTCAATCGTTCCCGCGGTTTCAATCGTGACATGATGGCCCGAGGCCCGCAGTGCGACCGACAAATCAACGGATTCGGGGTGCAGCAGAGGCTCACCACCGGTGAACACGACGTGCTCCAGTCCCACTTCGGCTGCTTCTTGCACAAGCGACTCCACCGATCGACGCTCACCTTCGGGATTCCACGATGCATAGGGGGTGTCGCAAAACCAACAACGCAAATTGCAGCCGCTGGTACGAATAAAGAAGCTGGGGGTGCCGGTTAACATCCCCTCACCTTGACGGCTCGTGAACGTTTCGGAGATGCGCAGCGCCACAGCCTCGGCCGAGGTCCCCTTGGTCGATGTTGCCGGAGCAGGTAAAAAATCAGAATTAGGAAGCGGAGAAATCAACTTTGAGCGAATCAGAAAATTTTGCGGGCATTTTGGAAGTCTTCGACAATCCAAGTCCCGCCCGGAACTATACCATCGAGCACCATTGCCCCGAGTTTACCTCGGTGTGCCCCAAAACGGGTCAGCCCGACTATGGGACGGTGGTCTTTACGTACGTACCCGACCAACGCTGCGTCGAGCTGAAAAGCTTGAAGATGTACTTACAGCGTTTTCGCAATGAAGGAATCTTCTACGAAGCGGTTACCAACCGAATCATGGACGACTTTCTCGCCGTCGTAAAGCCGCGTCAGGCGAAAATCGAGACCCGCTGGACGCCGCGCGGTGGGCTCTGCAGCAACATCACGGTTGAGTATCCTGAGCGAGATTGACAGATTTTTTCCGCCTTGGAGAGCAATTTCGGGCCGGTCGTGCCGTACGAAGTTGCTTCCGCATTCCTCTAACCTTTCCCAAATCCACCATGACCATTCCTGTTTTACTGAGCGGATTCGCTGACGAAGCGGCCAATGAAAAACAAGCCATCCAGCAATACTCCGCATTCGCTGCGCTCGGATTGAAGTATTACTCGATTCGTTTCATCGATGCAGGCGAAGGAATCAAAAACGTGATGGCACTCAGCGAATCGGAGATCGAGCACCTTGTCAAACTGCAGGGCGATTACGGATTGCAGGTCAGCAGCATCGGTTCACCAATCGGCAAAGTCAAACTGAAGGATATCGACGACGGCACCAGCAACAAGTACGTTCCGTTCGAGGAGTATCTGAAGTCAGACGTCCAAACCGCGTGTGATCGTGCCGAAGCGTTTGGGGCCAAGTTGATCCGAGGGTTCGCATTCTATCATCCCAAGGGAACGAAACCCGAAGATCATATCGACCAAGTCGCAGATCAATTAGGACAAATCGCCGAGGTCTGTGACCAACGCGGGTTGACATTCGGTCTCGAAGTCGAGGCCAACTTGGTAGGCCAAACAGGCCCCTTGCTTGAGGCGATCGCCACGAAAGTCAACCATCCCGCGATGCTGACGATTTTTGACGGAGCAAACATCGTCACGCAAGGCTTTACACCGGACGAGACCTACGGTCAGTATTTGGCGATGAAACCGAGTCTTGGATGGGTCCACATCAAGGACTACCACGACCCCTCGCCGACCGCTCGAATCGAACATGTCGATGAAGCGAGCCTGAGTAATTTTGTGCCCGCCGATCGTGGAGACAGTGGCCACGAAGCGATCCTCCGTGACATGAAGGACTTGCTGCCCGAGTTGAACCAACGAATGGTGTCACGTGGAGCCGCAGGGGTCTTCATGGATTTGGAACCCCATGTCAAAGGTGGAGGCCAGTTCGGCGGTTTCAGCGGCCCCGATGGTTTTGGCGTCGCACTTCGAGGCCTCTGCCGAGTTCTCGATTATGTCGGCATCCCGTACGAGCTGAGAAGTTTTGAGAACATCAAAGGCTGGGCGTAGCCAAGGGACCGCTTCCAAGTCGTTTCCGCTTCCCCCGCGAGACGGCAGAGGGACCATTGAGCGTTCAATAAGCGTCTGTGAATGATGGAACGCACGCCTGCCGAATGGCATGGGTACCTCCACCTCTCCACTCTGGCTCCCTTCTCCCCCGATTTTCGGAGGTCGTGCAGTTTTTAAGTTGTTGATTGAAAAAGACTTACAAGATTTACCTCTCTCTGGGAGAGGTCGAGCCTAAGCGAGGGAGAGGGAAAACGGGCTGCGATTACAACATGAAATTCCAGCACGGTTTCTATACCGGCCCTCCCCTTCGCTGCGCTCGACCCCTCCCGCTGCGCGGGCAGGGGTGGTTGGATACCTAAACACTTCAGCAGTCACAACTTAAAAACTGCACGACCTCTTTCGGTGGGAGAAGGGTTGGGGATGAGTGGGTGGCGGCAGCGTGATCGCGACAAAAAGCCGGTCCGCAATCCGTGTGAGGGACACGTGAGGTGATCTGCGTCGAACCCGGATTGTTGATGGATTCATGAAAACGCATCGTAAGCACTTTCCCGTGTTTGGTTTACAGCAGTGAGTCGAGAAACAGTCTGCGCACGTTGGTGCAACGGATTTAGCCAGCATTTCTTAACCGATGCCGCCTCAAACGCGCGTCTAACTTTGGAAATGGGATAAATCAAAGATAAAGACCATGGATATGGTCAAAGATGACAGCCGGGCGTGACGGCGAAGCGAAACCCCCCGGAAACGTGTTCCTTCATCAAACCCTCGACCACGTGCGTGGTCGCAGCGGGTAGCCGGGGGTGAGAGCGAAGCGAAAACCCCCGGAAACGTGTTCCCTCATCAAACCCTCGACCACGACGTGGTCGCAGATTCCGGCGTGGTTCCGCGATGACCACGACGTGGTCACTGCAACTGGGCACTCTCGAAGTTGGGTCTTCTCGAAGGGCGGTACACCAACTTGCACCACCAAAGCTCCAGTCTAGTGGACCGTCATGGTTAAAACTGCGAGTTGGGACGTAGTGGACTTCGCCAGAAGTCCCTAAGAACATTTGAGTTACGGATTTCTGGCGAAATCCACTACCCTAAAAGCTAATGCTGACGGTCCACTAGAGCAATCGTCCGTCTTGCAACTCGCGGCGCTGCTGGAGTGCCGCCGCTAAGGTTTCGCTGTGAGTCACCGCAATCAGGATGACGCCACTTTCACTTTGCAGTGACAACAACAACTCGGTCACCGCGTCCGCCGTTCGGCGGTCAAGGTTACCTGTCGGCTCGTCCGCCAAGATCAACGAGGGCTGCATCACCAACGCCCGCGCGATCGCGACCCGCTCTCGTTCCCCACCCGATAACTCGCTCGGTAGATGACCGATCCGGTCCGACAATCCCACCGAATGCAATAAATGCTCGGCGCGAACAAAGGATTCCGACTTGGGCTTGCCATGGGCCAACGCCGGAATCAAGACGTTCTCAATCACCGTCAACTGCGGCAACAAATGATGGTCTTGAAACACAAACCCAATGTGCTCGTTGCGAAATGCCGCCAACTGTTTTGGCGAAAGCTGAAAAGGATCCTGCCCATCAATGTGCACCGATCCCTGATCCGGATGGTCGAGGGTGCCGAGAATGTGCAGCAGCGTGCTTTTGCCACTACCGCTCGGGCCGACGATCGCTAACGATTCGCCAGCGGTTAAGTCGAGTGACACGCCATCGAGGACACGCAGCGAATCGGCTGCGGTGGCGTAGGACTTGGAAACGTTTTCAACCTTCAACTGGCTTTCGTTACTCATCTGCCTATCCAATCATCTCACATAGCGAAAGGGTCGCGAGTCCATAAAACGTGTACTCCACATCCGTCACGTCATCAAGCACCAACCCCACAAAACCGCCGCGATCGCGCTGCATCGACGTTGCGTAGCGACGGATCGCAGCGACGTCGATGGCCGACGCCGCGTCCAGATCCGTCAGCGTCAACAATCCGGTGAAGGAACTGAGCAAATCAGCGAACGGGATCCGCGTGTTCGCCGTCATGCCTCCCTCCTCTGACTGCATGTCCGATAAAAACTCGATTGTTGCCGTGTGGTCAAACGCATCAAGCTGACGCAGCGTCTTCAAGGTTCCGATTGCTGCCGCCGTCGGATTGACTCCCGCCCGTTTGGCGGCGCGGATCTCTAAAAAGCCACCCTCTTGATGCGACTGAGAGGCAAGGAAACGTAAAATGCCATCAACATCCTGGACAGGAATTTCAATCAATTCGTGACACAACAGCGATAAGAACGTTTGGTAGGTGCTGCCAGCGCGGCCTTCGGGTGTTTTGGCAAATCCGCCGTCATCGGTTCGTAACGTCGCCAGCAGTCCGGCGATGTTGCTCCGCCACGTTGCATCCGCGTCATCAATCACCACGACGCCGGCAGCCAATTCGCAAATGGCGGCGCCAAAAACGAGCGAGATCAAATCGACAATCGATTCGCGGGCCTGCATCCGGCTACGTAGAAACGCCGCAGCGCTGCCGGCGACGTCATGATCCAATGCCCCCAAAATCCAGAGCCCACGGAGTGCAAACGCGGTGTAATAGGGATCGCTTTCCCCTTCACGACCAGCGAACCCGCCATCGGGCCGCTGCTGAGCGACCAACCAATCGGCATGCCGGTCACGCAAACTCGCCGGTAACTTCGGCGCACCGAGCGCAAGTCGAAACGTCAATTCCTGCAAATAGCTCAGTGTTGGCTCGCAATCGCTCACGCGGTCCCTTGAGGATTGAAGTACTCAGGTTCGTTCCCTTGCTTCCACTTGATGTTGCACCCGATCGACGGTGTCTGCTTTTCGCTCGGCCAATCGCCGGCCAAGACCGCATCGATTGCCGCCCGCAGATCCACCCCGGTCACAGGAATGTCGGTCTTCGGTCGACTGGAGTCCAATTGACCGCGATAGGCCAATTTCATATCGCCCGCTTGCGATTCCGGTGCGAACAGAAAGAAGTCGGGAGTGCAAGCGGCATGGAATCGCATCGCAACCGATTGGTCCTCGTCGTACAAGTAAGCAAACGAATAGCCCCGATCTGCCTTTTCTTGCTTCATCGCTGCCGGGGAATCTTCCGGATAGTTCGCGGCGTCGTTGCTGCTGATTCCGACCACGCCCACTCCCTTAGCCATGTATTCATCGCTGAGCAACCGGAGCTGTTCGGCAACATGCTTTACGAAAGGACAATGGTTGCACATGAAGATCACCAACAACGCTTTCGAATTCGAAAAATCCGCAAGCGAGACGGTTTGTCCGTCGCAATCCGGCAACTGAAAATCGGGGATCGAAGTCCCAAGCGGCAACATCGTACTGGCGGTTCGAACCATGAAACTAGCCCTCGAATTCAAGGAAAATGTAAAAAAGATGTCAGATGTCAGGGGTCAGGGGTCAGATTTTTGTTTTCCTTGCTCACTGCTCACTGCTCACTGCTCACTGCTCACTGCTCACTGCTCACTGCTCACTGCTCACTGCTCACTGCTCACTGCTCACTGCTCACTGCTCACTGCTCACTGCTCACTGCTCACTGCTCACTGCTCACTGCTCACTGCTCACTGCTCACTGACATCTGCTCACTGACATCTGCTAACTGCTAACTGCTAACTGTCATCTGTCATCTGCTCCCCCTAACGCAACCGGTTCAGCAAACGCCCCGGGCTTCCCATCGCGTGGTACCCCCCATCAACGTGCAGAATCTCGCCGGAAACCCCGCTGCTCAGATCGCTCAACAAGAACGCCCCGGTCGCCCCAACCTCGTCATGGCTGACATTCTTCCCAAGGGGTGCGACTTCTTTATAGAGGTCCAACATCCCGTCGACGCCCGCTGCACGACCGGCCAACGTACGGATCGGACCCGCTGACAACGCATTGACTCGCACATCTTGCGCTCCCATTTCGAAAGCCAAGTAGCGAACGGCCGCCTCCAGAGCCGCTTTGCAGACTCCCATGACGTTGTATCCCGGCACACAACGTTCGCCACCAAAGAACGTCATCGTTGCGATCGCGGCCCCAGGATTCAAAATGGGACGAGCTGCATTGGCACAGGCGAGCAACGTGTAGACGCTGATATCCATCGCCAATTTGAAGCCCGCTCGACTCGTTTCGACGGTTTCTCGAGACAAATCGTCGCGATCGGCGAACGCGATCGAATGCAGCAAAAAGTCGATCTTACCGAACTCCTTGGCGGTGTATTCAAAAACACTGCGGATATCTTCATCTTTTTGCGCATCCATAGGTATCAGGAACTTGGCGTTCTCGTACGGATCGGTCAATTGTGAGACACGGCGGCGGCTTCGTTTGCGAGGATCGTCCGCGCGATCAGGAAGATGGGTAAAACCGCACTCACCGCCCGACTCCATGATTCGTTTCGCGATTGCCCAAGCGATCGAATGATCGTTGGCAACGCCCAGTATCAGACCTTTTTTGCCTGCAAATTGCATTATTTCTTTCCTATTAAGCTTGCCGATTAACCCTGCCCGGTGAGGGATCGCAGGGCACAGGATAACGGCAAAGCACCTAACTCGTCTATTTGCCTTAAAAAATCGACCTCGACCGTTTTTGGCGGGGATCAATTTCGCAAAATGTACCGCGGGGTACGGTTTGTCGCATCCCATCGAATCTCGCTCGTCGGTATACTGTATATCTATTCATTCGGAGTTCTTTTTGATGACACATGGACAAAATCTCCCCTATCCCGATGAGGTCGGGCCTGACGGGATTGAGGTGCGTCTGTCACTCGAGATCTTCAAGACGCTGCAATCCAACTTTTCTCGCAGCGAATTCTTGGTGTCCGCCATTCCTGGTGTTCTGCAGTCGATGGGCAGCCAAGTGGGCGGGTTGGTCTGTCAACGTCGCGGCAAATGGGACCGAGAATGCTGGGTAGGCGAGAAAACGCCCTTTCCCGACGATTTGGTCAGCGAAGCGCTCGATAACGGGTTGCCGACATGCAACGAAGAGTGGTTTGCTGCCCCGTTGGACGCAGGTCATCTCTCTGACGACGATCTTCCCGATCCTTCGGTTTCCGCTTCGGCACTCGTCTTTCGTCTTGCCAGTCGTGATGGATCAGTTGATAGCTCTCGCGCGTCGAGCCGAGTGCGATCGGCTGCCAATCTGCTCGCTGGTGCTCTCGACCGAATCGACAGCCACGACCGCCACGTTCGGCGCATTGAACAATTGTCGATGGTGCTCAAAGCGGCCGCCCAATGGCAACAGATTGGCGAGGATGAGACGCTGTTGGAATGCATCGCCAACACGGCCACTAGGTTGCTGCGTTGTGAACGCGCCAGTATTTTCTTATGGGACCGGCGACGGAGCAAGTTGATCGGGCGGCCTGCCTTAGGGGTCGAAGGCCGATCGTTGGAAGTCGACGATGATGCGGGCGTCGTTGGCGAAGTGCTGAGGACGGGGGAAGCCAAGATTTGGAGCTTCAGTAGCCGGGATGACGAGCGACGCGTGAATCGGTCGGTCGACGAATCGCTCGATTTCAAAACGCGTTCTCTCGTTGCCGTTCCGATGGTCAGCCGACCGGTGGGCGAGCAACGCGAAGAAACGATCGGCGTGTTCGAGGCGATCAACCATGTCGACGGCGAATTCGATTCGCTCGACATGTCGGTGCTGTCCGACTTGGCCCTGCATGCCGCGGTTGCGATCGAAAGTCTCAGGACGCGGCAATCGCTGCGAGAATCGCGTGACCGGTTGGTCAGCGATGCGGCATCGGCATCGCCGTTGTTGGGCAGCCATCGGTCGATCGAGATGATTCGCAACAGTGCCAAGAAGGTTGCCGCGACCGATTTGAATGTCCTGGTACTCGGTAGCAACGGGACTGGCAAAGAAGTATTGGCCCGCCAAGTTCATTACGAAAGCAAACGGCGGCATGGCCCGTTTATCGCCGTCAACTGCGCCGCACTGGTGGAATCGTTGCTCGAAAGTGAACTCTTTGGGCACGAACAAGGGGCGTTTACCGATGCCCAACAAACTCGGATTGGCAAGTTTGAACTGGCCAAGGGAGGCACGCTGTTCCTGGATGAAGTTGGCGATTTGAGTGCCGGCGGCCAGGCAAAGTTGCTGCGAGTGCTCGAAGACAAGGTGGTCGTGCGAGTCGGAGGGGCAACCGCAATCCCGGTCGATGTGCGAGTGATCGCGGCAACGAACCAACCGCTCGAACAGCGGATTGCCGAGAAACGTTTTCGCGAGGATCTCTTTTTCCGGCTCAATGTCGTCTCGTTAACCTTGCCGCCGCTATCACAGCGAGGCAGCGATGTCATCGAGCTCGCCGAGCATTTCCTCGCTCAATTCTGCTACCAGATCGGTCGTCCCGTGCCGACGCTCGACGACACCGCGCGGCAAGCGTTGTTATCGCACGCTTGGCCCGGCAACATCCGCGAATTGCGGAACACGATCGAACGCGTCAGTTATCTGTGTGTCGAGCAGACCATTGAGGCCGACGATTTGATGCTCAATGGGCCCACGGGAGCACGCGCACCCCGAGGCAGCGATTCCGCTTTCTTAGCCTCGTTGCCACACACCCTGGGCGAAGCAACGCGAGACTTCCAGGTGGCGCATATCGAGCGAGCGATTGACATGTCCGGAGGCAACATGACGGCCGCAGCGGAACGATTAGGGTTACATCGTTCGAACTTATATCGAAAGATGAGGCAACTCGGAATGCCCACCTCCGCCAGCGAAGCAGCCGACGAAAACGACCTAGGATAACGCGTTGGAGTTCAGGCTTTAGCCGCATCCGAGCAACCGCTGGAGTTCAGCCTTTAGGCGATCGGCTCTCAGCAGTCAGCTTTCGGCTATCAGCAGTCAGATCACAGGCGACAGCAAGACGAAGATCGCCAAAAGCGAGCGTCCGACTGAGGAAATCCCGTCACCCCGATGATTCATCCGTCCAAATCTATTCCCCGTAACTCTATGTATGCAATCAGCTTACATGGATTGAGTAAAAAACAGACTGCGCACGTTGGAGTCGTAGGCTTTAGCCGATTCAGCAAGGATCCAGCACGCAATCGGCTCAAGCCTACCACTCCAACGAATCATCCGGGTTAGCGTGAAGAATGACGACCACGAACGTGGTCACAGCCATTAGCCGGGGGTCGTGCGAAACGAAAAACCAATGGAAATGGTTCCTTAGTCAGCAAGCAGCTAGTTCAATACCTTTACGCCCGCTGGCGTTGTATTCCAAAGCCTAGGGTCGCGCCGCGGCGAAGTCGCAGAGCGCATCCTAGTGGCCCCCTGGAGTCAAACCGCTTCGCGGTAAATAGAGTTCCGAAACTTATTTACCGAACGTCCTTACGGGATCAACAAAGGCTTTTGTGTACGTCATCCGTGGGCAATGTGCGTTACAGGCTGGAGGCCAATCCCCACGTATTTCCCGCGAGATCCTTAACATCTGGCATCGCAGGCCATTGCGGTATGGAAGAGGGATACGCCAACGGCGTTACATTCCAGAGCCCAGGGTCGCGGCTCCGCCGCGCACCCTGGGATCGCTAACACTCGATCCATTTTACCCCGAATGGGGTTGTACAAATCATCCGAAGCCTCTTCCCAACGGCCGCAGAGGCCACGGATACGATACAATCGTCTTTCACGATCAAACCCGCACCGACGACCCCGCAACCGCGAGCGAGAGAACCATTGAGTTTGCAAAGAACCCTCGAACCTGAATCGATGGACACGATGGAAGAGGCGATCTTGTATGTGGAGATGAACCATGCCGAGGTCAACCGGCTGTTCGCCGAGGATCTGTTCGCAGGCGGCCCCGTCGGTCCACGGGTCATCGATCTTGGGTGTGGTCCCGCGTTGATCGCGATCGAGATCGCCAGTCGTGATGGAGAGTTGCAGGTGATGGGGATCGATTCCGCCGTCGAAATGCTCGACATGGGTAAACGGCAAGTCGACATGGCCGGGTTATTGGGGCAAGTTTTCCTGCAACACGCCGACTTGAAGCAGATGGGCGATTTCGAAGACGGTATGGCGGACACAGTCGTCTGCAACAGTGTGCTGCATCACTTGCCGCAGCCCCGTGTGGGACTCGAGACGGCCCTGCGGCTTGTCAAGCCAGGCGGCCGGGTATTTATCCGCGATTTGTACCGTCCCGAAACCGAGCAAGAGGTCGAGCGATTGGTCGAACTTCACGGGACCGGGGAACCCGAGGCAGCCCGTCAATTACTCCGCCAATCGCTTCACGCGTCGCTGACACTCGGTGAGGCAAAAGCCCTCGCCGAATCCGCCGGCATCTCACCCGATGCCATCCAAATGACCAGCGACCGCCACTGGACGTTAGATTGGAAGGAAGGAAGTTAGCTATCAGCCGTCAGCCGTCAGCGTTTGCAGCTGACCGATTTGAGTTCTTGCTGCTCACTGTCATCTGACATCTGAAAACTGATTCCCGCCATTGTCGATTCTGGGCGAGGTGACCAGAATAGTGGAACCGTAGCCACACAAAGCAGCGTTTTAGGCGGACGCTGAGGGGGGGGGCTGGGAGTCTTCACTGGCATTCGCCCGTGCGATGCATCTGCATCCTTTCCGTACCGATCCACCCGATTCGGGGACAACAGCTGAAGCAGCGTCCGTTGTCACCCAAGTGGACGAAGTCCGCGCCCGCTGATCCGCTGGAGTTCAGGCTTTAGCCGAAGAGAGCAAGATCACAGTCATCAGATCACAGACAACAGCAAG
This sequence comes from Novipirellula artificiosorum, assembly GCF_007860135.1. Lineage (NCBI taxonomy): Bacteria > Pseudomonadati > Planctomycetota > Planctomycetia > Pirellulales > Pirellulaceae > Novipirellula > Novipirellula artificiosorum. Next base: position 196,830 of record NZ_SJPV01000012.1, read on the forward strand.
ACAAGATCGCCTAAAGGCTAAACTCCAACACGCGCTGGAGTTCAGGCTTTAGCCGCAAAAGAGCAGACAACAGACGTCAGTTCACACGCAACAGCAAGAAGGAAAGAAAAACCGGCGTCCGGATGAGGAAGTCGATTCCTACCAAAACACCGAGAATGACGACCACGACGTGGTCACAGAAGGTAGCCGGGGGTCGAGCGAAGCGACAACCCCCGGAAACGTGTTCATCCACCGAACCCTCGACCACGACGTGGTCGCAGAAGGTAGCCGGGGGTCGAGCGAAGCGAGCAACCCCCGGACCCGTATCCATCCACCGAACCCTCGACCACGACGTGGTCGCAGAAGGTAGCCGGGGGTCGAGCGAAGCGAAAACCCCCGGACCCGTGTTCATTCATCAAACCACCGACCACGACGTGGTCGCAGATGCCTGACTGGTTCTGCGATCCCTCGCAGGATCGGGCTGTCCGGCTCGGATCCATCATCCGCCGGCATCACTGCGATCCGTCACGGCTACCCTCTTCGACCACGCTCATGGTCGAAGAGGGTAGAAATGCTAAGCCAACAAGATCGACTAAGGGACCATCCGCAAATAGGTTACCGAATTTAATTGTAGCGGCAGGACGCAAGCCCAATACCGCTAAGTCGAGATGTGTTTTGGTTAGCGGAGCGGCGCAAGTCGCCCGGTCTTTTGAGGGAATTGGCGAGCCCTCGGCACCGGACGGCTTGCGCCGTGCCGCTAAGACGGTAACTTATTCGCCGACCATCGCCTAAAGGCTAAACTCCAACGCGCTGGAGTTCAGGCTTTAGCCGCAAAATCAGCTCACAGTCGCCAGATTTCAGACAACAGCAAGAAGAGCCGGGCAGAAACGCAGATCCCCCTCCCCCCCTGTCATCTGCTCACTGTCATCTGCAAACTGCTCACTGTCATCTGCAAACTGCTCACTGTCATCTGCAAACTGCTCACTGTCTCCTGACTCCCCTCCCCTCCCCTCCTTCCCCCTGTTCCTTATGGCTTCCGAAAAACTGCCTCCATTCGCTTCTCAATGGGCCAAGCAATGGAAACATGCGGGTCCGCGGCTCGAAGCGATCCGTGACGAAGAACTGAGGCAAACGGGCTCGCAGCCACGAACTCGAGGGACGCCAGCGATCTTGTTCGAAAAGTACCCCGAGAAGAACGGGTTGTGTGTCATGCAGCGGTGGTTTGCACGCCAACAGCTCTTGCAGTTGCATCGCAACGTTTCAACGGACGATTCGACAAAACCAGAATCATCGTCTTTGAAGGGCCCACAATGACCTCATCCCCCAACTTTGACTTTTCGCACTTGGTCCTAGCGGAACTCAAAGAAGAACCGGAAATCATCGACACGCTGAATCAACTCAGAGACAGCTGATCGCTGTTAGCCGACCGCCAAAAGCTGATTACCCGAAGCAAATCAACCACGGAGTCACGGAGAGACACAGAGAAACAACGCTGACTGAGCACAACTCCGTGTTCCTCGGTGCCTCTGTGGTAAACACCTGCTTCCTGATGCCTTTTCCCTGTTCGTGTCATTCGCATGATTCGTGGTCAATCCCGTCCGCCCACTGCTTACTGAGAGCGGTCAACCGACCGGGGCCATAACAAGGTCGCCTGAAGGCTAAACTCCAACACGCGCTGGAGTTCAGGCTTCAGCCGCAAAGAGTCAGATTACAGTCACCAGTTCACAGACAACAGCAAGAAGGGCCACGCAGAAAGCCTTGCTTCCCTGCTAACTGTCACCTGTCATCTGTCGTCCACCGTCTGATTTCCTCCGCCCCTTCCCCAAGTAACTATTTTCCTTGTCAAAACGCATCATCATCACCGGCGGAGCTGGCTTCATTGGCTCCAATCTTGTTCGCATGGCGGTCGAGGCCGGCCATCAGGTGCTCAATCTGGACTGCCTCACGTATGCAGGCAACCTCGCTTCGCTTGCTTCCGTCGCAAAGCATCCGGCATACCAATTTGCCCAGGTCGACATTACGGACGCCGACGCGGTCAATGCACGCGTTAAAAACTATCGACCCGATGCGGTGATGCATTTGGCGGCGGAAAGTCACGTCGATCGCTCGATCGACGGCCCGGGGCAATTCATCCAAACGAACGTGATCGGCACGTACAACCTGCTGCAATCAAGTTTGAACCATTGGCGCTCTTTGCCCCCAGAAGATGCCGATCGATTTCGTTTCCTGCACGTTTCCACGGACGAAGTTTACGGATCGCTTGGCGCGGAGGGGAAATTCACAGAAACCACTTCCTACGACCCGCATTCCCCTTACTCGGCGACTAAGGCATCGTCTGACCATCTCGCGCGGGCTTGGCACGACACCTACGGCTTACCGGTATTGGTAACCAACTGCAGCAACAACTACGGGCCTTACCAGTTTCCCGAAAAGCTGATCCCGGTTGTGATATTGAAATGCCTTCGTGGCGAGAGCATTCCGGTCTACGGCAAAGGGGAAAACATTCGCGATTGGCTCTACGTCGACGATCATTGTCGAGCGCTGATGGCAGTCGCCAATCATGGCAAGCCTGGTGAGACTTACAACATTGGTGGGAACAACGAACGAACCAACCTGCAACTTGTGCAATTCCTTTGCGTCCTGATGGACGAGCTTTCCCCCAAAACCATTCCCAATACCTCCCCTCGCCCCGGTTCGGGGAGAGGGGTTGGGGGAGAGGGGGCCATCGCACTCGCTTCTAGCCACTCTAGCTTAATCACCTTCGTGACCGACCGGCCCGGCCATGATTTGCGTTATGCAATCGATGCGACGAAAATTGAGCGAGAGCTCAACTGGCGTCCTCAAGAAGATTTTGAGAGCGGCTTTCGCAAGACCGTTCAATGGTACCTGGACAACCAGTCATGGTGGCAGTCGATCCCAAGCAACGAATGGGCAGGAAGATGAAGGGCATCATTCTCGCTGGCGGATCTGGCAGCCGCTTGCATCCGTTAACGATCGGCATGTCCAAGCAGATGATTCCGGTCTTCGACAAACCGATGATTTATTATCCGCTGTCGGTGTTGATGCTATCGGGGATTAGCGAGGTTTTGATCATCTCGACGCCAGTGGATTTGCCAAATTTTGAGAGATTACTCGGCGATGGTGCCGCACTCGGATGCTCCTTTCGATACGCGGAGCAGCCGGAACCGAAGGGTGTGGCCCAGGCGTTTACGATTGGCGAGTCCTTTATCGGAAGCGACAAAGTTGCGTTGATTCTGGGTGACAACCTATTTTATGGATCCGGTTTTGGAAGTTGGATCCGCCGGAATACGGATCCCGATGGAGCGGTCATTTTTGCAGCCTGGGTCAGTGCCCCGGAGCGATACGGGGTGGTGGAGTTGGATTGCCAAGGCAAGGCGATTTCGATTGAAGAGAAGCCGGTCAAGCCAAAATCGAATTACGCGATCCCTGGTCTCTACTTCTACGACAACCAGGTTGTCGAGATTGCCAGGAACATCAAGCCCTCGGCGCGAGGCGAACGGGAGATTTCGGCGATCAACAACGAGTACCTCGATCGGGGCAGTCTCACGGTGAAGGTCTTTAATCGAGGGATTGCCTGGCTTGATACCGGCACCTTTGCGTCCCTCAGCGAAGCATCGACGTTTGTTCGAGTGATCGAGGAACGGCAAGGACTGAAAATTGGCTGTATCGAAGAAGTCGCGTACTACATGAATTACATCGATCAGCCCACGCTCCTCGAGTTGGCAGAGCGCTACAGCAATAGTGGATACGGAGACTATCTACGAAACGTTGCCCACTGGCCCCGCATCACCGACAACTAACGAGGCAGCATTCAGTAGTCGGTTCCATCGAAGTTCCGCCACGAACCACCCCTCACACCCAGCCGATCGCTCTGACAAATGTCTTTTGCAAGCTGACTGCCGAAAGCTATCAGCTATCAGCCGAAATCCGACCGCCGAAAGCTGCCCCCTGCCCCCTGCCCCCTGTCCCCTGACATCTGACATCTGACATCTGACATCTGACATCTGCTCCCCCCCCCCTTTTCCTCAAATCCCCTTCCATCGTCCCGACCGACAATCTCTCGGATCAATTGTCTTTGTCTGTCGATGAAACGATTGCCGAAGGGACGAGGGACAGGCAAGATGTAGGGACAGACGGGAAGGAGGCACCCAACGCTTTCAAAAACCCCCTGTCACCCAAGTGGACGAAGTCCGCGCCGACTGCAGCGCGCTGGAGTTCAGGCTTTAGCCGCAAAAAGTCAGATTACAGTCATGTGCCAGCTGACTGCTGATCGCCACTTCCAACCACAGAGTTCACCGAGAAGCACAGAGATCCCCCCGCACAAAGACTCTGTGTCACTCCGTGCTCTCTGTGGTAAACACCAAACACCAAACACTCCATTCCTCATTCCTCCACTGCTTCGTGAAAACTGTCCACTGAGAACTGCTTTCCTTATTCAATTAACTTCCCCCTTCATGCTGTCCACCGAAACTCTCGAAGCCTATCGACGCCTGACTCCCGCGGAACGTCTGCAACTGACGTTTGAGTTATGCCGCCCGGCATGGAAAGCCCTAACGGAAGGGGATCCAAAGTTGGTAGCCCGCCGACTGGCGCGTTTGCGACAAGAAAACAGTACGCGAACCCGGCGGATTAGCGAGGGGTTCCGACGTAGCGAACAACGTCTCATCGACACGCCAATGTCAAAACCAGATGCCTAAGTCGATCGAGGATGTCCTTTTTGAAATCGTCAGCGTCTGCGAGTCGATGGAGCTGGACTTTGCGATCATGGGCGAGACTCCCTTTCAACAGTCGATCATGCAACGGCGGCAGCGGTTTGAATTGTCAAGTCATTGGTTGTACTTCGTCACCCCTGAGGACCTGATCTTGCTGAAACTGCTCGCGAATCGTCCGCGCGATTTGGGCGATGTTGCCGATGTGATCTTCGTGCAAGGCGAGCTGGATCAAAAATACCTCCAGCAGTGGGCTGGCATCCTTGGCATCACCGACCGCCTCAACGAAAACCTGACGCCTGACGCCTGACCCCTTCACTTTCCTGAGAACTGAGAACTGAGAACAGATCTCTATCACCGATGTGGACGCTCGTCCGCGCCGACCGAACCTGCTGGAGTCCAGGCTTCAGACGCAAAAAAAGTCACAGACAGGTGGCAGCGGTCAGCTCTCAGCTTTCGGCTTGCATGTGACCGTGACCTGACCGCTGACCGCTGATAGCTGACCGCCGAAACACTAAACTCCAACACCGCTGAAGTCCAGGCTTTAGCCGCCGATTCGCGTAGTTTCGAGCCCCCTCCAACACTGCAAATCAACCACAGAGTCACCGAGAAGCACAGAGCCCCCCCTGCACCAAGACTCTGTGTCCCTCTGTGCCTCTGTGGTAATCACCTGTTTCCTGACGCCTGACATCTGACTCCTGACTCCTAACTCCCCCTCTCCCAACTTGTCAAAACGCATCATCATTACCGGCGGAGCAGGCTTCATTGGCTCCAATCTTGTTCGCATGGCGGTCGAGGCTGGCCATCACGTGCTCAATCTGGATAGCCTCACCTATGCGGGCAACCTCGCTTCGCTTGCTTCCGTCGAGAAGCATCCGGCATACCAATTTGCCCAAGTCGACATTACGGATCCCGACGCAGTCAATGCTCGCATTAAAAGCTTTCGACCCGATGCGGTGATGCATTTGGCGGCGGAAAGTCACGTCGATCGATCGATCGACGGCCCCGGTCAATTCATCCAAACGAACGTAATCGGCACGTACAACCTGCTGCAATCAAGTTTGAACCACTGGCGTTCATTGCCTCCGGAAGAGGCCGATCGATTCCGTTTCCTGCACGTTTCCACGGACGAGGTCTACGGATCGCTTGGCGTGGAAGGAAAATTTACCGAAACGACGCCGTATGACCCACATTCGCCTTATTCGGCGAGCAAGGCATCGTCCGACCATCTCGCTCGCGCTTGGCACGACACCTACGGGTTACCGGTACTGGTAACCAACTGCAGCAACAACTACGGCCCCTACCAATTTCCCGAAAAGCTAATCCCGGTAGTGATATTGAAATGCCTTCGTGGCGAAAGCATTCCGGTCTACGGCAAAGGGGAAAACATACGCGATTGGCTCTACGTCGACGATCATTGTCGAGCGCTAATGACCGTGGTCAGTCAAGGCAAACCCGGTGAGACTTACAACATTGGTGGGAACAACGAACGAACCAACCTGCAACTTGTACAATTCCTTTGCGACCTGATGGACGAGCTTTCCCCCAAAACCATTCCCAATACCTCCCCTCGCCCCGGTTCAGGGAGAGGGGCCGGGGGAGAGGGGGCCATCGCACTCGCTTCTAGCCACTCTAGCTTAATCACCTTCGTCACCGACCGGCCTGGGCATGATCTTCGCTACGCAATCGATGCAACGAAAATCGAACGAGAGCTCAACTGGCGTCCCCAAGAAGATTTTGAGAGTGGCTTTCGCAAGACCGTTCAGTGGTACCTGGACAAACAGTCATGGTGGCAGTCGATCCTCAGCGGTGATTACCGACTCGAGCGCCAGGGCGTCAACCAAACCTAGAGAGTCTTAATTCAATCACTTCTAGCGACTAGCTCCTAACCTCTAACTACTACTTCCCATGACACCCTCTCGCTCAAACACTCGCCGCTCGCCGCTCACAGCTCGCAAAGGCATTGTTTTAGCGGGTGGATCTGGATCGCGATTGCATCCTGTGACGAGAGCGGTCAGCAAGCAACTGCTGCCAATCTACGACAAGCCGATGATCTACTATCCGCTTTCGGTACTGATGCTAGCCGGAATTCGAGAGATCCTGGTGATTTCGACGCCCGATGACTTGCCTATGTACCGAAAACTGCTCGGCGGTGGCGGGGATTTTGGGATTCGATTGACTTATGCAGAACAACCACGGCCTGATGGATTAGCACAAGCGTTCTTGATCGGTGAGGAATTCATTGCCGGCGATCCGGTGACGCTGGTTCTTGGTGACAATATTTTTTATGGGCAAGGGTTTTCACCGAAACTGAAAGCCGCTGCCCAGCAAACCATGGGTGCGACCGTGTTCGGTTACGAAGTCCACGATCCAGAGCGCTATGGAGTTGTTGAATTTAACGCGGACGGTAGAGCGATTTCGCTCGAAGAAAAGCCGAGTGTTCCCAAGTCGAACTTCGCGGTTACCGGCCTTTACTTCTATGACAATCAGGTTGTCGAGATTGCTAAGTCGATCAAGCCTTCCCCGCGAGGCGAGTTAGAAATCACATGCGTGAATCGTTGCTATCTTGAAAAAGAGATGCTAAATGTCGAGGTACTCGGCCGCGGTCACACTTGGCTTGACACGGGAACGCACGACAGCCTCCTGGAGGCATCCATGTTTGTCAAAACGATCGAGCATCACCAAGGATTCAAAGTAGCATGCTTAGAAGAGATTGCGTTTAAAAAGAAGTGGCTCAGCGTAACGCAGCTTGAAGCAGTTACCGCCAGTTTAGGAAAAACATCCTATCGCGATTACCTTGATAGCTTGCTCGCCAGCCAAGTCTCTAATGGTTGAGTGCCAGATAGCTCGCCCGCGCCACAAAAGCAATGTCAACGCACTACCAACACCCTTTAGCCGACGTCCAGTCATCGCGAATCGGAGACGACACTCGGATTTGGCAATTCTGTGTTGTTCTTCCGGGCGCAAAGATTGGAGCGAGGTGCAATATCTGCTCCCATTGCTTTATTGAGAACGACGTTGTGATCGGTAATGGAGTGACTATCAAGTGTGGTGTGCAACTGTGGGACGGAATCACCATCGAAGACGACGTCTTCATTGGGCCAAATGTCACGTTTACTAATGACCTCTATCCGCGAAGCAAGCAATACCCAGCTGAGTTTGCTCGCACCATTGTCAAGCACGGTGCCTCGATCGGAGCAAACGCGACGTTACTTCCAGGTATAACCATCGGTGCCGGAGCAATGGTTGGTGCAGGAAGCGTCGTGACGAAAGACGTCGCCGAAAGGACTCTTGTGTTAGGGAACCCGGCGAAGCGAGTTCGCGAACTGAGCTCCGAGCAAGGTTAACCTGATGTCAATCGCCGACTGTAACCTCATCGACTTACCAAAGATCTCAGATCATCGAGGGAATCTTACTTTCGTCGAGAGTAGAATCCATATTCCGTTCGCGATCGAGCGGGTCTATTACCTGTACGATGTGCCGGGTGGAGCCGAACGTGGTGGGCATGCTCATAAAGAACTCTGCCAACTAATTGTTGCCATGTCGGGCAGCTTCGATATCGTTTTGGACGACGGTAAAGAAAAAAAACGAATCCATTTGAATCGCTCCTACACGGGGCTCTATGTCTGCCCCATGATTTGGCGTGAAATGGACAACTTTTCGTCCGGAAGCGTCTGTATGGTCTTAGCTTCAAATCGTTATGACGAAGCCGATTACTATCGCGATTATCAAGACTTTCTTAGAGCAGTCGAATCATAATTAATGGACGTCCCCTTCCTCGAATTGAAACCCGCGTATTTGGAGCTAAAGTCTGAATTCGATGCCGCATACCACCGCGTAATGGAATCCGGATGGTACTTGCTCGGAGCGGAAGTCAAGGCCTTCGAGTCCGAGTATGCTGCGTATTGCGAAACGGACCATTGCGTCGGTGTCGCCAATGGGCTCGAAGCGATCAAGTTGGCACTATTGGCCGCCGATGTCGGCCCCGGCGATGAAGTGGTTGTCCCGGCGCATACCTTTATCGCGACGTGGCTGGCTGTATCGTCGGTCGGTGCAACGATTGTCCCTGTTGAACCTGATCCCGTCACACTGAACATTGATACCGATCTAATCGCTCCCGTCATCACTTCGAAGACCAAGGCAATCATTCCAGTCCACCTGTACGGCCAGCCCGCACACATGGCCCCGATTATGGAGATCGCGGTAGAACACGACTTGGTTGTAATCGAAGACGCCGCGCAGGCCCAAGGGGCAACCTACAAGGGCCGCCGCGTCGGATCACTTGGCCACTTGGCCGCACACAGTTTTTATCCAGGGAAGAATTTGGGTGCCTTCGCTGACGGTGGTGCGGTTACTACCAGCGATCCTGGCTTAGCCGAGCGAGTGCGGATGCTCGGCAATTACGGATCGCGTCAAAAGTACAATCATGAAATCGTGGGAACGAATTCGCGGCTCAGTGAATTACAGGCGGCGTTCTTGCGAGTTCGACTTTCGGTTCTGGACCAGTGGAATGATCGACGTCGTGAACAAGCGGCCCAGTATACTCGTGAACTAGCGGCCTGCGCCAACATAGCACTGCCCCAACCACGCACGGATACGAATCCTGTTTGGCATTTGTACGTCATTCAGACCGATCACCGCGACGAGCTGCAAAAACACTTGTCCGATTCAGGAATTGGAACGGTTATCCACTACCCAATTCCCTGTCATCGATCCGGGGCGTATCGGGAGTTAGGGTTTAATGAATTTCCAATCACCGAAAACATTTCCAAACGATGCCTCAGCCTCCCAATCGGACCGCATGCACGTGACCCAGTGAAGGTTGCAAACATGATTATTCGATTTCAACCAGGAAATGCGGCTAGTGTTTAGTCTTTTTTCCTGCATCGTCAAACGTGTGTTGAGAACAGTTCGAAGCAATCGACTACCGAAGCCAACTTCGGGTGTTGGGAGGTTTGTATACAAATCCAATCGTGTCTCGCTGAACTTGAATCGGCATCCCACAAGTCAGATTGTTTTAAACGGAAACGTCTATCTGCAGTCGGATTTGGGGGATCGAGGTTTCGTCAATATTTCTATGGCGGAAAATTCAATACTCCTAGTTGACGGTGACTTAATTCTGGGGCCAGGTGTTCATTTGCAAGTATGTAAGAATGCGACTTTGACTTTCGGCGGACGTAAGTCATCGTCGGGTAGTGGTATTACCTGCAATACGCGAGTCATGGTTAATCAAAATTTGACAATCGGTTCAGATTGTTTAATCGCATGGGATTGTTTTATTTCCGATTGTGATTGGCACCAAATCCACAACCAGCCAAACACAATCTCAGTAAAAATCGGCGATGGCGTCTGGGTAGCTCAGGGGGTGACGATTCTTAAGGGAAGCAACATCGGTAGCGGAAGTATCGTTGCAAGCAAATCGGTCGTCGCGGGAGGCGTGTTTGGGCCACAATCTTTGATTGCAGGCAATCCAGCGAGGGTGGTTCGACATCCTGTTGCTTGGTCTCGCGATTTGGATCCAACGCATTGATTCAATCCATTAATCGGCAAGACGAACTGACGACTCGGGAACAGGACACTCGAAATTCAATAGTTTCGGCAGACCACAAATCTGAGTCGAACAGCTATGGTCAGGTACTGAAGGCATCGTCAATCATTGGTGGGTCCCAAGTGGTGACGGTGATCATCGGGATGGTCCGAACCAAGTTGGTGGCGATGCTGATCGGGCCGACCGGGATCGGGCTAGTCGGCATGTTCCAGTCGATCACTGGGCTGGCCGCTATCATCGCTGGACTGGGGATCCAAACCAGCGGGGTACGGGATGTCGCCGTGGCCGCCGGCGCTGCCGACGAGCGCCGTATTGCCGAAACGGTTTTGACCCTCCGCCGCGTCTGCTGGCTCACCGGACTTCTGGGTTGTTTCCTCCTCTATCTCAGTGCCGGTTTCCTAAGCCAAAAGACATTCGGTTCCCTCGACTACGTTTGGGCAATTCGTTTACTTGGCTTAACCATTTTGATGGGCAACATCGCCGGTGGACAATCGGCGATCATCCAAGGGACGCGTCGAATCGGCGATTTGGCGAGAATGCGAGTCCTCAGCGCAGTCGGTTCGACAGTGGTCGCGGTCGGTTTTTACGTCTGGATGGGAATCGATGGCATTATCCCCGCACTGCTAGCGATCGGCGCCATCACGCTGGCCGTTTCCACATATTTTGCCCAACGAGTACCGATTCAGAAAAGCTCCATACCATTGCGGGAGAGCTTGCGACAAGCCCGAGGACTCTTGAATCTTGGCCTAGCGTTTGTTTGGAGCGGGCTGATGGCCACGCTCGTCGCATACCTGACACGAGTTTGGATTGCGGCAGAAATCGACCTTCGTTCCGTAGGCATCTACACGGCGGCCTTTGGACTCTCGGGACTGTTTGTCCAGTTCGTGCTGCAGGCGATGGGTGCCGATTACTATCCGCGATTAACCGCGGTGGCGCATGATCCGGTCCAGATGAACCAGTTGATCAATCAGCAGACGGAGATTGGATTACTGTTGGCATTCCCGGGATTACTGGCAACTCTTGCGCTTGCACCGTTAGCCATTGCGTTGTTTTACACAGCGGAATTTGCACCGGCGGCGGGGCTCCTTCGATGGTTCGTCCTGGGCTGCATGGGGCGGGTTATATCCTGGCCCTTGGGGTTTTCGATGCTCGCACTGAGCCGAGGCAATCTTTTTGCCCTTACCGAAACGATCTTTAATCTACTGCACTTGGCGGGAATTTGGGTTGGACTTCATTACTTTGGTCTGCAGGCGGTCGCGGTCGCCTTTGCGTTCCTCTATTTGGTCTGTACGGCGGGCATGCTAATCACGACGCATTACTTGACAGGCTTTCGCTGGAACCATGAAGTCATCAAATTGCTCGCTTGGATGATACCGGTTGCCTTGGTCGTCCTTTTGCTCGACGGCTGGTTGTCACCAGCTTTCAGTTCCTGTTTTGGCGTCATAGCGACAATGGTGGCAACGGTCCTGTGCCTTAGGCATCTGGTGACGTGTTTAGGTACCCAGCACCGCATTTCAAAAACCTTACTTCGCATTCCCGGTGGTATTTGGTTCACACGAGGACTAAACCAGGCATGACAAACACGGGCAAAGACGCACTCGAACGTCCGTTAGTCACCTTCTCGCTTCTTGCTTACAATCAAGAGAAGTATATCCGAAAGGCAGTAGAAGGTGCCTTCGCCCAGACCTATTCGCCCTTGGAAATAATTCTCTCTGATGATTGTTCTACAGATTCAACATTTTCAATCATTCAAGAAATGGTCGCAGACTATCATGGCCGCCACCGCGTTCAGGTCATTCGAAACGAAAAAAACCTTGGTCTGATAGGCCATATCAACAAAGTGTTGTCAACGGTCAAGACAGATTGGGTAGTATTGGCTGCTGGAGACGATGTTTCACTCGATCACCGATGCCAGGAAATAGTTGAGAGGGTAAGGAGGGAACCTGATTTAAAGGGTCTGTTTTCGGGTTACATTGAATGCGATGAATTGCTGTGTCCGATTCGTACCGTGACCCCGTTGCAAGCATCAAATATTGGCGCGTTGCAGGTCTGTCGTGGCGGCGGGTATGTTTTCCCTGGGGCAACTTTTGCCATCCACCAAGATTGCTTTACGCTCTTTGGTCCTCTTCGGCCTAGGATTCTAGCCGAGGATTGGGTATTGCCGCTTCGCGCGGCAGTACTGGGAAAAATTGGTTTCCTTAAGAGCAGTCTCGTTAAGAAACGAGGACTCTCAGAGTCGCTGACACGTGTAAACAAACGAATAATGGGGGACATTCTACCAAAAAACAGTTGCCCTGAAGAAATATACGAAAACCTCGCTACAATCCGAAGGGCCCACCGATCAGGTGAGATCAGTCTCTTGAAGTCGAAAACGCTTGCTATCACTATTCAGCTGCATTGGAATATCCGTTGCTGCGAATGTGCAAATGAGCCGGTTGGCACGCTGCGTCTGCTTAGAGGACTGGCATCCAGTTTCATATTAATGCGACTTCGGGATACTATTCGTTTATCTGAAAACTGCCTGACGCTGTTCCTCAACAAGAGCAGAGCACGCAGTCAAGAGAAATGCAAGAACCTTTGAAAGCAGAGCAAAAACAACGATGATGAAAGTACCGTTTCGCAAAGGCACTGTTACGGTTGTTATTCCTGCTTACAACTCGGAAAAGACAATTATTGAGGCCCTTGAGAGTGTATTATCGCAGACACTCCTACCGTCAGAGATCATAGTCATTGACGATGGATCCGTTGATGGTACAGGTCGTATTGCAAATGGCCTGTCGGACTTAATCAACGTCATTCGGCAAGAGAATTCCGGTTCAAGCGCTGCGAGGAATAGGGGGATAAAAGAGGCCCGTGGTGAGTGGATCGCCTTTCTTGACGCGGATGATCAGTGGAAGTCAAATCGTCTTGAGTCCCAATTCAAACTCTTGAGGGAATGCCCCAATATAATGTGGATGTCGGGCATGTACGATATTGTGAGAAGTAGGAAGGTGGTGGGGCAGTCGTCTCTTGGCATGCTTTGTGATCTTGCTGAGACCACATGCGTTGTGCCGGACGCGTTGGAACTGCTCGCGAGTGGGGCATCTCTATGGACCGGAACTGTCTTGGTCAAGAGATCAGCACTTTCCGAGGTTGGTGATTTTGATGTCCGGCAGCGAACGAGTCACGATACAGATATGTGGATCAGGCTAGGTGTTCGTTTTCCTCGCATTGGATTTGTTCGAATTCCAATCGCGAAATATGCTATCGGTAGAGAAGCCAGCCTGACCGCGACTGCCGTTGCGGATAGTGATGAGACCAGCATCCTTATGCTGGAGCGGATCATAGCAACACTGCCTCATGTACCAGAAAACCGGAGAGGTCACCTGTTAACGTTTGCAAACATGAGGGCAACCCAGACTCTTCAGTGCGCGATCCGTGCGGGAAGGACGAAGCACGCACGAAGGTTAATGAACGAACTGCGCAACTTAAAGCTTAACGGGTGGCCATTTTGGTATTCGATGGCAACTTCAATACCAGAACATGTCGCAATCCCCGCCACCTCCTTTGCAAGGCGCCTTCTGCGAAGAGGGATATAAGCTGTACCTAAGTCCTTTATAGGTAGATGCGTTTTGAATATTGCTTGACGTTTGTCGAGGCAAGCGGTGCGATTTTGGTTTCTGGAATGCTCCACAGCACCCGCCCCAAGAGTTATGAAAGTCTATCAGCCAAGATTGGCGAAAGGACTTTCAATGAAGAATCGAAAACGACATTCACCCGAGCAAATTGTCAAAAAGCTGCGTGACGCCGATGCGTTGCTCGCGGCCGGCAAGAGTGTTGGCGAAGTATTGCAGACGCTCGAGGTCAGCGAAGCGACGCTCAGTCGCTGGCGAAGCCAGTTCGGCGGCATGAAGAGTGAAGAAGCCAAAAGATTGAAAATGCTCGAGGACGAGAACAATCGGCTCAAGAAGATCGTTGGCGACCAAGCCCTCGACATACGGATGCTCAAGGAGATCACCAAGGGAAACAGACAAGCCCTCAGTCGCGACGTGATACCGTGCAGACGCTCCAGCGGAAGTTCTCCGTCTCGGAGCGTCGCGCGTGCGAGGTTCTCGATCAGCCGCGATCGAGCCAGCGATATGTAGGGCAACCCAAGGGCGAAGATGCGCGGCTGACCAGGGAGATTCTTGAACTTGTTCGTCAGCGACCTCGATTTGGCTATCGGCTTGCGTCTAGCCTTGCTTTCACACGTATTCGCCATTTAGAAGATGAAAGATTTCCGCCGTTTATCCCCGCACAGATGCCCACACTCGCTCGGATATGTGAGGGAAAGAAGAAATAATGTTGGCAAAATCGGAAACTAAACCTCGCATGATATCGCACCAATTCGCGATGCTGTTCTGCACAGGAATTGGCGTGCTTGGGTTCGCGTTAGCGTACCAAGCCCCAAGAAACCTCGACGCGACGTTTCTTTGGACCTGCCTCACTCTGGTCCTAGCTCTAAATTTGACAGTGATTGCCACGAAGTGGCTAGAAGGTCGCGAAGCAAACTGGCTTAGTCCAGATGCACTGTTTACACTATCGTACACCATTGTCAACTTTGCGTATGTTTTCTTCTGGCTTTCTAAGTCCTTAGAAAGACATACACATATATGGAATTTCAAAAGGGCCCACTGCCCTGAAACCGTTTGCACTGCAACAGCAATGGCACTAGCGTGCCTTGCAACTTTCTTGGCCGGGTACTACGCGATTCCAACTCGTTTGTCCCCGAGTCGACTGTTTGATGCAATTGACGCTCGAACTCGAGAAAAATTGTGCCTACTGGCTGACTGGATGTTGCGAATTGGTTTTGGCGGATTCTTAGCATTCGTGGCAATTATCGGGCCGAGCGTCGTTTTTGGGTCGTACAAAGGAACGAATGTGTACGGGTTTATACCCAATGTGTTCTACCTTGCTGGTATGGTAACGCTAACCAGTGGGTTGGTCCTAGCAATTGCTCTTCGCAAAAGATACAACCACAGAAAGGGGACTTTTCGTAGCTTATTAGATATCCTGCTCGTTACAATATCATTGATCGCAATGAGCATTCATGGAGATCGAGGAACTATCGTATTTATTCTTGGTGGTGGCATTATTGCATTCAATGAATATAGATCTAAGATCAGAGTAAAACACGCGTTGCTCCTTTGCATCCTAGCAATTATTGCATTGGGATTGATTCGCGCTCGCCGTTTTGAAGGGCGGACAAAAAACTTGGGAATCCTATCCCAGGCCCACAGTTCATTTGTTAACTTTGGCTCCAGTTCTGTCTGCAATTATCTAGCCGTTCAACATTCGCCGGACCGGCATGGTTACTACTACGGAATAATGCAGTTCAAGGCATTAGTAGGAATAGTTCCGTTTGGAAGAAGGCTTGCAGGAATCACTGACTCAGTCGAAAATAGCAGTTCCACTCTATTTACTTACCTCGTATACGGACATGGAAGTAGAACCGGCACCGGAACCACTATGTTCGCTGACTTTTACCTAAACTTTGGTTTCCCAGGCACAGCAGTAATATTTTTTATAGCTGGCGCTTTTTCGCAAGGCATACGAAACAGAAGTCTGGCGTCAAATTCCCTACGTCTGCACGTCAGTTACGTTGTTTTCTGTTCATTTCTATTAATTGTCCCACGCTACGACTTCACAAGCGGATTTATTCGATACTACATTTACAGCATGCTTTACATAACCCTTGTATCCTTCTACTTAAAGGCTCCGCTTCTATTGTCACGATTCAGAATTCGTGAGCAATCACGTGTGGTCCATATCGAAAATTGACAATTGCAAATGACAAAAACTACTAGTACTAGCGAAATACTTCTTAGAGTCGCGGATGAATTAGTCGCGGAGAGGGCATTTACTGACAGCATGCGATTCATTCGTTTGTTCCAGTCAGTTTTTATGAAAACTGATCTTTCGGGAAAGTCTCTGCTTGACGTAGGATGCGGCGTTGGAGCGCTAGCCCTTGGCAGCGCTGCATCGGGCGTAAGGCATGCGGTTGGGCTGGAGCCGGAAGTCGACGGAAGCACTTCCGGTTTTTTCTGTACCGGTGAAAGGCTGATAAAGTCATTGGGTTTTTCCAATGTATCCATCCGCAATAATATGCTAGCGAATTACGATTTCGATGAGAGTCCGTTTGATGTTATAGTCATGTACAATGTGATCAACCATTTGAATGAGGAAGCTTGCTCTAGGATTCTAACATCAGATGAAGCACGCACACTTTATATACAGCAACTCTCGCATCTACGGGAATATATATCACCTGGAGGAGAAATGCTCGTCGCTGATTGTGCTCGAAGCAACTTCTTTGGAGATTTGGGTATTCGCAACCCGATAGCAAAAACGATTGAGTGGCAGAAACATCAGAATCCCCGAATTTGGGCATCTATCTTTGAGGAGGCGGGTTTTAGCTCGACGGAGTTTTGGTGGAACCCAATTCACAAACTCCGTGGATTTGGAAGATTTGCACGAACGTCAGCTATAGCCTACTTTACGAACAGTCATTTTGTTTTGCGAGCAGTAAAATAGCAAATAGATTGCATTTGGATGGGACGAACTTGCATCAAGCAGAAATAGCTGCGTCAATCAACTTTATATGCATTTTGTCCTCTTCGACGGACTATTTGGACCGGCTCTATTCTTTAAACGCCCTAGGAAAACTGATTGGTCGGAACGTCGTCATTTGCAAGGAAGTCAATACGGATCTTGAGAAAGCACTGCCGGAAATACAGTTTGTTACACCTCCCAAGTACCTAAAGGGTTTTAGTTTTTTTCGATGGGCGGCTTCACAGGCCTTCAAAATTTCTAGTAGCTCAAACGCAGAATCTTGGAACATTATGGAAATTGCGGGCGGTGCTTCGCTCTTAATTTTGCGCTATGTTTACTTCTCGAAAGTTGCATCCAGCGTACTGTTTGTAATGCCAAGCAGGACACTCTTTTTGGAACGCGGCTGGCGGCGTGATGTTCATTCCGCGAAAATCGACTGGCGGCAAGAATTTGCATTGTATAAGCGTTGGCTCAGTTGGTCCGTACGCGAGCGTGTTTATGCGAATACAGTGAACTTCGTCTTTGCAAATTCACAATTGAATTTGGATGAGTTGCAACGTCAATGCCGAGGCCGGAAAACCGGAGTGATTCCAAATTGTGTGCGCCCACCGGTTCCAATGGGGAAACCCCGTCTTTTTAGACCAGATATGCAGTGGAAGTTTCTGGTAGTAAGCGAGCTTGAACCGCACAAAGGAATTGGATGTTCATTGGAGGTGCTGCGGCAGTTAAGAAACCAGGGGGTAAAATACGTTTGCAATTTTGTCGGTCGAGTATCTAAGACGAATGAAAAATGGCTCGCGCGGACAAAGCAGAAGTATATTGACCTAGATGGAATGGTGAGTTGGCATGGAAAGGTCAGTCGTTCGAGCTTAGACGAGCACTATCGTTCAGCAGATATTTTATTGTTGACTAGTTTCTACGAGGGCTCACCACGTGTAGTGTATGAGGCGAGTAGCCACGGCTGTGTGGTTGTTGCTTCCCGTTTGTCAGGAACACAACTGATCGACCCGGATGATAAATTTCTGCGTTTTTTCCCTGCGGGCGATGCCAACGCTGCAGTCTCGGCAGTGTTGTCAGTAATGAATGAAGGTCTGCAGTCTCGTTCGGAGGAGGCAATGCAAGCGATGCAAGAAAGATTTACACCAGAAGCAAGAGCTGCAAGAATAGTCAGCGTACTTTCGATTTAGTAGGTTCAATTTTGTGTGAAGTCTCCCGGATGATGGTTCTGAATTTCTTGCCCGTTGCGAGCGGAGGTGGTTTGCAAAATTCGCTTAGCTTTCTTACCACGTTAGATCTAACAACACGGAAATATTTTGTGTTGTGTCGGTCAGGGTCAGAGATCGAACGACTTTGTCTTAAACTCGAAATAGAGCATCTTTCTGTGCGGAATCGTGTGATGTTTGAAATGTATGGAGCGAAGAAGCTTTTTGCGAAAGGCACTCCCTGCTTCACGATCTTCGGTTCTCCCGTGTTGTCGACACGCGACGATTGGATCAACATTTGCGGAGTCGCTTTCTCGAATCTGTTTTACCCATCAATCGATTTCTGGGGCCATCTCGGGCGATGCGGCAAGATGATGAAGCTCCTTAAGGATTGTCTTAGAAAACAGGCGATCAAGCAAGCGGATGGCTGGATCTTTGAGACTGGGGTTCTAGCGGAGATGTCTAGGAAAGCTGGTTTTCCTAGCAACAGAGTGTTTTGTGTTCCTATGGCGGTCAGCGAAATCGTTGTTCGATCAAGTGATGCTGCTAGTTCAATTCGGTTTGATAAATCAAGAA
This sequence comes from Novipirellula artificiosorum, assembly GCF_007860135.1. Classification (NCBI taxonomy): domain Bacteria; kingdom Pseudomonadati; phylum Planctomycetota; class Planctomycetia; order Pirellulales; family Pirellulaceae; genus Novipirellula; species Novipirellula artificiosorum. The sequence continues at coordinate 215,435 of NZ_SJPV01000012.1, forward strand.
GGACTATTTTGTATTTGGGTGCTGGCCACCCAAATAAGCGACAGCATTTACTTCCGGACATTGTTGATCGACTCGAGCGACTAGCTCCGGGGTCTTACCGAATTGTTGCGACAATGAACGAGTCATCGGACTATGCAAGAAGAGTACTGACGGAGATTCACACACGCAAGCTTTCGGGATCATTCGAGAACATTGGACCAGTTGCACCTGAGTGTGTTGGATCGCTAGTAAGTTCTGTTGACGCAATGTGCTTGTTGAGTGTCCTGGAAAGCTTCAGTAACAACTTCGTGGAATCGTGGGCGTTGAAGAAGCCTCTTTTTGTGACGGATGGGACTTGGTCACGCGATGCATGTCATAACGGAGTCGTTTACATCGATCCGAAAAAACCATCCGCGACGGCGGATTCGATTCACCAAACGCTTACGTCACCCGAATCGATACAGAGGGTCACCGAGGCCGGCTCTGCAGTATTGGCAACGCATCCTTCCGCCAGCCAAAAGACAAAGTTGTATTTGGAGGTTATCGATAAAGTGATCGCGTTGGGGCCTTGTTCACGTATTTCTAAATCTCAGATTGACTATGGGAAGTTGTTGACTTGAGACAGATACTTGTTATTTCCTACGAGGCGGTGATGCGATGTTTGTTTTCGCTGCCGAGGTTCCGTTGGTGTATTTTTCTTAAGTGTTTACTCCTAAGAGCCATGGGGGCGCGGGTTGGCAGGGGAATAACAATATATCCTGGGGTCTGGATCGCACCTGGGCGAAATCTTATTATTGGTGACAGTGTGGATCTCGCACTGGAGGTACTTATTGTCACTTCTGGTGGCGTCGATATCGGTGATCGGACGCTGATCGGCTATCGAACCCATATTTTCTCGACGAACCACGTTATAGCTCCAATAGGTTGTTCGATTTTTGAAAGTGGTCACGAAAAGAAGAAGGTAACGATCGGTAAAGACGTTTGGATTGGTGCTGGTTGTACGATTTTGCCAGGCGTAACTATTGGCGACGGTGCAGTGATCGCAGCTGGCAGTGTCGTTACGAAAGACGTAGCGTCTTTGGCCATCATGGCCGGCGTCCCTGCACGGCTTGTCCGTTTTCGTGAATAAGTCTGTCAACTAGCGCGCCTTAGCAAGGTTGAAAACTCAAACGGGGCAAAGATCAGCTTGACCGCTTTGATCTTTGGGCGGCATCATCCGATTTTTGATTCCACCTTGTTCATCCAAGTGCGGCAGAAAGAACCTGGGGAATTGACTTTGATTGTGACGGTGCCCGCGGGGTGTGAATGGTCGGATGCCGAGGTTTTGAAGGGGTTCGATTTGACGAACTTGAACTTCCAATTTGCGGTCGAAAGAAGACGCGAGCCGATCAGGACGGCGAGCGGCAAGCTGCCGCTGAAGGTGACGTAAGAATCGTATGTAGCTGAAGTCGCAAACCGCAAACAATCGCCTTGAACAGTGCTGCGATCGTAGCTGAAGTGGGAGTTGGGCGTTTCCACGCACAGCCTGGTTTACCGATTCGTGTGATTCGTGCTGCTTATCGACTGGGATGGCGGATGCTGGGTGTTTACCACAGAGAGCACACAGTGTTTGGCGATTGCCTTCTTCGTGATTCTCAGTGACCTCCGTGGTTGGAAATTAGCTATCAGCAGCAAGGCGGGGCATTCTTCTGCCTCGTTTCCTGGAATGACGAAGTTATTTTTGAATTACTCTTAATGCCGCGAGGGACGTCTCTGCGACTTCCCCTACGAATACAACATGAAACAAATACTGCAAAATCTTGGCTCCGGCGAAACGCTTCTCGCCGACGTTCCCACTCCTCGGCGCGGGGCGGGCTCGGTTCTAATCCGCACCTCTCGCTCACTCGTCTCTCTCGGCACCGAGAAGATGCTGATTGATTTCGGCAAGGGAGGTTTGATCGCTAAGGCTCGGTCGCAGCCCGATAAGGTCAAGCAGGTTCTGCAAAAGGTCAAGACCGACGGACTCTTGACCACAATCGATGCGGTTAAGGCGAAACTTGACACTCCCATCCCTCTTGGCTATTGCAATGTGGGACACGTCGCCGAGGCGGATTCGACCGCCACATACAGAGTCGGTGACCGTGTCGTTTCCAATGGGCCGCATGCCGAGTTCGTGTCAGTCCCATTGAATTTGACGGCTGGAATTCCCGATTCGGTCTCTGACGAGATGGCGGCCTTTACTGTCGTCGGTGCAATCGGGCTGCAGGGGATTCGGCTTTTGAATCCGACGCTCGGGGAACGAGTGGTCGTCAGTGGACTGGGATTGATCGGATTGCTTGCGGTGCAAATCCTGAAAGCGTCGGGCTGTCAAGTTCTGGGAATCGATTTCGATGCGAAAAAGCTCGAACTGGCTCGCAGCTTTGGCGCTGAGACTTGTGACTTGTCCGCTGGACAAGATCCAGTGGCGGTGGCCGAGAATTGGACCGATGGCGTTGGTGTGGATGCGGTTTTGATTACGGCGTCAGCCAAGACGGATGAACTGATTCACCAAGCAGCGACAATGTGCCGGCAACGTGGCCGGATCGTGCTCGTTGGTGTGATTGGGTTGAACTTGCAGCGAGCCGACTTCTATGAGAAGGAGTTGTCGTTCCAGGTGTCGTGTTCCTATGGCCCCGGACGATACGACGATAACTATGAAAAACGGGGACTCGACTATCCAATTGGATTTGTGCGGTGGACTGAGAAACGGAATTTCGAAGCGATCCTGCAATTAATGTCAGATGGCAGGATCGACGTTGACCCGCTGATCACTCATCGCTTCGCATTTGATGACGCACTGAAAGGCTATGAGGCAGTTGGTGAAAAAGGCGCGATGGGAATTGTGCTGGAGTACGGAGACAGCAACGAGTCGCGAGCGGCGAGGGGCGAGAAAGAAACGCAAAAGAGTGGTCAGTGCTCAGGCGACAGCAAACAGACCGGGGACGAGGCTAGTACGGATGGAACGAGAGCATTCCGCAAGCAGGGCGAGGATGTTCAGCACAAAAAGGATCTTTCGCTCGCTTCTCGCAACTCGCCGCTAGCTACTGATATCGGCGTGGCCTTTATTGGCGCGGGCGGCTTTACGACTCGGATGCTTTTGCCGCTACTGCCGAAACAGGGCGTTGACCTCCGCACGATCGTTAGCGGCACGGGGGTCTCGGCCGCTCATGCGAAATCGAAGTTCGGTTTCGCGGAGGCCAGCAGTGATTATGCTTCCATACTGGCGGACGATTCCGTTGATGCGGTCTTCATTACGACGCCGCATAACATGCACGGCCGAATGGTTTGCGATGCCTTGAATGCGAACAAACATGTGTTCGTTGAAAAGCCGTTAGCTTTGACGTTAGAAGAGTTGGCGGAAGTGGAAGCATGCTGTGCCAATCATCCCGACCGGCTGTTGATGATCGGTTTCAATCGCCGATTTTCGCCTCACTCGGTTGCAATGAAAGACTGGCTGCTTGGTGCTCCGTCGAACAAGTCGGTAATCATCACGGTGAATGCAGGTGCAATTCCAGCAGACCACTGGACGCAAGACCCACTGGTGGGTGGCGGCCGGATTGTAGGGGAAGCGTGTCATTTTATTGATTTGGCTCGTTTTTTGGTTGGGTCTCCGATTGAAGTCGCCACCGCGTTTCCAATCCGCGGCGGGGACGGGCGACTGGGTGATTGCGTGACGATCCAATTGACGTTCATGGATGGGTCGACCGGGACCGTGCATTACTTGGCCAACGGTAGTAAAGATTTCCCGAAAGAACGAGTGGAAGTGTTCGCGGGTGGAAAGGTGATGGTGTGTGACAATTTTCGATTGTCGAAAGAGATCGGCGGAAAGCGGAAGTTAAAGACCAGTAAACAGGATAAAGGGCACGAGGCTGAGTTGGCGGCGTTTTTGAAAGCGATTCAAGAGGGCCGCGTGTGGCCGATCACCGCAGAGGAACTTTTCGAAGTTTCACGAATCGCGATCGAGTGTCAATCGGTAGCTGCTTGCTGAATTTGGCGTCCTAGGAAAAGAGGGTGCCGAGTGATTACCACAGAGAGCACGGAGTGACACAGAGCGATGGTTCTTGCTTTCTCTGTGCTTTTCTGTGACCTCTGTGGTTGTTCCCTGATTCTAGATTCTTAAAAACCGGGGTACTCGACGTTTACCACAGAGAACACGGAGTGACACGGAGGAGTTGATATTTGCTTTCTCTGTGGTTCTCTGTGAACTCTGTGGTTAAATCTCCCCTAATTGGCGAATCGCTTTAGGCCGTCCACCAACTTCACGACATTGAAATTGATCAACAGGCCAATCTTCTTGCCACTCAGTTTGAGGTACGACAGCAATTGTGCATCGTAAAGCGGAATCATCTTCTCGACGGATTTCAGTTCAACGATGACGCGTGACTCGACCAATAAATCCAATCGATATCCAACATCCAGTTGCACCTCTTCATATTGAATTGGCAGTGGCACTTGAACACCGACGTCGAGACCACGTTTGCGAAGTTCGTAGGCCAGGCACGCCTCATAGGCCGATTCCAGTAACCCAGGCCCCAAGTGTTGATGCACCTTGATCGACGCGTCGACAACTTGCCCCGTGATGACGTTGACTTCCATCGAACCGCAATGCTCCAAAGATCGGCTACCGAGTGAATTCAATAGCTTACCACGGAGACCACGGAGTGACACAGAGCATTGTCTGATGATTACGCTGTGGTTCTCGGTGATCTCTGTGGTAGTTCCCTGACTTCAGATACCTAAAAACGGGGGCGTTTGATGTTTACCACGGAGAACACGGAGTCCTTTAAGTTTGCTTTCTCTGTGCTTCTCAGTGAACTCTGTGGTTGATTCTTGGCTTTAGATTCCTGAAAACTGGAGTGCTTGGTGTTTACCACGGAGGGCACGGAGTGACACAGATCATTGACTCATGATTTCTCTGTGCTTCTCTGCGACCTCTGTGGTTAATCCTTGACTGCGAGCGTGAATGCTTGGTGTTTACCACGGAGAACACGGAGTGACACAGAGCATTAACTCATGATTTCTCTGTGCTTCTCTGCGACCTCTGTGGTTAATCCTTGACTGCGAGCGTGAATGCTTGGTGTTTACCACGGAGAACACGGAGTGACACAGAGCATTGACTCATGATTTCTCTGTGTTCCTCAGTGACCTCTGTGGTTGCTTGCTTTGTTTTTGATTCTGACGAAGGGGTGCTTGATGTTTACCACAGAGAACACAGAGTGACACAGAGGAGTTGATGTTTGCTTTCTCTGTGGTCCTCAGTGAACTCTGTGGTTGCTCCCTGATTTTAGATATCTGCAAACGGGCGCGTTTGGTGTTTACCACGGAGAGCACGGGGTAACACAGAGCATTGACTCATGACTACTCTGTGGTCCTCGGTGATCTCTGTGGTTGCTGCCTGATTTTGAATTCCTGAAAACTGGGGTTCTCGGAACGTGTCAACAAGTTTGAGACAACATATTCTGGAATTTAGTGTGTGAAGCCAGCGCTATCGGGGGCCAGCCCCCGAACCCCCGGGATTTTTTCAGGCATGACTCGGGTGTTCAAAGTTTTGTTGTCGGGTAAGTTCGTTGCGTTCGGTGAAACGGAAGCTGGCTCTGCGGGGACGCAACCAGCCAAGGGATAACCGGATCGAGGGTGCGTCAAAGACGCTTCTTGCGGGCCTCCAGGACAATGAATTTCTGGAGGCCTTTTTTCGTTTACTGGCAACTGTACCGGAGGATTGATCCAGGCAGCAGTCGGCAGTTTGGCGGGTCGCGGAACACCGTTGACGAATCGCTCAGGTTTTGTTGCAAACGCCAGATCCAAAGTGTTCGTTCGTGACGCGATGATGCCATCGGCCAGTCCGTAGTGCAACGACGCCGGAGTCACTAGGCCAATCCCGCTATGGTAATGCTCGTTGTTGTACCAGCCAAAAAACTGACGGCTATGCGACAACGCGTCTTGATAACTTCCGAATCGGCTCGGAAACTCCGGTTGATACTTCATCGTTTTGAACTGGCTTTCCGAGTAGGGATTATCGTTGGATACATGAGGGCGGCTATGGGATTTGGTGACGCCCAAGGAACCCATTAAATTGGCGACGCTGTGCGACGTCATCGAAGGGCCTCGGTCACTGTGAATGATGAGTTGATCACGCACGACTTTTTGCTTCTCAATTGTTTCCTGAATCAGTTTTTTGGCCAAATTGGCTTGTTCGCGATGAGCCAGCATCCAGCCGACGGTGTACCGGCTGAAAATGTCGAGGATCACGTAAAGATAATAGTAAGTCCATGTTTCGGGTCCTTTAAGCTTCGTGATGTCCCATGACCAGACTTGGTTGGGGCCCGTCGCGAGCAGTTCGGGTTTTCGATAGTTGGGGCGTTTGAGTTGATCTCGTCTTTCCCGATTGGTCTTGTTTTGAGCAAGGATTCGATACATCGTCCGTACGCTGCACAAGTAGTTGCCTTCGTCAAGCAGCGCGGCGTAAACCTGATATGGCGACTGGTCAATGAAGCGATCACTGTAAAGCTCCTGGCGTACGTTGCTGCGTTCTTCTTCACTCAACGCACGAGGCGAAGCAGCACGACTGGCCGTTTTCTGTTGCGGTAGACGTCGTCGGTAAAGTGTCGCCCGGGACACCGTTAAAGCGTCGCAGGCGTTGCTCACACCGACTTGTCGGCCCAGTTCTTCAGCGGCGATCAATCGTTTTTCTCGCGCCGATTGATCCCGATCATTTCCGACACTTTTTTTTGAACTTCGATAATCAACTCGGCTTGCCGAAGCCGTTCGGTGAGCCGTGCATTGTCACGCTTTAGCTTTGCCAATTCCTGAGTCTCTTGTTTGTTCAAATTCGGTTTGCGGCCGCGCTGTTTTGAGCCCAGCGTTCCCGAATCCCGCTGCTTTCGCCAGCTACTGAGATTGGACGAATACAAGCCTTCTCGCCTCAGCAACTCGCCAAGTTCACCCGGCGCGGTGCATTGGTCAGCTTCGGCAAGGATCTGCTGCTTGTATGCCAGCGTAAAACGGCGACGAGTGGCCTTCTCCGTGACTTCCGGAGATATTTCTATTTCTTTTTTCGAAGGTTCTGACATCAAAGTTCTCCAAGCCCTCAAGCTTAAATTAAAACTTCAATGTTGTCTCACCTATATTGTCACAGAGGGCTTGGTGTTTACCACGGAGAGCACAGAGTTACACAGAGTACTTTATGATTGCTTTCTCTGTGGTCCTCAGTGAACTCTGTGGTTGACTGGATTTTTCTTTTTCCATGAAAATACTTTTTTATTGCCACTACTTCCCACCGGAAGTGAATGCTCCGGCAACTCGCACCTACCAGCACGCTCGCCGCTGGGTCGCCGCTGGGCATGATGTAACGGTCGTGACGTGCGCCCCGAATTGCCCTGACGGCGTCGTCTTTGACGGCTACAAAAATCGACTGCTTCGCCAAGTCGAAATGGTCGATGGGATTCGTGTCGTGCGAGTGTGGACCTATGTGGCCGCTAACGCAGGCATGCTGCCTCGGATCGCGAATTACGTCAGCTACCAAATCAGTGCGATGTTGGCGACGCTCCGTTTGCCGCGTCCCGACGTGGTGGTCGCCACCAGTCCTCAATTCTTTTGCGGATGGGCTGGCGTGTGGGCATCGAGACTCAAGTGGCGTCCCTTCGTCTTGGAAATCCGCGACATTTGGCCTGAATCGATTGCGGCTGTGGGCGCGATGAAAAAGGGCATTGCGACACGGTTTCTGGAATGGCTCGAGCTTCGCATGTATCGCGCTGCTGACCATATCGTGGCGGTTGGAACGGGGTATCGTGACAACGTGGCACGTAAAGTCCCCGAGATGGCCGATAAGATCTCCGTGATCACCAACGGTGTCGATGCCGCTAGCTTCGAACCCTTGCCTCGCGACGATGAATTCTTGCGAAAATATGGATTGCAAGACAAATTTGTCTGTAGCTATGTCGGTACGATCGGGATGGCTCACGGATTGGAAGTCGCTGTAAAAGCAGCTGCGAAGCTGAAAGCAGCAGGACGCACGGACATCGCTTTCTTGATTGTCGGTGATGGGGCTTATCGAGAACGATTGGTCACGATGGCTTCCGAAAAGGGGGTCTCCAAATTGGTTGTCTTTACCGGCCGGTTATCGAAGGAACAAATGCCGACGGTGTTGGCCAGCAGTGATTGCTGCTTGGTCCATCTGCACGGTACGGACTTGTTTGGGACCGTCATCCCATCAAAGATCTTTGAGACAATGGCGATGGAACGTCCGATCATCATGGGAGTGAAAGGGCCCGCGAGAGACATCGTGATTGAAGCGGGCGGAGGTCAACCGATGATACCGGATGACGATGACGACTTGGTCCGAATCGTGACCGAAATGGCTGATCATCCAACCGAATTAGCAGAAACGGCCAAGCATGCGAGAGCCTATGTGCTAGAACACTATGATCGCGACCAATTGGCAGCAAAGATGCTCGACATTCTCGTCGCCACAGCCAAAAAGTAGAAATGCCGGTTTTGGTTCTTACCACAGAGAGCACGGAGCCACACAGAGTTCTTGATGCCGGGCGCCTCTGTGGTTCTCAGTGACCTCTGTGGTTTAGAACGATTTTTCATCTTTCAGTACTGATTCGTAATATATTTACCACAGAGAACGCGGAGTAACACAGATTCGCGGCTTGAACTTTCTCTGTGGTTCCCTGTGACCTCGGTGGTTAAAACGACTTCTTGTCTTTCAATGCTGATGCGATAATTCTTTACCACGGAGAGCATCGAGCTGCACAGAGTTCTTGATGCATCGCATCTCGGTGGTTCTCCGTGACCTCTGTGGTGAGCCCTTCTTAATCAATTGATCCGCGTCTACTATCTGCTTCGATACCATAAGCTGTCTCAGCTTGCGTGGCGTGCGTACCGCACTCTACAAAATCGTTGGCCCGATCGGTTTCGTCGTCCGTATCGCCCCCCCACGGGTTCCTGTGCAATCAAGTCTGATGCAATCGATCGGCTCAATCGAATGGCGGATCGCCGTTTGCTCGCGTGGCCGCACCGCCACGACCGTAAGATGCTCGAGCATATGAGCTCCGGTACGTTCACTTTTCTGAACGAGACTCGCGATTTAGGAGTTTCCGTGGGGCAGGTCGCAGAGACTTCTCGAGATCGGCTGACGGATGGAAACTCTACGCAAGTTCCCCTAAAACTCAATTGGCATCCCGAGGCACCTCGACTGTGGCGTTTTCATCTTCACTATCACGAAGCGCTCCTGGAGTTAGCTTCGCTGGTTTCGGTTGATGCAGCTTGGGCAATCATTGACAGCTGGCTTTCCAACCCCAAGAACCAAACGCCGCACAGTGATCCTGATGCTTGGCACCCCTTCTGTATTTCACAGCGGCTGCCGATTTGGTTGATGTTGGCAAGTCAATATGGGGTTCCTGACGGGTTGCGGAAACGATTTTTCCAAAGCGTCTTAGCGCAAGTTCAGTGGCTTTGGACGCATCTCGAGTGGGACCTCGGTGGCAACCATTTGTTGGAAAATCTTCGAGCGTTAGCCATCGCCAACATGGCTCTCGAGGGCGATCTGCCGCTGGATGCTCGACGACTGTCCAAATGGATTGATATCGAGCTAAAAAAACAAGTGCTTCCCAGTGGCGAGCACTTCGAACGGACACCGACCTATCATGCGATCATGACGTTAGCGGTCATGGAAATCGCCGACGCCGTCGATGGCAGCGTCGCCGCAGGAGATCTCGCCGAGAAATCCTGTTCCGCCGCAAACCGAATGCGAGAATTCCACGGCACCATCCTGCACCCTGATGGCCAAATCCCACTATTAGGCGACTCCGTATTCGGTGAAACGCCACACGTAGGGGAAGTCGCAGAGACTTCCCAACTGAAATCCTCCGAGCTCTCTTCGAGTTCGGCTACATTTGAGCCTGACTACTGGACATGGTGGAGCGACAATCGAAAGGACTTCTTGCTTTTCGACGTAGGTGCGGTCGCCTGCGATCATCTTCCGGCACATGGTCACGCTGACCTTTTTGGTTTGGAAGCGTCGATAGGCGGTGAACGCTTTCTCGTCGACACTGGCACCTACGACTACGACGACTCACCAGAGCGTCAAGCTTCGCGATCGACCTTGTCACACAACACGCTAGCGATCGACGGCGAAGATCAATGCGACGTGTGGTCCCGTTTCCGCATGGGACGCCGTGGGCACGTCCTATGGAAGCGTGCAGGGAAATCCGAAACATCTCGATGGTGCATGGCCGCTCATGACGCTTACAGGTTTCTTGGTATCGGAGAAACCATACGAACGGCAATTGTCATTGACGACAGTTCTCTGGAGACAACTTGGTTGATTGTCGATTGGTTCACGGGACCTGGGCACCATGATCTAATCTCCACACTGCAACTCGAGCCCAATTGGAAGGCAACCATTCAAACCAGCGGCGAAGTTATTTGCGAAAACGCGGAATTGGAACCGCAACCAAGGATTCGCATGCTGACCGAGGGAGAGTTGTCGATTGAACCCGGAGTCTATTGTCCCGATTTTGGTGTCGCGTTACCTAACGAGTCCATCGTGGCCGCAGCAATACGTTTCGAACGAGAACCGGTCGCATGGCAAATTTGCCCCGGAGGTTGCGAACTCAATTTGAGTATTCGCTTGTCCAACAATGAACTGATTGTCGAGTCCGTTGACGACAAGGGTGAGATTCTCAGGGTCCCTATCTTGTCATAGCAGAAGTCGCAGAGACTTCTGACTTTCCACGTTTACTACTGAACCCTCTGCGAGCTCGGCTGCGAATTACTTCCCTGCGGATCTGCGACACCCTTCGGGGTCGGACAAAACGTTCGGTTCACGGTCCCGGGGGTGCGTCGCGAACGCGTCGACCCCCGGCTACCTTCTTTGACCGCGTTTGCGGTCAGACTCGTGCTTCGCAACGACCCCCGGACACCTTCTGCGACCACTCCGTGGTCGGTGGTTCGATGGCGGGCTACGGTTCCGGGGGTTTTCGCTCCGCTCGACCCCCGGCTACCTTCTTTGACCGCGTCGTGGTCAGATTCGTGATTCGCAGCGACCCCCGGTCACCTTCTGCGACCACGCCGTGGTCGGTGGTTCCATGGCAGGATACGGTTCCGGGGGTTTTCGCTCCGCTCGACCCCCGGCTACCTTTTTTGATCCCATTGCGGGATCATGACGCTCGCGTGACTCCATCTGATTCCGGCTTGCTCTAACCTCTCGTCTCTAACCTTCCAACTAATCGATGACCAAAACTGTGAACCTTGCTTGCGTGGTCGGTGCTCGACCCAACTTTATGAAAATGGCTCCGTTGCTTCGTGCGTTGAATGCGACCGGTAAGGCCAAGTGTACGTTGATCCATACCGGACAGCATTACGACAAGGCGCTTTCGGACGTCTTCTTTGAACAGCTCGATATTCCCAAACCCGATGTCTCACTCGACGTCGGTTCGGGGACTCAAGCAGGCCAAACCGCCAAGATCCTCGAGCGGATTGAACCGGTATTGGAAGCCGGGGGAGCGAATGGCAAACCGTTCGATTATCTGGTCGTGGTTGGGGATGTGAATTCGACGATGGCGGCGGCGATCGCAGCCGCAAAACTGGGGATCAAGGTCGCTCATGTCGAAGCGGGACTACGCAGCTTTGATCGTGCGATGCCGGAAGAGATCAATCGGATGGTGACCGATTCGATTTCCGATTTGTTATTGGTTTCAGATCCGATTGGAATCGAGCATTTGAAGCGGGAAGGACACCCGGATTCGGCAATCCATTTGGTCGGTAACCTGATGATCGATACGTTGATGCATTCGCTCGAAAAGTCAAAAGCGACCTCGGTGCTGGAGCAGACGGGGCTTCACGCAGGCGATTACGGAGTGGTCACGCTACACCGTCCGTCGAATGTGGATGACAAGGAAACGCTTTCGAATATTTTGAAGGTGCTCCGCAAAGTGAGTGACGAGTTGCCGATTGTTTTTCCAATCCATCCGCGAACGCTGGCGCGCATCGAGAGCTTTGGGCTGCATTCGTTACTTGCGGAGGCGCCCGGGATCACGGTGATGCCTCCGCAAGGCTACTTGGAGTTCCTGTCTCTTACCAGTAACTCAAAGGTCATCGTCACCGATTCGGGGGGATTGCAAGAAGAATCGACGGTAATGTCCATTCCCTGTTTGACGATGCGAGAGAACACCGAGCGACCGATTACCGTGACCGAGGGGAGCAGTACGCTGGTTGGCAACGATGCAGATTTACTCGATCAGCAACTGCAATTAGTGCTGAGTGGCAAGTACGATGTGGGGCACTGTCCCAAGGAATGGGACGGCAAAGCCGCGGGCCGGATCGCCGAAATTCTGGTTGGCTAGAACTGTGCTGATTCGCTCGCTCCCTTCGAATGCGAGTCGCGGTCGGCGTTCGGCAGTCAGCTGTCAGGTACTGCTAGAAACCGAAAGTTCCGTCCGGTCGCACGCTAGCTTATCGACACGGTATCGCTCGCACGGTAGGTGATTGACCCTGAGGGACGTGCGTCAAATAAGTTTCGGCACGCCATTTACCGCGAAGCGGTTAGACTCCAAAGCCCTGGGTCGACGCGCAGCGGCGCACCCTGTGGTGGCCACGGTGTCAACATCGTTATCCTACGCCGCAGGCGTTGTACAATGACGCCAGCGCCGATTGGCATCATTTTGCGGCGTCGATGTCGTTCATTGTAAAACCTCTTCGAGGTATGCCGCGTGACGTGGTCGGTGTCCTAGGGTGCGCTCTGCGACTTCGCCGCTGCGCGACCCTAGGCTCTGGAGTATAACGCCGTTGGCGTAAGAGCATTCTAGAAAGACCAAAGGATCGCAGACGGTCAACGAGGAAAACTCCCCCTTCCGACCCTGACAGGGTCGCAGCGATCCGTGATCTTCGACCCTGCCAGGGTCGGGCCAGTTGGTTGTTACGTGGTCCCGCGCATGCGCCGCTTCGCAGCGACCCCGGGCTCCCTTCTTTGATCCCAATTCGGGATCGTGAGGCGCGGTCTGTAGTCTGACTTAAGTCGTCTGGGGTCTGACGTCTGGCTCTGCGACGCCCTTCGGGGTCGTGTCGAGTCGTTTGGTTGGCGGGTCCCCGGGGTTACCGCTTCGCTCGACCCCGGGCTACCTTCTTTGATCCCACTTCGGGATCATGACTGGCGATCGGCCGCGAAGGGGGCGTTTCCGTTCTCGGCGGTCCAACGCGAACTGAAGAAATTGTGTCAGTTGGGGGTTACCACAGAGAGCACGGAGTGACACAGAGTTCTTGATGTCGGTCAGATGTCAGATGTCAGTTAGCAGGAAAATCAGTCAAGTGGCAGCTTTCAGCCGTCAGCTTTCGGCAGTTAGCTTTCAGGGGTATCTGACTTTCTGCCCGGCTCTTCTTGCCCTCTTGCTGTCGTCTGAGATCTGGTGACTGGGATCTGCCTTCTTCTTGCTGTAGTCTGTAGTCTGACGACTGTAATCTCGCTTCTTTGCGGCTGAAGCCTGGACTCCAGCGCATGTTGGAGTTTAGCCTTTAGGCGATCGTGTCTAGCTGTCGTCTGGTACAATGGTGAATTGGACAGCGTCACTTTATCAGCGGCAAGACGCTCAGTCCGGGATTGATTCGGATCATTTTGGGAAATCGCCCACAACGGGGCGCTGTCCCGTTAGGTTGTCGCAATTGAAGTCGCCGTTGGAGTGCAAACCCTGATGAGTACGGTATCCACGCTTGCGGAGCAGCGAGTTGTTTTGGACTCGATCAGCTGGGCAACGTACTGCGCGTTGACCGAAGAGCCCAAGCGGAGTCGTGGGCGAATGACTTACGACCAAGGAGTGCTTGAAATCATGTCTCCGATGTTGTCACACGAGTCAGCAAAGAGGCTTCTGGCTCGAATGATTGAACAGTTTACGCTCTTGCGTGAGATCGACATGCGTTCCTCTGCGTCGACGACGTTTCGGCGGCGTGATTTGCAGCGTGGCTTTGAGGCGGACGAATCCTATTACATCGAGCACGCGGCAGTCATTCTTGGTAAAGAAGAAGTCGACCTCTCCATCGACCCGCCTCCGGATTTAGTGATTGAAATTGAAATCACCCGTTCGGCCGTTGATAAGCTCGCTCTCTTTGCGGCCATGGAAATCCCAGAAGTGTGGCGGTATGACGGACGGGGTCTCACGCTTTGGACATTGCAAAACCGTTCCTACATCCAAATCAACGAAAGCCAGGTTCTCAGCGGATTCCCAATTCCCTTGGCGGTCGAACTGCTAGGGATTCGGTCCGAAGAAAGCGAAACGGGGCTGATTCGTCGGTTTATCAGCCACTGCGTTTGATTCGGGTAAGAACGGAATCGTTGGGTGCGGGCTAAACACATCGATCTCGTTCCTTGATCCGGGTTTTGGCGGCGATCAGCGGTCAGCGGTCACAGCTATCGGCAGGTGATTGATCCTGACAGGGTCGCAGAGAGTAGCCGTTGGTTAATCGCAGCACTACCAACGGTCAACGAGGAAAATTCCCCCTTCCGACCCTGACAGGGTCGCAGCGGTCCGTGATCTTCGACCCTTCCAGGGTCGGGCCGGTTGGTTGTTACGTGGATCCGCGCATGCGCCGCTTCGCAGCGACCCCGGGCTACCTTCTTTGATCGCTTTCGCGGTCAGATTCGTGCTTCGCGGCGACCCCCGGACACCTTCTGCGACCACTCCGTGGTCGGTGGTTCGATGGCGGGCTACGGTTCCGGGGGTTTTCGCTCGGCTCGACCCCCGGCTACCTTCTTTGACCGCGCTTGCGGTCAGATTCGTGCTGCGCGTCGACCCTCGGACAACTTCTGCGACCACTCCGTGGTCGGTGATTGGATGAATGGACACGTTTCCGGGGGTTTTCGCTTCGCTCGACCCCCGGCTACCTTCTTGGACCGCGTTTGCGGTCAGATTCGTGCTTCGCGAAAATCCGGGCTACCTTCTTTGACCACATGCGCGGTCGTCATTATTCGTCTTCACGGGACTGCCAAGGCAGGACGCTCTCGTTTGGCGACCCTGCTTTGCTGGTGACTGTGATCTGACATCTGTTGTCTGTTGTCTACTCTTTTGCGGCTAAAGCCTGAACTCCAGCGTGTGTTGGAGTTTAGCCTTTAGGCGATCTTGGCTTTCTGTCGCCTGTCGCCTGTCGCCTTTTGACCGAAACCCTGAAAGGGTCCGACAAGCGTCGTATTGTAAAACCTCTTCAAGGTTTTGATGTTTGGTGTGCTGCGTTAACCCAGGGTGCGCTGCGCGACCTTGGGCTTTGGAGTTTAACGGCTTCGCCGTATTGGATCTCGCGGTGGTTGGCTCCGCGACGCCCTTCGGGGTCGTGTCGAAGCGTTCGCGTCCGCGGTCCCCCTGGGTTTTCGCTTCGCTCGACCCCGGGCTACCTTCTTTGATCCCACTTCGGGATCATGCCCCTCGCCTCTACGGACAATTGCCATGGAAAAAAATGGCTCATCCGGCGGAAGCGTGCGCAGGAGGTTTTCGAGGCATCTCTCCGGTGTCCAATCATTGCTGGCAGGAGCTATTTTCACTTGTTATCTTGTAGTTTCCAGGAGAAACGGAGTGGAGCTCTGCAGAGGTGCAACTTGACAAGGGATATCCCGGTCGACGGTGCGCCAAGGGTGCTACCGGTTCCCGGCGGACGACCGTCCGTGGGGCACTCTTTTCTAAGAGATCATTGGACACCGGAGCCATACCTCCAAAAAACCTCGAGTCTGGGTTCCGCGCGCTTCCGTCGGATGAGCCATGGAAAAATCCGCATCGCCCACCATCCTGCCGCGTTTTTCGTGCTACCTTTCCAATGACCAGCACTTGCTGTTGGCCAGAATCTACTTTAGTTTTCTCCCCGTTGAGGACTGACCCATTAAACCTTCTTCACCTCCTTCTGCCCTGATTACCGGAATTACCGGTCAAGATGGCTCGTACCTTGCCGAACTGCTGCTCTCGAAAGGCTACGAGGTGCATGGCATTAAACGTCGCGCCTCTTCGTTTAATACCGAACGTATCGACCATATCTACCAGGACCCTCATGATGCGAAAACGGGATCGGATCGTGGTGCTCGGTTCAAATTGCATTACGGCGACCTGACCGATACTTCGAACCTGACCCGGATTCTCAATGAGGTCCAGCCGGACGAAGTCTACAATCTTGGCGCACAATCGCACGTTGCGGTGTCGTTCGAATCGCCTGAGTACACGGCGGATGTCGACGGCCTCGGTACGCTGCGGTTATTGGAGGCGATCCGGTTCTTAGGGCTGGAAAAGAAGACCCGTTTCTATCAAGCGTCCACTTCCGAGTTGTTTGGATTGGTCCAAGAGATCCCCCAACGGGAAACGACTCCGTTCTACCCTCGATCGCCTTATGCCTGCGCGAAACTGTACGCCTACTGGATCACAGTGAACTACCGCGAATCCTATGGGATGTATGCCTGTAACGGGATTCTGTTTAACCATGAATCTCCACGTCGCGGTGAAACGTTCGTCACTCGCAAGATCACTCGCGGGCTGGCGAATATCGCACAGGGATTGGAGAAATGCCTGTTCCTTGGGAATATGGACTCGCTACGTGATTGGGGGCATGCGAAAGACTACGTGCGGATGCAGTGGATGATGCTGCAGCAAGAAACGGCCGAGGATTTTGTGATTGCCACGGGACAGCAAATCAGCGTCCGCGAGTTCGTCCGGATGTCAGCGGGTGAAGCAGGGTTGATCGTGGAGTTTTCAGGTAAGGGCGTCGATGAGATCGCGAAAGTCACGGAGATCGTAGATGCCGCGAAAGCTCCGGCAGTGGCCGTTGGCGATGTGATCGTTCGCGTCGATCCTCGCTACTTTCGTCCTGCGGAAGTGGAAACCTTGCTGGGGGATCCAGCGAAGGCGAAAGCGAAACTCGGTTGGGAATGTGAAATCAGCGTCGAGGAGATGTGCGCCGAAATGGTTGCCTGCGATCTTGAGAACGCTCGCAAACATGCTCTTCTAAAACGACACGGGCACAACGTTAGCGTTGCGGTTGAGTAGGCGTGTGGGCAATCAGCGGTCAGGTGTCAGCGGTCAGCGATCCGTGATCGTCGACCCCTGACAGGGTCGGGCGATAAATTACTTGCGCGGATGAATTGTTGTCCGACGGTCCAAATTGATTTGTGTCGGGGGAAGGCCAGCGAATCTATAAAATGGCACGCTGCTCGCTGATGCGGAAGGACGTCGGTTTGATTCATGATGCCAACGGCATCAAAGAGGGTAGCCCCGGGTCGCTGCGAGCGGACCCGGGGAAAACGCCACCGCGTCCAGACAGCGACCCCGAAGGGCGTCGCAGGCCACACCGGTGTTTCTGCGACCACTCCGTGGTCGGTGATTCGATGAATGGACACGTTTCCGGGGGTTTTCGCTTCGCTCGACCCCCGGCTACCTTCTTTGACCGCTCTCGCGGTCAGATGCGTGCTTCGCGAAACTCCGGGCTACCCGCTGCGACCACTCCGTGGTCGGTGGCTGGATGAATGGACACGTTTCCGGGGGTTTTCGCTTCGCTCGACCCCCGGCTACCTTCTTTGACCGCTCTCGCGGTCAGATGCGTGCTTCGACCGGCGGCTACTTTCTGTGACCACGTGCGTGGTCGTCATTCTCGGTATTTCGATACCCCAAGAGTTCCTCAGCTGGACGCTCGCTTTTGGCGATCTTGTTTTGCTGTCGTCTGGCGAATAATGACTGTGATCTTGCACTGGTGCGGCTGAAGCCTGAACTCCAGCAAATCTTACCGCTGCCCCATGACCCCTGAGCGCTAATTGCTGTTCTATGACCGCTTGCTTACAATGGAGGGATTGATTCCTTCATTAGGTTTGAACGTCCATGTCGACATCGACTCCTTTTCCGATCAAGACTGACGGTGACCCCTCAACGATATCGCCTAGGCGATTTTCGGTCGCCGAGTATCACAAGTTGGCTGAGGTCGGGGTCTTGCGCGAGGATGATCGCGTTGAGTTGATCGACGGAGTGATTTCATCAAAAATGGTTCATTCACCCGTTCACGACGCCATCGTTTCTTGGATCGAGCAACAACTAAGACCGCATCTGCTCGATGGTTGGTTCCTCCGAATCCAAAGTACGATCACTCTCGATGATGCGAGTGAGCCGGAACCTGATCTGGCAGTGGTTCGTGGCACTCCGCTGACGTATCTGCAGCAGCACCCGCAAGGATCCTCGGTGGCGTTGGTCATCGAAGTCGCCGAAACCTCGCTTGGTCGCGACCGTTACAAGGCGACCGCCTATGCACGGGCCGGCATCCCAGCTTATTGGATTGTCAATCTAAAGCAGCGACGAATCGAAGCGTTTCGAGGCCCGGACGGGGCCGAGTACCGGGAATCGAATCTATTAGGGCTTGAAGATGGCCTTGCGGTTGAATTGGGGTTTGCCGACGAGACACGGTTCAACGTGGCCGATCTGATCCCTACTGTTGGGTAGCAACGGATTGGATTGAGTTGATCATCAGGTGACAAATCACAGGATATCTGCCCGGCTCTTCTTGCGCTCTTGCTGTAGTCTGTAGTCTGGCGACGGTTATCTGATTCTTGCGGCTAAAGCCTGAACTCCAGCAAAGCTGCCTTCCCCCGGAGTGTCCGGCTTTTTGCGGGATGTGCCGATTTGGCTGGTTTTGCTGCGATTGCGTGGGGAAACTTGTTTTCCCCGGCCGCTTTTCCTAGCCCAATTCGCTGTTGATCGGTAAACTAGAGAGCGTCAGTCCACCGATGGAGCGTTTTGGGCAATTTGCAGCGGGGTTTGCTCCAGCGATTCGGCTGGGCTTCACACCCTCTTCCGCTGTGGATCGAGCCCCCCAATCTGCCGTGCTGGCGGCGTGCTCCCTTGACCGAGTGTTTTTCCGATAAACTCCTCTTCGTGACCTCTTGCAACTATGAAAACATCCTATGACCGCGGTCTAACGTACTCCAAAGCTCCTGCGATTTCGGGCGCGGACTACGCGATGAGTGATCGAAGCGGCGATGGTGGCGGCCAGGGCAACTCGCCTGACTTGTTGGGCGCCCTGTGGCGATACCGATGGGCCGTGATCTTGGCCGGGATCGGTGGTGCCGTGCTCGGCTTCTTGGTTTTCTTGAAAATGCCGGAAACCTTTGAATCGGCAACTCGCTTGATGGTCGAATCGGACCGACCGGCGATTCTGGATACGATGACCGGCGATTTGGTGGGCGGTGTGCCAAGCATTGAGATTTTGGAGTCGCAACTGTTTAGCGACCGGGTGGTTTCGATGGCTTTTCGCGATGCACAGATGTTACCGTTTCACGAAGAATTCGAAGGTCAGACTATCGAAGCTAAGTTGCCCGAGTTCATTTCGGTTGCACATAAGTCGATGGAACTGGAGTCCGAGATCGACGATGTCCGGTCAGCTTCCTCGTTGGTCGCCGTGCTAAGATTCCAGCACACCAATCCGGAATTGGCTGAAGCGGCCGTCAATTCGTTTAGCGACGCGCTCCAGGCGTTTTTTAACGAACGACACAAAAGTTCACGTAGCGAGTTGATTGATATGATCTCGGACGCGATGGAGGAACTACATCCAAGACTGAGTGAATTGGAACGCCAGTATCGCGATTTCCGCCGAGACCGTCTGCTGGTATGGAACAATGATGGCGTGGCGATCAACCCGCATCGCGAACGGCAACTGTTCTTGACCGGTCGCCGCAGCGAAATGGTGGAACAGATGCGACAAAAAGCCGTTTTGGCTGCAGCGGTTCAGTCCATCTCGGACCAGTCCAGCGATCCTGAGATCGCCGTTGCTGTGATTAGCCAGCTGTTCAACATCAAGCTTTACATGCCGAACGATTCCGAGGACGCTGCAAAGCAACTGCGTGAAGAGGACGTACAACTGGCTCAGCTTCAACTGGACGAACAGTTGATCCCGCTGATGATCGAGCGGAACAAGTTTGCAAGTCAGTTCGGTGTCGAGCACCCAACCGTCCGTGATCTCGACAAAGAACTGACGATGATGAAGGACGAGCTTCGCCGAATCGTTGTCGAGCAAATCGATCGCCTGTTAGAGATCCGTCAAGAGAACCGGATCGAATTGATTGATCCGGAACAGCAAGCCAGGGAAGCGATTGACGCGATTTTGGTGGCTGCGAACGCCGAGGTTTCTTTAGTGCAGAGCCAAATTGGCGAGCTTGAAAAGCAGATCGCAGACGAGAAGCAGGAGGCGATCAAATTGGCGAAAGACGAACAAGACGACGCGGCGATGCAACGCGAAATCGAACAAACGTATGACTTGATGAGTCAATTGGAAGAGCAGTGGGCTCGAGTCAGTTTGACCGAAGAGACAGGGGGCACTCAAGTCGTCGAGTTGACGGCCCCGTCGATGGCCATGCTGGTCAGCCCCATTTTGATCAAGTGTTTGGGGATCGGAATCTTCTTAGGCTTGGTGCTTGGTTCCGGGGTGGCATTGCTGTTAGAGAAGAACGCGAACACGTTCCGTGATCCGGACGAGATTTCCGAATTGTTGGGCGTCCCCGTGTTGACTCACGTGCCGTTCTTCAAGGGTCGTCAAAAACGATTGAAGGAGGGCGAGATCGATCCGTACAAGGATTTGGACAAATCGCTTGGCGTGTTGCACCATCCCGCGTCGGTCGCTGCCGAGGCGATTCGGTCGTGTCGAACGGCGGTCTTCTTCGACACCGCGTCGGTCAAAGGTGGCAAGGTGGTACAGGTCACGAGCCCGTTGCCGGGGGATGGTAAAACCACCGTTGCGGGTAACTTGGCCTGCTCGATCGCCCAGAGTGGTAAACGGGTTCTGGCGATCGATTGTGACCTTCGTCGTCCTCAATTTACCGATAACTTTGCCCTACAAGATAAGATGGGCTTGACCAATGTGCTTAACGGCGAGTGTGATCCCGAGGATGCCTGCCATCAAACGCCTGTGGCGACCTTGCGGGTCATGCCCAGCGGGCCGATTCCGGCGAACCCGGCCGAAGCGTTGACGTTGCCGGAAATGAGCGAATTATTGGAAATGCTCCGCGAAGAGTACGACTTTATCATCATCGATACGCCGCCGTTGTTGGTGGTTACCGACCCGAGCATCACCGCCAGCATGACGGACGGCGTGATTTTGACATTACGAGTGCGACGTAAGAGTAAACCGAATGCGAATGAGTCGGTGAACATCTTGCGAGCGGTCGGTGCGAAGGTGCTGGGCGTGGTGATCAACAACTCGGACGAAGCGGGTGCGAGCGATGGCTACAAAGGATACGGCTATTACCGTTACGGCCGCTACACCGGTCGTTACCATCGACGCAAATCGGGCAATGGCAAGTATTACCGTCGCAGTGGCTCGAACCGCGCCGCACCTGTGGTGGTCGAAGGCCGCGGGATCGGGAAAATGCGAAAACCGAGAGCAGCCGAAGTGGTCAGCAGCGAAGGCAACGGCGTGATGGAGAAGGCGGATCAGGGTTTGTAGGTGGCGGATGCCAGATGCCAGATGTCAGATGTCAGATGTCAGATGTCAGATGTCAGGCGGCAACTGATGTGAGATGACGTGGGAAGGTTTGGCAGGCGGTTTGAGCCCGGCGGGGGCCGAGGGCAGCGCGAACGTATTGGCCGGATCCGCGTTTTGCGACAATTCCACATGGTTGCCCCCCTCACCCCCAGCCCCTCTCCCCACAAGTGGGGCGAGGGGAGCCAGAGTGTAGGGGCTTCCGTGTCGGAGTTAACGATTCAAGAAAGGGAATAGGTTTCCTTTCGCCCCGAGACGTCGTGCAGTTGTTAAGTTGTTAATTAAAAAAGACATACAAGATTTACCCCTCCCGCTGAGGAGGTCGTGCAGTTTTTAAGTTGTTGATTGAAAAAGACTTACAAGATTTACCTCTCCCTCTGGGAGAGGTCGAGCCTAAGCGAGGGAGAGGGAAAACGGGCTGCGATTACAACATGAAATTCCAGCACTGTTTTTATACCGGCCCTCCCCCTCGCTGCGCTCGACCCCTCCCGCTGCGCGGGCAGGGGTGGATGGATACCTAAACACTGCATTTGTCACGATTCAATAAAGACTTACAAGATTTACCTCTCCCTCTGGGAGAGGTCGAGCCTAAGCGAGGGAGAGGGAAAACAGGCTGCGATGACAACATGAAATTCCAGCACTGTTTCTATACCGGCCCTCCCCCTTGCTGCGCTCGACCCCTCCCGCTGAGCGGGCAGGGGTGGATAGATACCTATACACTGCATTTGTCACGATTCAATAAAGACTTACAAGATTTACCTCTCCCACTGGGAAAGGTCGGCGTCTCAGCGCCGGGAGAGGGGCTTTAAGCTTTCGACACCCTCCGCTCGGCAAGAAATAACGCTGGTTTTACGTGTCGGCTAAAGCCTAAGCATCGCGGGGTCATTAACGAACGTAGATGGGGATGAAATGCTCGCTGCAGAGTAAAACCAAGTGATATCTAACTTCCCCTGATTTCACTCGGAGCAACGAGCAATGTCGAAAATAACCTATCACGTCGGACTGGACTATCACCAACACAGC